>NZ_JBFBAV010000019.1:0-123657 GCF_040689505.1 Streptomyces sp. NPDC051211
GTCGGCGGAGACCACCACCGTGTGGGACACCCCGGGGGTGTTGTCCACGAAGTTGGTGATCAACCAGTTCAGGTTCTGCGCCGCCTGGCTCATCGAACTCAACTATCGCTCCTGCTGGTAAGTGGGGTCGACGTGGTAACTGCCGGTCGCCGGGCCGCTGTTGCCGGCCTGTCGACCCTGCTGGATACCCCGACGGAGGTTGGTGAGACGGCCGCGCACATCGTCCGGCGCACGCGAGACCTGCGGTCCCGCCTGGGCGTCGGCCTGCTGCTGGGCGGTACCGGCCACGAGGTTCGCTCGCGGCACCCGGCGGGGCAGACCCGAAGTGGTCACACCGCCGGCCGCGGGCTGGCGCACGCGCTCGGCCTGCCGCATCAGCTCGTCGTTCGGCGAGGACCGCCAGCTCACCGTCGGCGTGGCGCCGGTGGTCTGGGCGGCGGGCTCGGCAGCCCGCTCCTGGCCGCGCTGCGGCAGCGGCTGCTGCCGGTCCTGCGCCGGCCGCGGAGCCGGAGCACCCTGCTGCGGCTGCTGGGGTGCGGACGGTCCCTGCGCCGGGGGCTGCGGCTCGCCGCCGCCCTCCTGCCGGAACCAGTTCGACTCCAGGGTGTCGAAGATGGGGCTGCGGCCGTCACCGTGGCTCGGGGCCGGCGGCAGCGCCTCCGGCTGGTGGGCCTGCGGCAGGCGCGGAGCATCGGCCCGCGGTGCCGGTACGGGCGTGTGGGGCGCCTGCGTACCGGGCTGGGCCGTGTTGCCGTACGAGCCGACACCGGGGCCGCCGGCCCGCGGGGTCGCGACGTCCGGCCGGGCGAACTGGCCGGTGCTGCCGTTGCCCTGACCGAGGTCGGGGCGGGCGAACTGGCCGGTGGCCGCCGGGTCCAGCGGGCCGCGCACGTCCGGGCGCTCGAACTGGCCCGTGGTGCTGTTGCCCTGCGGGAGCGGGGCGTTGAAGTCGGGTCGGGGGAACTCGGCCGTGGAACCGGGGCCGGTCAGCTCGTCGTGACCGCGGGGTACGTCCGGGCCGCCGCGGCGGGCCTGGTCGGCACCCCAGCTGGTGGCCGGCGGCAGCCCTGCGGGGCCGCCTCCGGCGCCCGGAAGCTCCGGACGCGGCGCGCCGCCCCGCGGGGGCAGCTGCGGACGGGGGCCACGGGCCGGGGCCGGAGCCTGCGGCGCCGCGGGGGACTGCTGCTGCGGTGCGGCCTGCCCGGGGGCCGGAGCCTGCGGCCGCTCGAAGCCGTTGCCCTGCGGGAAGCCGGCGGGGCCGCCCGCGGACGGAGCCGGCACCGGACGGGCCTGCGGGCCGCCGGACGGGGCGTTCCCGGCGTTACCGCCGAAGCCGCCGCGACCCTGGTTGCCCGGAAGCTGCTGGCCGCCGGCCGGGCCGCGGCCCTGCACCGGACCGCCGGCCCCGAAGGCGTTCTGGCCCTGGCCGCCGGGAGCACCCGGACCGCCCTGGCTGCCGGGACCGCCCTGCGGCCCGGAGTTCTGCGGGCGCCCGCCCTGCTGGCCGTCCCGGCCGGGCAGCGCGGCGCGCTGGGCCCCGCCCTGAACCTGGCCGCGCTGCGGACCGGCACCCACCGGCTGGCGTCCGGGCCCACCGGGCACCGAAGCCTGCGCACCGGGACCGCCCGGCTGCCCACCGGGGCCGCCGGGACCGCCCTGGCCGCCGGGGCCGGGCTTGCGGCCGCCCTGGGCGACGTCCACGGGAAGCATGACGAGGGCGGTCGTACCGCCGGAGTCGGAGGGACGCAGCTGGATCCGGATGCCGTGTCGCAGGGACAGGCGGCCGACCACGAACAGGCCCATGCGGCGGGAGACCGAGACGTCCACGGTCGGCGGCGCCGCGAGCCGCTCGTTGATCGCGGCCAGGTCCTCGGGGGACAGGCCGATGCCGGTGTCGTGGATCTCGACCAGCACCCGGCCGTCCGGCAGCGCGTGACCGGTGACCTTGACCTTGGTCTGCGGGGAGGAGAACGAGGTCGCGTTCTCCAGCAGCTCGGCGAGCAGGTGCACGAGGTCGTTGACGACCCGGCCGGCCACTTCGGTCGAGGGGACCGACGCCAGCTCGATGCGCTCGTACTGCTCCACCTCGGACGCGGCGGCACGGAGGACGTCGACCAGCGGGACCGGCCGGGTCCACCGGCGGCCCGGCTCCTCGCCCGCGAGGACGAGGAGGTTTTCGCCGTTCCGGCGCATACGGGTCGCGAGGTGGTCGAGCTTGAAGAGGGAGGACAGCTGGTCCGGGTCGGCCTCGCGGGACTCCAGCTCGGAGATCAGCGAGAGCTGGCGCTGGATGAGACCCTGCGAACGGCGCGAGAGGTTGGTGAACATCGCGTTGACGTTGCCCCGGAGGAGGGCCTGCTCGGCGGCGAGGCGGACGGCCTCGCGGTGCACGTCGTCGAAGGCCGCGGCCACCTGGCCGATCTCGTCGCGCGAGTGCACACCGACCGACTCCACGGAGGTGTCCACGTCCTGCGGGTCGGACTCGGACAGCTGCTTGACGAGCTCGGGCAGCCGGTCCTGGGCGACCCGGGTCGCGGTGTCCTGGAGCCGCCGCAGCGAACGGATCATGGACCGGGCCATGATGAAGGCGCCGACCAGCGAGACACCGAGGACGAGCAGGATCAGCGCACCGTTGATGAGGGCGTCCTGCTGGGCCTCGTTCTTGAGCTCGCGGGCCTTCTGTTCCATCTCCTCGAGCAGCGTGAGCTCGATGGTCTTCATGGCCTGGATCTTGTTGTCGTCCGAGTCGTACCAGTCACGCCAGGACCGGTTCTTCTCCTTGCCGATCTGACCCTGGTTCCTCAGCACCCGGCCGGCGTAGCTGTCGGCCGAGGCGATCTCGGCGTTGCCCTCGCCCAGCGGCTGCAGCAGTTCTTCGGCCTTGCCCTGGTAGACCAGGGCGAAGGTGTTCATCGCCTGTTCGTAGTTGCGGTACGCCGAGTAGGCGTAGAGCCGGTCGTTCTCCTGCAGGTTGCCCGGGAGGGAGGGGTCCTGGGGGAGCGCCGCGGCGATCATCGCGCGCTGGATGGAGGCGTACTCCTTGGCGGAGGAGAACGACGCCAGCGCACGGGTGCGCTTGATCATCTCGGGGCTGGAGGTGGCCTGCGCCATGTCCTGGGAGAGTGACAGCAGCGAGACGATCAGGCCGTTGTACTGGGAGACGGTCTGCTGGGAGCCGTTCTTGTACGCGTCCTTGCGGACGTCCTGCAGCCCGTCGATCTGCCGGCTGATCTGCAGGACGTTGCTGCGGATCGACTTGAGGGTCTCGTCCTTGTCCTCTTGCTCGTCGATGCTGTCCGTGGCGGCGGCGAAGGCGGCGGTGGCGGAGTCGGTCTGCTCACGGATCGTCTCGACCTCGCTGGCGACCTTCTTGTTGCTGAGCGGACCGGCCGACAGGTCGCGCTCCTCCTGGAGCGCGGAGGCCAGGTTGGTGGCCTGCCGGGTCATGGTCGTCAGCAGCTGCATGTGCTCCAGCTGCTCGATCTCGTTGAGCGAGTCGTTGATTCGTACGGCGCCCAGCGTGGTGGCGGCGACGACGGGCAGGGTCAGCAGCGACAGCAGTCGCGTGCTGATGCGCCAGTTCTGCAGGGCGAGACGGGAGCCGGGCCCACTGGGGGCCTTCGGTATCGCCTGGTCCTGTACGAGCGACTCGTCGGCAGCGGCTCCGGCCTTGCCGGCCTTGCCCGCCTTCGCGGGCTTGGCTGCCTTGGCCTTCCTGCCCTTGCCCTTCGCCGCGTCGGCGGCAGAGGCAGTGCGGACACCTTCGGCGCCCGGCCCGCGGTTCTGGGCGTGCTGGGGCGAGGAGCCACGGTCGGTCCCGCCGCGCGGCTCCTGCTCCGCCGCAGCGCTGCCATCCCTCTTGAAACGTCCCTGCACTAGCGTCGCAACCTCTGGACCAGGCGTCCCACCGGGCGAGCGGTGGGACGGTGTCGAGTTCTGGGGCACCGGTCGGCCCCTTGGTGGTCGTCGGTGACCGCGCGTCTCTCGTTGATTTCCGTCGATTCCCGCGGCGGTCCCGCGAATTCCAGCACAGTGGGGGATCTCCAACAAGGTGCGTGGGCCCGGCCGGAGAGTCGGTCACGGCTCGTGTCAGCCGAACTACGGGCTGTGGACACGTTTTATGGATGAATCGGACTTTGATTCCGGAATCGCCGAGGCCCGTCGGGTGTCCCAGTAAAGATGATCAGGAGCGGAATGGAGCATTCAGTGGCGCAATGTCCGTTTCCGCGGGGCCATGTGACTAGCCGTTATGTCCATAATGCCCGGTCGCTCGTGAGCAAACTCACATACCCGTGGCCATTACTTACCGGTTCTCGCGGGGATTCAGATGTTTAGCCTTGCCCTTTACAGCGATGGCACATCCGACAACCGGCGCCCGAGGGCACCCCACTCACCGACGAGGGTCAAAGACTCCGATGAAGACGACCATGATGTTCCGCAACATAGCCAACCCCCGCCGCACCACCCTCGCGCACCTCAAGGACGCCGAGGAGCTGCAGGCGGTCGAGGCCCCGGAGCACGCGGTCGAGCTGCCGACCCAGACCGCCAACCCCCGGCGCACCGTCCTGATGACCGCCCCCGTCGCCGCCGCGCAGTAATCGGCGCAGGACGGGCCCCTCGACCGCGTTAGCCTGGACACGCAGACTCCAGCCAGCGGAAACAAGAGGGGCAGGCGCGACCCTTGCGCATCGCCAGATTCTCGATCGACGGAAATGTCGCCTTCGGCGCCGTGGAGGGCACCGCCCCCGACGAACTCGTCCTCGACATCATCAAGGGCATCCCGTTCGCGGACTTCGAGCTCTCCGGCACGAAGGTTCCGCTGAGCAAGGTCCGGCTGCTGCCGCCCGTGCTCCCGAACAAGGTCGTGGCCATCGGCCGCAACTACGCGGAGCACGCGGCGGAGCTCGGCAATGAAGTGCCGGACGCCCCCATCACCTTCTTCAAGCCCTCCACCTCGGTGGTCGGCCCGGGTGACCCCATCACCTACCCGTCCTTCTCCCAGGACCTCCACCACGAGGCCGAGCTCGCCGTGGTCATCGGCCGCATGTGCCGCGAGGTCCCGCGCGAGCGCGTCAAGGACGTCATCCTCGGGTACACCTGCGCCAACGACGTCACCGCGCGCGACGTCCAGCAGCGCGAGAAGCAGTGGGCCCGGGCCAAGGGCTTCGACAGCGCCTGCCCGCTCGGACCCTGGATCGAGACCGAGCTCGACCCGGCCGACCTGGCGATCGAGTGCACGGTCAACGGCGAACAGCGGCAGCTCGGCCGCACCAGCCAGATGGTCCGCTCCATCGAGGACCTGATCGTCCACATCACCGAGGCCATGACGCTGCTCCCGGGCGACGTCGTCCTCACGGGGACCCCGGCCGGAGTCGGCCCCCTCAACGTCGGCGACGAGGTCGCCGTCACCATCGAAGGTATCGGCACTCTCGCCAACAAGGTGATCAAGCGTGGCTAACGCGAACGTCCGCGTACGTTTCTGTCCCTCGCCGACCGGCAACCCCCACGTGGGTCTGGTCCGCACGGCCCTGTTCAACTGGGCCTTCGCCCGCCACCACGGCGGCACGTTCGTCTTCCGCATCGAGGACACCGACGCTGCGCGCGACTCCGAGGAGTCGTACGACCAGCTGCTGGACTCGCTGCGCTGGCTCGGCTTCACCTGGGACGAGGGCCCCGAGGTGGGCGGCCCGCACGCCCCGTACCGCCAGTCCCAGCGGATGGACATCTACGCGGACGTCGCCCAGCGCCTGCTCGACGGCGGCTACGCCTACCGCTGCTACTGCACCGCCGAGGAGCTCGACGAGCGCCGCGAGCTCGCCCGCCGCGAGGGCCGGCCGTCCGGCTACGACGGCATGTGCCGCGTCGTGACCGACGAGCAGCGCGCCGTGTACGAGGCGGAGGGCCGGACCTCCATCGTCCGCTTCCGCATGCCCGACGAGCCGATCACCTTCACCGACCTGGTCCGCGGCGAGCTGACCTTCACCCCGGAGAACGTGCCCGACTACGGCATCCTGCGGGCCAACGGCGCGCCGCTGTACACGCTCGTCAACCCCGTCGACGACGCGCTCATGGAGATCACGCACGTACTGCGCGGCGAGGACCTGCTGTCCTCCACCCCCCGCCAGATCGCCCTCTACAAGGCGCTGATGGAGCTGGGCGTCGCCACCGGCATCCCCTCCTTCGGCCACCTGCCGTACGTGATGGGCGAGGGCAACAAGAAGCTCTCCAAGCGCGACCCGGAGTCCTCGCTCAACCTGTACCGCGAGCGCGGCTTCCTGCCCGAGGGCCTGCTGAACTACCTCTCCCTCCTGGGCTGGTCCTTCTCCGCGGACCAGGACCTGTTCTCCATCGACGAGATGGTCGCGAAGTTCGAGATCTCGGACGTCAACGCCAACCCGGCCCGCTTCGACCTGAAGAAGTGCGAGTCGATCAACGCCGAGCACATCCGCCGGCTCGACCCGAAGGCCTTCGCGGAGGCCTGCACCCCGTGGCTGAAGGCCCCGCACGCCCCCTGGGCGCCGGAGGACTTCGACCAGGCGGCCTGGGAGGCCATCGCCCCGCACGCCCAGACCCGGCTGACCGTCCTGTCGGACATCACGGCCAACGTCGACTTCCTGTTCCTGCCGGAGCCGGTCTTCGACCAGCCGTCCTGGGACAAGGCGATGAAGGGCGACCCGGCGGCGTTGCTGGCCACCGCCCGGGAGAACCTCGCCGCGGCCGACTGGTCGGACCCGGAGTCCCTCAAGCAGGCGGTCCTCACCGCCGGCGAGACCCACGGCCTGAAGCTGGGCAAGGCCCAGGCCCCGGTCCGGGTGGCCGTCACCGGCCGCACGGTCGGCCTCCCGCTGTTCGAGTCCCTGGAGATCCTGGGCAAGGACAAGACCCTCGCCCGCATCGACGCGGCCCTGTCGAAGCTCGCGGCCTGAGCCGTACCGCAGCGTCCCCGCAGGGGGCGGTTCCCGGAATTTTCCGGCGACCGCCCCCTGCGGCGTTGTAGCGTTGATCACATGCCGATCCGCGCCGTGGTCTGGGACATCGACGACACCCTGTTCGACTACACCGGGGCCGACACCGCCGGGCTGGTGCGGTGGCTGGAGGAGCAGGGGCTGGCCGGGTTGTACGACTCGCCCGGGGTGGCGCTGGTGCAGTGGCGGGAGGCCACGGAGCGGCACTGGGCGCGGTTCGCGGTCGGCGAGGTGTCCTTCCAGGCGCAGCGGTGGGACCGGGTGCGGGACTTCCTGGGCCGGCCCGGAATGGCCGACGACGAGGCCGATGCGTGGTTCGGGCGGTACCTGGAGCATTACGAGGCGGCCTGGGCGCTGTTCCCCGACGTGCTGCCCGCCCTGGACGCCCTCGCCGGCACCCACCGGCACGGGGTGCTCTCCAATTCGAGCCTGGCCAACCAGGACCGCAAACTGCGCAGCCTCGGGCTGCGCAGTCGCTTCGAGGTGCTGCTGTGCGCCGCCGAGCTCGGTCTCAGCAAGCCCGAGGCCGGGGCCTTCCTGGCCGTCTGCACGGCGATGGGCCTGGAGCCGGGCGAGGTCGTGTACGTCGGGGACCAGCCGGAGATCGATGCCCGCGGGGCCAGGGACGCCGGGCTGGTGGCGGTCTGGCTGGACCGGGACGGCAACCGCGGCCCCGCACCGGAGGGCGTGCACCGGATCCCGGGTCTCGAACAGCTCCCGGAGCTGCTGGCCGGTGATACCCGTTTTGGAGCACGGTCAGGCATCCGGTAATGTTCTTTCTGCGCCGCCGGAGCGGGCCGAAAGGCCGGGACGGAGGCGCCGCCCGAACAAACCCCCTCCAGGGGGTTGAGTTTTGGTGGGGTATGGTGTAATTGGCAGCACGAGTGATTCTGGTTCACTTAGTCTAGGTTCGAGTCCTGGTACCCCAGCGCAGTGCGTTTGCAGTGCTTGCCCCCGTTGTGTAGCGGCCTAGCACGCCGCCCTCTCAAGGCGGTAGCGCCGGTTCGAATCCGGTCGGGGGTACAGATCCTTCCCGCGAGATCTCCAGGGTCGCACCCGGACGTCTCGATGCAGGATCGCTAGGGCCCCCGTTGTGTAGCGGCCTAGCACGCCGCCCTCTCAAGGCGGTAGCGCCGGTTCGAATCCGGTCGGGGGTACTGGTCTAAACCACCATGGGCTATGGTGTAATTGGCAGCACGAGTGATTCTGGTTCATTTAGTCTAGGTTCGAGTCCTGGTAGCCCAGCGCAGTCGAGATCCTTTCGATCTGCAACAGCAAGCCCCCGTTGTGTAGCGGCCTAGCACGCCGCCCTCTCAAGGCGGTAGCGCCGGTTCGAATCCGGTCGGGGGTACGCACAGGAGAAGCCCTCCGCGACATGGTCGCGGGGGGCTTCTTCGTTTCCCGGGCCGGCCGTGAGGCATGCAAGTACGGGCCCGGAGGCGCGAGTTCGGACGTGTGCGGCGTCGTACGCGCCCCCGGACCCGGAAAGTGGACGGGGGGAAAGGACCGGAAGGTCAGCCGGAGCGGCGCAGGGCCTCGCTCAGGCGGGCGGCCGCGTCGATGACCGCCTGGGCGTGCATCCGGCCCGGGTGGCGGGTCAGCCGCTCGATCGGCCCGGAGACCGAGACGGCCGCCACCACGCGGTTCGAGGGGCCGCGCACCGGCGCCGAGACGGAGGCCACGCCGGGCTCCCGCTCGCCGATCGACTGGGCCCAGCCGCGGCGCCGTACGCCCGACAGGGCCGTCGCCGTGAAGCGCGCGCCCTGCAGACCCCGGTGGAGCCGCTCCGGCTCCTCCCAGGCCATCAGGATCTGCGCGGCCGAGCCGGCCTTCATCGGGAGCGTGGAGCCCACCGGGACGGTGTCCCGGAGGCCGGAGAGCCGCTCGGCGGCCGCCACGCAGATACGCATGTCGCCCTGCCGGCGGTAGAGCTGCGCGCTCTCCCCGGTCACGTCCCGGAGGTGCGTGAGCACCGGTCCCGCCGTGGCCAGCAGGCGGTCCTCGCCGGCCGCGGCGGCGAGCTCCGCCAGCCGCGGACCGAGGATGAACCGGCCCTGCATGTCCCTCGCCACCATCCGGTGGTGTTCCAGTGCCACGGCAAGGCGATGTGCCGTGGGTCGTGCGAGCCCTGTCGCCGCGACCAGCCCGGCGAGGGTGGCCGGACCGGACTCCAGTGCGCTCAATACCAGAGCTGCCTTGTCGAGAACGCCGACGCCGCTAGAGTTGTCCATGAAACGATATTCACGTCTCACACTGTGAAACGCAAGTTCAATTTTTCCAAGAACCAGCGAGTCTGTATGTACGGGTCCACGAACCACGGGGTCCGGGACGGTGAGCCGGAGGGAAAGCGATGGGTAGGACACTCGCGGAGAAGGTCTGGGACGACCATGTCGTCCGGCGCGCCGAGGGCGAGCCCGACCTCCTCTTCATTGATCTGCACCTGCTGCACGAGGTGACCAGCCCGCAGGCCTTCGAGGGCCTGCGCCAGGCCGGCCGCAAGGTCCGACGCCTCGACCTCACCATCGCGACCGAGGACCACAACACCCCCACCATCGACATCGACAAGCCGATCGCGGACCCGGTCTCCCGGGCCCAGCTGGAGACGCTGCGCCGCAACTGCGCGGAGTTCGGTGTCCGGCTGCACTCGCTGGGTGACGTCGAGCAGGGTGTCGTCCACGTGGTGGGACCGCAGCTGGGCCTGACCCAGCCGGGCACCACCGTGGTCTGCGGCGACTCCCACACCTCCACACACGGCGCCTTCGGTGCGCTGGCCTTCGGCATCGGCACCAGCCAGGTCGAGCACGTGCTGGCCACCCAGACGCTGCCGCTGGCCCGCCCCAAGACCATGGCGATCACGGTCACCGGCGAGCTGGCCGAGGGCGTCACCGCCAAGGACCTGATCCTGGCGATCATCGCCAAGATCGGCACCGGTGGCGGCCAGGGCTACATCCTGGAGTACCGCGGCGAGGCCATCGAGAAGCTCTCGATGGAAGCCCGGATGACCATCTGCAACATGTCGATCGAGGCCGGCGCCCGCGCGGGCATGATCGCCCCCGACCAGACCACCTTCGACTACCTGGAAGGGCGCGACCACGCCCCCACGGGCGCGGAGTGGGACGCGGCGGTCTCCTACTGGAAGACCCTGCGCACCGACGAGGACGCGGTCTTCGACGCCGAGGTCGTCATCGACGGCGCCGCACTGTCCCCGTTCGTCACCTGGGGCACCAACCCGGGCCAGGGCGCGCCGCTGTCGGCCAACGTCCCCGACCCGGCTTCGTACGAGGACGCTTCGGAGCGCCTGGCCGCCGAAAAGGCCCTGGAATACATGGGGTTGACGGCCGGACAGCCGCTGCGCGAGATCAAGGTCGACACCGTCTTCGTAGGTTCCTGCACCAACGGCCGCATCGAGGACCTGCGCGCCGTCGCCGGCATCGTCGAGGGCCGCAAGGTCGCCGAGGGCGTCCGCATGCTGGTCGTCCCCGGCTCGGTACGGGTGGCCCTCCAGGCCGTCGAGGAGGGCCTGGACAAGGTCTTCAAGGAGGCCGGCGCCGAATGGCGGCACGCGGGCTGTTCGATGTGCCTGGGCATGAACCCCGACCAACTGGCCCCCGGCGAGCGCTCCGCGTCCACCTCCAACCGCAACTTCGAGGGCCGGCAGGGCAAGGGGGGACGCACCCACCTGGTCTCCCCGCAGGTGGCGGCAGCCACCGCGGTCCTGGGCCACCTGGCCTCGCCCGCCGACCTGACCGAAGCCACCGCGACGACCGCCGGAGTCTGAACCATGGAAGCCTTCACCACCCACACCGGCCGGGCCGTCCCGCTGCGCCGCAGCAATGTCGACACCGACCAGATCATCCCGGCCCACTGGCTGAAGAAGATCACCCGCGACGGGTTCGAGGACGGGCTCTTCGAGGCCTGGCGCAAGGACCCCGAGTTCGTCACGAACCGCCCGGAGCGCCAGGGTGCGACCGTGCTGGTCGCCGGCCCCGACTTCGGCACCGGCTCCTCCCGCGAACACGCCGTCTGGGCGCTCCAGAACTTCGGCTTCAAAACCGTCATCTCCTCGCGCTTCGCCGACATCTTCCGGGGCAACTCGCTGAAGAACGGTCTGCTGACCGTGGTGCTGCCGCAGGAGACCGTCGACCGGCTGTGGGAGCTGACCGAGGCCGACCCGGCCGCCGAGATCACGGTGGACCTGGTCGACCGACAGGTCCGCGCGGCAGGCGTCGAGGCCGAGTTCGAGCTCGACGACAACGCCCGCTGGCGTCTGCTGGAGGGCCTGGACGACATCTCGCTCACCCTTCAGAACGAAGCGGACATCGCCACGTACGAAAGCACCCGGCCGTCCTTCAAGCCCCGCACGATTCAGGCCTGATTCCAGCCTGATCAGGGCTTATTCGCCCCCGGGTGATCACCCGACCGACACTGTGCCCCCCGCCTTCCGGCGGGGGGCACAGCCGTTTGTTGAGGCCCCGTGAGGCGACAACTCGCCCCAGATGGCACAATCTGTGCATGGAACGCGACAGTCAACTCGAGCTCTACGAACTCGTCGCGGACCGGCTGAAAGAAGCACACGCAAAGGTGCGCTCACTGCAAGTCCCGGAGGGCGTAAGGATGACGCTGACCCGGAAGCTGTTGGTCGTCACGGCCGCGGCGAAGCACGATCTCGCCGATGCGGCAAGGCGCCTGGACAGGTTGATGAAGGACCTCGACGAGGGTCGATTCCCTGAAGGCGACTGATGCGAAGGAACTCCGCAACGACCTACAGCGTTGCGGCACTAGGGTGATTAGCCCGTTTCGTGTTTGATTTGCGGTATATATCCGCCTAACGTGCGAAATAGCTTGAACACATTCGTTCTGGCGATGTCTCCGAAGGGGAAGACGTGAACAAGGCGCAGCTCGTAGAAGCGATTGCCGACAAGCTCGGCGGCCGCCAGCAGGCCGCGGACGCCGTCGATGCGGTACTCGACGCGATGGTCCGCGCGGTGGTCGCGGGCGACCGGGTCTCGGTCACGGGCTTCGGCTCGTTCGAGAAGGTCGACCGTCCGGCCCGTTACGCCCGCAACCCGCAGACGGGTGAGCGCGTCCGGGTCAAGAAGACCTCGGTTCCGCGCTTCCGTGCGGGCCAGGGCTTCAAGGACCTGGTCAGCGGCACCAAGAAGCTCCCCAAGGGTGATGAGGTCGCGGTCAAGAAGGCGCCCAAGGGCAGCCTGACCGGCGGCGCTTCCGCCACGGTCAAGAAGGCGGCGGCCAAGAAGGCCACCACCGCCAAGAAGGCCGCGGTCAAGAAGGCCACGACGGCGGCGGCGGCGAAGAAGACCACCGCGGCCAAGAAGGCCACCGTGAAGAAGACCACCGCAGCCGCGAAGAAGACGACGACGGCGGCGGCGGCGAAGAAGACCACGGCGACCGCCAAGAAGACGGCCGCCAAGACCACCGCGGCGGCCAAGAAGACCACCGCCAAGAAGACCGCGCCGGCCAAGAAGGCCACCGCGAAGAAGGCGCCCGCCAAGAAGACGACGGCGCGCAAGACCACCGCGAAGAAGACCACTGCCCGCAAGAAGTAAGGGCTTCCGTCACACACGCCGGGCGGGTCTCCCTCACCCAGGGAGACCCGCCCGCGGTGCGTTCGCGCAGTTCAGAAGGTCTGCAGCGTGATGAGGGTGATGCGCAGGGCGCTGCCCTCGCCGTCCGTCTCGATCCGCACCCGCTGCCCCGGACGCAGCAGTCGCAGGCCGCCCGCCTCGAAGGCCGGCGCCTCGAAGGGCACCGGAGTGCCGTCGTCCAGCAGCACACTGCCGCTGTGGGTCTGTTCGTCGTACGTGTACGCGGTTGCCTGCATACCCGCACTGTATCGGGCCGTGTGACGGCCCAGTCCGAGGGCGGCGGCCGCCATCAGGTCCGCCCCCGTGTCCACGTCCCGGCGCACGCTGTCGACGTCCGCGAGTGCGATTTCCACCGCTCCCGAAGCCGAATGCCGGGCCCGCGACGGCCCGCCGAACGAGGGGGCCAATTCCACGTCCGGAGCAGCCGAAAGCAGCGTCGTTCCGATTCCTGCCGCATCCGCCAGAAATGCCCGGGGAAATTCCTCCGCGCTTTCGAGCACGCGTAGCAATTCCAATGGCCGCAGGGCCGGAAGATCCGCGTTCATCGCCGCCACCGCAGCACCCGGCCGGGCCGCCCGGACCGCCCCCGCCCCATGGGCCAGCGCCGCGTTGAGTCCGGCTCCCGGAGCGTCCGGCACGATCCGCGCGCCCAGCCGCGCCAGTTCCGCCCCCGCCCGCCGGTCATCCGTGACGACCACCACATCCCGGACGGACGCGCAGGCCAGCGCCGCGGCCACGGTGTCCTGCGCAAATGCCAGCGCGAGCCCGGGCCGGTCCGGTCCGGCCGCCGCCGCCAGGCGGCTCTTGGCCACCCCCAGCGGCTTCAGCGGCACCACCAGGCTCCAGACGCCGTTGCCGGCCCCCACACCCCTTCACCCGCCCCTCGCTCGGTATTCCCCCCGGCCATTGTCACCTTCGTCCCGGCAGCCCGGGGGACCGGTGCCGTGAGCGGGGCGTACGGTGTTCTCGACAGAGACCGGACCTGGGGCGACACTTGTCCGGCCGACCAGGTGCCCCACCACCGCACCGGTCCTAGAGGAAGGTGTCCGAGTGTCCCGCCGCAGAATCGGCTTCTGGTACCGCCTGGCGGCGGCCATCGCCAAACCGCCGCTGGTAGTGCTGTTCAAGCGGGACTGGCGGGGAATGGAGCACATTCCGGCCGAGGGCGGATTCATCACCGCCGTCAATCACAACTCGTATCTGGACCCGCTGTCGTACGCGCACTACCAGTACAACACCGGCCGGGTTCCCCGATTGCTGGCCAAGGCCGCGCTCTTCAAGGCGCCCATAGTCGGATCGATCCTGCACGGCACCGGCCAGATCCCCGTCTACCGCGAGACCACCAACGCCCTGGACGCATTCCGGGCCGCCGTGGACGCCATCGAGCGCGGGGAATGCGTGGCCTTTTACCCCGAGGGCACCCTCACCCGGGATCCCGACCAGTGGCCCATGCAGGGCAAGACCGGTGCCGCCCGGGTCGCCCTGATGACCAAGGCGCCCGTCATCCCGGTGGCCCAGTGGGGCGCCAATCTCGCGATGCCGCCGTACGCCAAGGAGAACAAGCTGCGGCTGTTCCCCCGCAAGACCCTCCGGGTCCTCGCCGGAGCGCCCGTCGACCTCTCCGAGTTCTACGACCGCGAACCCACCCCGGAGGTCCTCAAGGAGGCCACCGAGGTCATCATGGCGGCCATCACCGCCCTGCTGGAGGAACTGCGCGGCGAGAAGGCCCCCGCGCAGCCGTACGACCACCGCAAGGCGCGGGCGGAACAGCGGCGCAAGGCCGCAGGGGAGGGCACGAAGTGACACGTCCGGTCAAGGCAGCCGTCTTCGCGGCGGGCTCCTGGGGAACCGCCTTCGGCATGGTGCTGGCCGACGCCGGCTGCGAGGTGACCCTCTGGCACCGGCGCCCGGAGCTGGTCGACGCCATCAACACCGGCCGCACCAACCCGGACTACCTGCCCGGCATCGAACTGCCCGGGAACCTGCGCGCCACCGGCGACGCGGCCGAGGCCGCCCGGGACGCCGACTTCACCGTGCTGTCGATCCCCTCCCAGACCCTGCGCGGCAACCTCGCCGAATGGGCCCCGCTGCTGGCCCCCGACACCGTCCTCGTCTCCCTGATGAAGGGCATCGAACTCGGCACCGCCAAGCGGATGAGCGAGGTCATCGAGGAGGTCGCCAAGGTGCCGGCCGAGCGCGTCGCCGTGGTCACCGGCCCCAACCTGGCCCGCGAGATCGCCGCCCGGCAGCCCGCCGCCTCCGTCGTCGCCTGCGTGGACGAGAGCGTGGCGCGCCGCCTCCAGGCCGCCTGCCACACCCCGTACTTCCGCCCGTACACCAACACCGACGTGGTCGGCTGCGAGCTCGGCGGCGCCGTCAAGAACGTCATCGGCCTCGCCGTCGGCATCGCAGACGGCATGGGACTCGGCGACAACACCAAGGGCTCCCTGATCACCCGCGGCCTCGCCGAAACGACCCGGCTGGGCCTGGCGATGGGCGCGGAACCGCTCACCTTCTCCGGCCTCGCCGGCCTCGGCGACCTGGTGGCCACCTGCTCCTCGCCGCTCTCCCGGAACCACACCTTCGGCACCAACCTGGGCCGCGGGATGACCCTGGAGGAGACCATCGCGGTCACCAAGCAGACCGCCGAGGGGGTCAAGTCCTGCCAGTCGGTGGCCGATCTGGCCCGCCGGCACGGGGTCGACATGCCGATCACCGACACGGTCGTCGACATCGTCCACCACGGCAAGCCGCCGCTGGTCGCGCTCAAGGAGCTGATGGGACGCAGCGCCAAACCGGAACGGAGCTGACACCTTTCCGGACGCGTGAGCGGGTACTCTCGTGGCGATATGAGCAGCGAGAACCTCCCCCAGACACCTGAGCAGCAGGGCCGCAAGCCCCGGGTGGCCGTCGTTTTCGGCGGCCGCAGCTCGGAACACGCCATCTCGGTCGTCACGGCGGGCGCCGTGCTGAGGTCCATCGACCGGTCCAAGTACGAGGTCCTGCCGGTCGGGATCACCCCCGAAGGCCGCTGGGCGCTCACCGCGGACACACCGGACCGGATGGCCATCGCCGACCGCAAGCTCCCCAACGTGGCGGAGCTCGCCGAGTCCGAGGACGGCGCGGTGCTCCTCCCGGTCGACCCGGCCAGCCGCGAGGTGCTCTACACCGAACCGGGAGCCGTTCCCAAGGCCCTGGGCGAAGTCGACGTCGTCTTCCCCGTCCTGCACGGCCCGTACGGCGAGGACGGCACCCTCCAGGGCCTCCTGGAGCTTTCCGGCATCCCGTACGTCGGCTCGGGCGTCCTGTCCTCGGCCGTCGGCCAGGACAAGGAGTACATGAAGCTCGTCTTCTCCGCGTTCGGGCTGCCCGTCGGGCCGTACCTGACCATCCGCCCCCGCGAGTGGGCGCTCGACGAGGACGCCGCCCGCGAGCGCATCCTCGACTTCGCCGGCGAGCACGGCTGGCCGCTGTTCATCAAGCCCGCCCGGGCCGGCTCCTCCATCGGCATCACCAAGGTGGACGACATCTCCGGCCTGGCCGCCGCCGTCAAGGAGGCCCAGCGCCACGACCCGAAGATCATCGTGGAGGCGCTGCTGCGCGGCCGCGAGATCGAGGTCGGCGTGCTGGAGTTCGAGGACGGGCCGCGCGCCAGCGCCCCCGCGGAGATCCCGCCCGTCTCCAGCCACGACTTCTACGACTTCGACGCGAAGTACATCGACTCCGCGTCGGGGATCGTGCCGGCCCCGCTGACCCCGGAGCAGACCGCCGAGGTCCAGCGGCTCGCCATCGAGGCCTTCGACGCGGCCTCCTGCGAGGGCCTGGTGCGTGCCGACTTCTTCCTCACCGAGGACGGCACCTTCGTCATCAACGAGATCAACACTATGCCCGGCTTCACGCCGATCTCGATGTACCCGCGGATGTGGCAGGAGTCCGGCATCGAGTACCCGGAGCTGGTGGACCGCCTGATCCAGGCGGCCCTGCGCCGCTCCACCGGCTTGCGCTGACCGGCCTGCGCCGAGGCGAACCGAGCCTCAATAGGAGGAGATGCCCTCGGGCACCGTCCTTGCGACGGTGTCCGAGAGGCCGACCAGCATGCCCGCGTCCTTGGCGTGCTCCTTGTCCACCACGACCTCGGTGTAGGCCAGCCGCAGCCCGGTGGTGAACCGGAATCCCCCGTCGTCCGTCTTCTCCATCAGCCAGGCCACCCCGTTGACACTGATGCCGTCCTGATTCGGATCCGCCATCTTCTGGGGCTTGGGGATACCGCACCGCAGTACGATCGCCGAGCCGCCCCACGCAGCGGTCAGCTCGGAAGGCGGATCCGTCTCGGTCCGCTCCAGGCCGGCCACCGTGTCCGGAAGCTCCTCGTGCAGCGCAGCACAGAGCTTCGCGACCTCGGCGGGCGGCGTGGGCGGCGGCTCCAGCCGGACATCGGAGACGCCCGGCGTGCAGCCCGCGAGGACCAGCACGCCGACCAGGGCGGGCAGGGCGGGCAGACGGACCGGCCGGTGGTGGGACATCACCGGCCAAGACTAGACGGGGGCTACAGATGGACCACCGGGCAGGTCAGGGTGCGGGTGATCCCCTCCACCTGCTGGACCTTGGCCACCACCATGCGGCCGAGATCGTCCACGGTGTCGGCCTGGGCGCGCACGATCACGTCGTACGGCCCGGTCACGTCCTCGGCCTGAATCACCCCCGAGATCTGGCCGATGGCTTCGGCGACGGAAGACGCCTTGCCCACCTCGGTCTGAATGAGGATGTACGCCTGTACCACGGAACCTCCAGGGCGGCCACGAGGATCATTTCCCCTACCCTTCGGGTGGGCCCTGGGAAAACGGGTGGGCCCGGGGGAGAAGGGACGCCACGGTACCGCGTCGCCGAGCACCACGGGGAGACCCGGGGATCAGGCGGCGCGCGCAGCGGGGCGTACGAAGAGCAGAAGTTGACGTATCTGTTGACGGTACCCAGGGCTGTGACGGCTCGCGACCGCAAGCGGACTGGGCCAGAAGGAGCACAGCGATGAAGGGCACTGTGGGCGAGCTGGGGGAGTTCGGGCTCATCAGGGAGCTCACCTCACGGCTCACCACCACCCCGGCGGTACGGCTCGGGCCCGGCGACGACGCCGCCGTGGTGTCCGCCCCCGACCGACGGGTCGTGGCGAGCACGGACATCCTGCTCGAAGGCCGGCACTTCCGCCGCGACTGGTCCACCGCATACGACGTCGGCCGCAAGGCCGCCGCCCAGAACCTCGCCGACATCGCGGCCATGGGCGCCGTCCCCACCGCCCTGCTCCTCGGCCTCGTGGTGCCCGCCGACCTGCCCGTCACCTGGCCCACCGAGCTGATGGACGGCCTGCGGGACGAATGCCAGGTCGCCGGCGCCGCCGTGGTCGGCGGGGACGTGGTCCGCGGCGACACCATCACCGTCGCCATCACCGCCCTCGGCGACCTCCGCAACCACGAGCCGGTCCTCCGCTCCGGCGCCCAGCCCGGCGACGTGGTCGCCGTCACCGGCTGGCTCGGCTGGTCCGCGGCCGGCTTCGCGGTGCTCTCCCGCGGCTTCCGCTCCCCGCGCGCCTTCGTCGAGGCGCACCGGCGGCCCGAGCCGCCCTACCACGCGGGCCCGGCGGCCGCAGGACTCGGCGCCACCGCGATGACGGACGTCAGCGACGGCCTGGTCGCCGACCTCGGGCACATCGCCGAGGCCAGCAAGGTCCGCATCGACCTGCGCTCCGCCGCCATCGACATCCCCACCCAGATGTTCGACATCGGCCAGGCCGTCGGCGTGGACCCGCTCCAGTGGGTGCTCACCGGCGGAGAGGACCACGCGATCGTGGCGACCTTCCCGCCGGACGTGAAGCTGCCGGCCCGCTGGAAGGTGATCGGCGAAGTGCTCAACCCCTCCGCGCAGCCACAGGTCACTGTGGACGGCGCCCCCTGGACCAGCACCGGAGGCTGGGACCACTTCGGTGGCGAAACCACAGAGGAGCATGTGCGATGACCCAGGCCCCACCGCTCTGCCTCACCGTCGCCGGATCCGATTCGGGCGGCGGCGCGGGCATCCAGGCCGACCTCAAGACCATGCAGGCCCACGGCGTGCACGGGATGAGCGTGCTGACCGCTGTGACCGCCCAGAACTCGCTGGGGGTCCACGGGGTCTGGGAACTGCCCCCGGAGGCCGTCACGGCCCAGTACCGGGCCGTGGTGGACGACATGGGCGCGGATGCGGTGAAGACCGGGATGCTCGGCTCCGCCGCCCTGGTGGAAACCGTGGCGGGGCTCCTGGCCGGCACGGACGCCCCGGCCGTGGTCGACCCGGTGGGCGTCTCCAAGCACGGGGACGAGCTGCTGGCCGCCTCCGCCCTGGACGCCGTACGCAAACTGCTGCTGCCCGAGGCCACCGTCGCCACGCCCAACCTGGACGAGGTCGAGCAGCTCACCGGCCTGGTGGTGGAGGACGAGGACGGCATGCGCCGGGCCGCCGAGGCGATCCTCGGCTACGGGCCGGAGTGGGCCCTGATCAAGGGCGGCCACCTGCCCGCCGGCGCGGAAGCGGTGGACCTGCTCACCGACGGCGTGCAGGAGCTGTGGCTGCGGGCGCCCCGGCAGGCCGCCCGGCACACCCACGGCACCGGCTGCACCCTCGCCGCCGCCATCGCCGCCGGACTGGCCCAGGGCCAGGACGTGCCGCAGGCCGTCATGGAGGCCAAGGAGTACGTCACGGGCGCGATCCGGGCCGGCTTCCCGCTCGGCGCCGGCATCGGCCCGGTGGACCACTCCTGGCAGTCCCGCCGCCGGCGGTAGCGGCGGCAGCACCCGGCGGCCGCCGTCAGGACGGCCGCCGCCGGGAACGCCCCGGACCGGGCTCCGGAGAAGGCTCCGCACCGTGCCCGGACATGGCAAAAGGCCGGTCTACCGAGGTAGACCGGCCTTCTTGGCAACCGGGAAGGGCTGCGCTACGACGGGAGCGTCAGCGCGAGACCTTGCCGGCCTTGATGCACGAGGTGCAGGCGTTGAGGCGCTTCGGCGTCCCACTGACCACGGCACGGACGCGCTGGATGTTCGGGTTCCAGCGACGGGACGTACGGCGGTGCGAGTGCGAGATGTTGTTGCCGAAGCCCGGCCCCTTGCCGCAAACGTCGCAGTTGGCAGCCACAGGTCACTCCAAAGACTTCAGATGCACTTACAGTGAATTCCGGCGCACCGGAATCAGAGATCTGAAGTGGTTTGCCGGGGGATGGCCCGACTCTCGTCGGGCAACCGGAGCAGCATACAACGTCTGCTCCCGTCCGAGAAAACTACCATGGACCCGGCAGCCGCCGCCTCGCCCTTCGTTACTCTGCGGTGAACCCCAGCCCGCAGGAGGAGGAACGCCCGGTGCCGCACGAGCCGCACACCCTCGACGCCGAAGCGGTGCGCACCTGGAGCTCGCTGGCCTTGGCCTCACTGGGCCGGGCCCGCGAGGACATCGACGCGATCAACGTCTACCCGGTCGCCGACGCCGACACCGGCACCAATCTCTACCTGACCGTCGAATCGGCCGCCCGGGAGGTGGAGGAGACCTGCGCCGGTGTGACCGAGGGAACACCCCCCGTCTCCCTCGGCGCAGCGGTACGGGCCTACGCGCACGGGGCGCTGATCGGGGCCCGGGGCAACTCCGGCACGATCCTCGCGCAGCTGCTGCGCGGCATGGCCGACGTACTCGACGACACCGACACCGACACGGACACCGATAGCGACGGCGACGGCGAGGGCGAACCCGCCACCGGGACCGCTGCCGGCACCGACGGCACCGGTCCGGGGGAGCGGCTCGCGCACGCGCTGACCCGGGCCGCCGCCTCCGCCTACCAGGCGGTCGCGCACCCCGTCGAGGGCACCATGCTCACCGTCGCCGATGCCGCTGCCCGGGCCGCCGAGGCCGCTGCCGGCACCCCGGTGGCGACCGTGGCCCGCGCCGCGTACGACGGGGCCCGCGCAGCCCTGGAGAAGACCCCCGGCCAGCTCGCCGTCCTGGCCCGGGCCGGTGTGGTCGACGCGGGCGGCTTCGGCCTGGTCGCCGTACTGGGCGCCCTCTGGCAGGCCCTGTCCGGCCAGGAACTCGGCCCCGAGCCGGTGCCCGGACGGGCCGTGCCGGTGCCGCCGGAGCCCTGCGCGGAGGAGCACGGCGGGCCGGCCTACGAGGTGGTCTACCTCCTGGAGGCCGGAGAAGGGGCCGTCGCCGGGCTGCGCGAGCGGCTCGACGGACTCGGCGACTCCCTGGTCGTGGTCGGCGGGGACGGCCTGTGGAACGTGCACGTCCACGTAGACGACCCCGGCGCGGCCGTGGAGGCCGGACTCGACGCCGGCCGGCCGTACCGGATCCGCATCACCCACTTCGGCGACGAGCGGCGCCGGGCCCGCGGCGAACGGGCCCAGCGCGCGGTGGTGGCCGTCGTCCCCGGCGAAGGACTCGCCGCCCTGTGCGGGGAAACGGGCGCCACCACCGTGCTCGCCCGCCCCGGGCAGCCGCCCGCCGCCGCCGACCTGGCCGACGCGATCCGGCGGGCCCACGCCCGAGAAGTCGTGCTGCTGCCCAACGACACCGAGCTGCGGGCCGCCGCCGCGGCCGCCGCCGAACAGGCCCGCGCCGAAGGGGTGCGCGTCGCCGTGATCCCCACCCGGTCCGCCGTCCAGGGCCTGGCCGCGCTCGCCGTACACGAACCCGACGGCAGCTTCGACGAGGACGTGGTCGCCATGACCGCGGCCGCGGGCGCCACCCGCTACGGCGAACTCGCCGTCGCCGAACGGCAGTCCTTCACCTCCGCCGGCATCTGCCAGGCCGGGGACGTGCTCGGCCTGATCGACGGGGACGTCGCCGTCATCGGAGCGGACCTGCCCGAGACCGCCGAGGCGGTCCTGCAGCGGATGCTCGGCTCCGGCGGCGAACTGGTCACCCTGGTCCTGGGACCGGAGGTGCCCGACACGCTCGCCGAACGCCTCCAGGCGTACGTCCGCAACGGCCACCTCGCCGTGGACACCGTCACCTACCGCGGCGGCCGGCACTCCGCACCGCTCCTGATCGGCGTCGAATAACCGGGCCGGAGGGCGCCCGTGGGCGTGTTTGGCGGGGGTCCGGCGTGGAAAGGCCGGACCGGGGCAACCGGAGATCCCGGCACGCCCCGAGAGGACACGTCCCATGAGAATGCCGAAAACCCCGAGAGCCGCGTCCCGCGCGTTATCCGCGGCGGGCGCCCTCGCGCTGTCGGCCGCCACCCTGCTCGGCGGCGCCGGCGCGGCGACCGCCGCTCCCGCTCCCGGACCCGAACGCGCCACCGCCGCCGGCCTCGGCTGGACCTGCGTCGGACCCGCCTGGAACCGCAAGCTCGCCTTCACCGTCGCCTCCACCGGCGTCCCCGCCGGCAGCACCTGGAAGTTCACCGTCTCCAAGACTTCCTGGGCCGGACTCCAGGTCTCCTCGGACTCCGCCCACGTGCCCAGCGCCTCCGGCACCACACAGGTGGTGAACCTCTCCGCCCCCGGCGGCATCCCGGCCGGCGTCACCGTCCACCTGCAGCCGGCCAACTACTTCGTACCCGCCTCCGGCTCCAACACCCTGACCCTGTCCGGGTACGGCGGCTCGGTCAGCGTGGGCGTCAGCGCGTCGAACCGCCCCTGCTGACACCGTCGGGGCACGGAACTGTCGGCGCCATGGTGTGCAATGGAACACGTGCCCGCGCTCGATGAACCACTGAAGAAGACACTCGGCCCCGCCACCGCCAAGGTGCTGGCCGAGCAGCTCGGCCTGCACACGGTCGGCGACCTGCTGCACCACTACCCGAGACGCTACGCGGAGCGGGGCGAGCTCACCGCGCTCGCCGAGCTCGCGGACCAGCTCGACGAACACGTCACGGTGGTCGCACAGGTCGCCGACGCCCGGGTCCTCACCTTCAACGGCGGGCGCGGCAGACGCCTCGAAGTCACCATCACCGACGGGGCCGGCCGCCTCCAGCTGGTCTTCTTCGGCTCCGGCGTGCACAAACCGCACAAGGAGCTGCTGCCCGGCACCCGCGCGATGTTCGCGGGCAAGGTCGGCATGTTCAACCGCAAGCTCCAGCTCGCCCACCCCGCGTACGAGCTGCTGGGCGGCGACACCTCGGACCGCGACGCCGTGGACGCGTTCGCCAACCAGCTCATCCCCATCTACCCGGCCTGCGCCAAACTGGAGACCTGGAAGATCTCCAAGGCCGTGGACGCGGTCCTGCCCAGCGCCCCGGAAGCCGTCGACCCGCTGCCGCCCGCCCTGCGCGAGGGCCGCGGCATGGTCACCCTCCCCGAGGCCCTGCAGAAGATCCACCGCCCGCGCGACAAGGCCGACGTCGCCCGCGCCCGCGAGCGCCTCAAGTGGGACGAGGCCTTCGTCCTCCAGGTCGCCCTGGCCCGCCGCCGGCACGCCGACGGCCAGCTCCCGGCCGCCCCGCGCCGCCCGGTCCCCGGCGGCCTGCTCGACGCCTTCGACGCCAAGCTCCCCTTCACCCTGACCGAGGGCCAGGAGAACGTCTCCCGCGAGATCTTCGACGACCTAGCCACCGAGCACCCCATGCACCGCCTCCTCCAGGGCGAGGTCGGCAGCGGAAAGACGATGGTGGCGCTGCGCGCCATGCTCGCCGTCGTCGACTCCGGCGGACAGGCCGCCATGCTCGCCCCCACCGAGGTCCTCGCCCAGCAGCACCACCGGTCCGTCACCGAGATGATGGGCGAGCTCGCCGAGGGCGGCATGCTCGGCGGCGCCGAGCAGGGCACCAAGGTGGTGCTGCTCACCGGGTCCATGGGGATGCCCGCCCGGCGACAGGCGCTGCTCGACCTGGTCACCGGCGAGGCCGGCATCGTCATCGGCACCCACGCCCTGATCGAGGACAAGGTGCAGTTCCACGACCTCGGCCTGGTCGTGGTGGACGAACAGCACCGGTTCGGCGTGGAGCAGCGCGACGCGCTCAGGTCGAAGGGGAAACAGCCCCCGCACCTCCTGGTGATGACCGCGACCCCCATCCCGCGCACGGTGGCCATGACCGTCTTCGGCGACCTGGAGACCTCCGTCCTGGACCAGCTGCCGGCCGGCCGTTCGCCCATCGCCACCCATGTGGTGCCCGCCAAGGACAAGCCCCACTTCCTCGCCCGGACCTGGGAACGGGTCCGCGAGGAGGTGGAGAAGGGCCACCAGGCCTACGTGGTCTGCCCGCGGATCGGCGACGCCCTCGACGAGTCGGCCGAGAAGAAGAAGGCCCCGGCCTCCGCCGAGGACGAGGCGGAGAAGCGGCCCCCGCTCGCCGTCGTGGACATCGCCGAGCAGCTCCGCGGCGGCCCGCTGGCCGGACTCGCCGTCGAGGTGCTGCACGGGCGGATGGATCCGGCCGACAAGGACGAGGTCATGCGGCGGTTCGCCGCCGGCGAGGTGCAGGTCCTGGTCGCCACCACCGTCATCGAGGTCGGCGTCAACGTGCCCAACTCCACCGTGATGGTGATCATGGACGCGGACCGGTTCGGCGTCTCCCAGCTGCACCAGCTCCGCGGCCGGGTCGGCCGCGGCTCCGCCCCCGGGCTGTGCCTGCTGGTCAGCGAGATGCCCGAGGCCAGCCCCGCCCGGGCCCGGCTCGCCGCCGTCGCCGCCACCCTCGACGGCTTCGAGCTCTCCCGCATCGACCTGGAGCAGCGCCGCGAAGGCGATGTCCTCGGCCAGGCCCAGTCCGGTGTCCGCTCCTCGCTGCGCATGCTCGCCGTCATCGAGGACGAGGAGGTCATCGCCCAGGCCCGGGAGGAGGCGGCCCGAGTGGTCGCCGCCGACCCGGAACTCGAGCGGCTGCCCTGCCTGCGGACCGCCCTCGAAGCCCTCCTCGACACCGAACGGGAGCAGTATCTGGAGAAGGGCTGACAATGGGGGTGGCCGCTCCGCCAGGGCGGCTGCCACCCCGCAGACGTGAAGGAACCCAGATGACCCGCGTGATCGCCGGCAGCGCCGGCGGGCGACGGCTGGCCGTGCCCCCCGGTACCGGCACCCGGCCCACCTCGGACCGGGCGCGCGAGGGCCTGTTCTCCACCTGGGAGTCCCTGCACGGCGTCGCCGGAGCCCGGGTGCTCGACCTGTACGGCGGCTCCGGCGCCGTCGGCCTGGAAGCCCTCTCCCGCGGCGCCGCCCACACCCTCCTCGTCGAAGCCGACCCGAGGGCCGCGAAGACCATCCGGGACAACATCCGGACGCTGGGCCTGCCGGGAGCTGAGTTCCGGGCCGGCAAGGCCGAGCAGGTCGCCGCCGGCCCCGCCTCCGGCGACCCGTACGACATCGTCTTCCTGGACCCGCCCTACGCCGTCACAAGCCACGATCTTGGCGAGATCCTGCTCACACTCCGGTCCAATGGCTGGCTCACCGGCGACGCGCTCGTCACCGTGGAACGCAGCACTCGAAGCGGCGACTTCCCCTGGCCGGACGGGTTCGAGCCGCTCCGCTCCAGGCGGTACGGCGAAGGCACCCTCTGGTACGGTCGCGCCGCTCTCACCAGCGAAGACTCATGAACGAGGGAGTTCAGTTGCGCCGCGCCGTCTGTCCGGGATCCTTCGACCCGATCACCAACGGACACCTCGACATCATCGGACGCGCCTCGAAGCTGTACGACGTCGTCCACGTCGCCGTGATGATCAACCAGTCCAAGCAGGGCCTGTTCACCGTCGAGGAGCGGATCGAGCTGATCCGCGAGGCCACGGCCGACTACGGGAACATCGAGGTGGAGTCCTTCCACGGCCTGCTGGTCGACTTCTGCAAGCAGCGCGACATCCCCGCCATCGTCAAGGGCCTGCGCGCGGTCAGCGACTTCGACTACGAACTCCAGATGGCCCAGATGAACAACGGGCTCTCCGGGGTCGAAACGCTCTTCGTGCCCACCAACCCGACCTACAGCTTCCTCTCCTCCTCCCTGGTCAAGGAGGTGGCGGCCTGGGGCGGCGACGTCTCCCACCTGCTGCCGCCGCATGTGCACGCGGCCTTGATGGAACGTCTCGGCAACCGCTGAACCGCCCGTCGCCGCACCAGGCGGTGTCCTGCGGCCTCGGGGTGGCCTTACAGTCGTCCCGTCCGTCTCAGGAACCGCCCGAGGCCGAGAGAGTGCGAGCCCGTATGGACGTGCAGAAGAAGCTCGACGACATCGTCGCGGCGGTCGCCGGCGCCCGGTCCATGCCCATGTCCTCCTCCTGCGTGATCCACCGCGCCGAGCTGCTCGCCCTGCTCGAAGAGGTGCGCCAGGCACTGCCCGGCTCCCTCGCGCAGGCGCAGGAGCTGATCGGCGGCCGCGACCAGATGGTCGAGCAAGCCCGCCAGGAGGCCGAGCGCATCATCGAGTCGGCGCACGCCCAGCGCGGCTCGCTGGTCTCCGACACGGAGGTCGCGCGCCGCTCGCAGGGCGAGGCGGACCGGATCCTGGCGGAGGCCCGCCGGGAGGCCGAGGAGATCCGCGCCGAGGCGGACGACTACGTGGACAGCAAGCTCGCGAACTTCGAGGTCGTGCTGACCAAGACCATCGGCTCGGTGGACCGGGGCCGGGAGAAGCTGCTGGGCGGCGGACCGGGCCTCGCCGACGAGGGCTACGCCAACGCGGACGAGTACATCTCGGCCAAGCTCGCCACCTTCGAGGCGGTGCTCGCCAAGACCCTGGAGGCGGTCGGCCGCGGCCGGCAGAAGCTCCAGGGCCGGGTGGCCACGGACGATCTGGGGGCGCACATGGCGGCCCAGGACGCGGCCGGCGTCCCGCAGTCCCGGACGGCCGGGGACGCGGACTTCCTGGCCGCCCTGGCGGAGCCGGACCCGGAGCCGGCGGGGGACCGGCCGCAGATCCCGGCCCAGCCGGAGCCCGTGTACGACACGTACCCCGGTGCAAGCACCGGCTCCACCGGAGCGGCTTACGCCGCGCAGTACTCCGGGCAGCACCAGCAGCCCCAGCAGCAGGACGCGTACCCGTACCAGGACCCGTACGCGGGCTACCAGCAGCAGCAGCACCAGCAGCAGCCGGAGCCCGGCTACGAGGCGTACGCGTACCAGCAGCAGCCCGACCCGTACGCGGCCTACCAGCAGCCCCAGCAGGCGCAGCAGCCCCAGCACCCGCAGCAGCCGGCCCTGGACGAGACCAGCTTCTTCGACACGAGCATGATCAACCTGGACCAGCTGCGCCAGTACGAGCAGGGCCGCTAGCAGCCCGCGGGCAGCGGATTGGGCTCAGAGCGAAGCGCCGGGTATCCTGGCTCTTCGGTCGCGCGTATGCGCCGCCGTCTTGCGTGCCCGAACGCATGCAGAACAGTGATCTTCGAAAGCAGGAACGGCCCTGAACACCCGCCTCGACCACCGCAACCCTCTCGTGTTCGACACGCACGAGCTGGGTCGGCGTCCTGGTGCCTTGCAGCGGCTGTCCCGCGAGATCGCGGCTCCGGCGGACTTCGGTCTCGACGGGGTCATCGGGGTACCGGAAGGCGCCCCGGTGCAGCTCGACCTCCGCCTCGAGTCGGTCATGGAAGGGGTGCTTGTCACAGGCACCGCCCGTGCACTGGCCGTGGGGGAGTGCGTAAGGTGTCTGGAGGCCGTGGAGCGTGAGCTCGACACGGACTTCCAGGAGATGTTCTCGTACCCTGACGCCGACGACCGGAACCGCGCAAAGGCGGAGCCGGGCGACGACGCCGAGGACGACGAGGACAGGCTCTACCTCGAGGACGGCCTGTTCGACCTCGAACCCGTGCTGCGGGACGCGGTGGTGCTCGCACTGCCGCTGCAGCCGGTGTGCCGGGAGAACTGTCTCGGTCTGTGCCCCGACTGCGGGCTCAGCCTGAACGACGACCCGGACCACCACCACGACGCCGTCGACATCCGTTGGGCGGCATTGCAGGGACTCGTCGTGACCGATCAGGACGACGAGAAGGACAACATGAGCGGCACAGCTTCTGACGTAGACGACGTCCGGGGCGCCGCCGAGAAGCAGGAGAAGTAGCCGTGGCTGTTCCGAAGCGGAAGATGTCGCGCAGCAACACGCGCCACCGCCGGTCGCAGTGGAAGGCTGCGGTCCCCACCCTGGTTTCGTGTGAGCGTTGCCAGGAGCCGAAGCAGCAGCACATCGCGTGCCCGAGCTGCGGCACCTACAACAAGCGCCAGGTCCTCGAGGTCTGAGCGGCTGGTGAGAGGCGCAATGTCTGAGCTTGCCGGCGAAAAAAAGCAGGCGGACAGCAACAACGCGGCCTCGTCCCACACGCTTCTGGAAGGGCGGCTCGGGTATCAGCTCGAGACCGCCCTTCTGGTACGTGCGCTGACCCACCGTTCGTACGCGTACGAGAACGGCGGTCTGCCCACCAACGAGCGGCTGGAGTTCCTCGGGGACTCCGTGCTCGGCCTGGTGGTCACGGACACGCTGTACCGGACCCACCCCGACCTGCCCGAAGGCCAGCTGGCCAAGCTTCGGGCCGCG
This sequence comes from Streptomyces sp. NPDC051211, assembly GCF_040689505.1. Lineage (NCBI taxonomy): Bacteria > Bacillati > Actinomycetota > Actinomycetes > Kitasatosporales > Streptomycetaceae > Streptomyces > Streptomyces sp. NPDC051211. Next base: position 28,044 of record NZ_JBFBAV010000019.1, read on the forward strand.
GTGGTCAATTCGCGTGCGCTGGCGGAGGTCGGGCGCGGCCTCGAACTCGGCTCCTTCATCCGGCTCGGCCGGGGCGAAGAGGGCACGGGCGGCCGGGACAAGGCCTCGATCCTCGCCGACACCCTTGAAGCGGTGATCGGCGCGGTCTATCTCGACCAGGGCCTCGACGCGGCCTCGGAGCTGGTCCACCGGCTCTTCGACCCGCTGATCGAGAAGTCCTCCAACCTCGGTGCCGGACTGGACTGGAAGACCAGCCTCCAGGAACTCACCGCGGCGGAAGGCCTTGGCGTGCCGGAATACCTGGTCTCCGAGACCGGCCCGGACCACGAGAAGACCTTCACTGCTGCCGCCCGCGTCGGTGGTGTCTCGTACGGCACCGGCACCGGCCGCAGCAAGAAGGAAGCAGAACAGCAGGCAGCGGAGTCCGCATGGCGCGCGATCCGCGCGGCTGCGGACGAGCGGATCGCGGCGGAAGCCGCGGCCGCCGCGGCTGCGGCCGCGGCGCCCGCTGCGGCCCCGGCTCCGGCCGCGGTCTCGGCCGAGGACGGCGGGGTGCCGACGCCCGCCGATCCGGCCCCCGACGCCTGACCTGACCGGCCTCCTTCGGCTGTCCACTCCGCCCGCCCCGACCTTCCCGGGGCGGGCGGAGCCGTTTCCGCGGCCGCCGGTAGGCTCGCCGTGGATCCCTGCCCCCTCCCGAGGAGACACCGTGCCCGAGCTGCCCGAGGTCGAAGTCGTACGGCGCGGCCTGGAGCGCTGGGTGGCCGGGCGGACCGTCGCCGCGGTCGAGGTGCTGCACCCGCGGGCCGTGCGCCGGCACCCGGCCGGCGCGCCCGACTTCGCCGCCCGGCTGACCGGGCAGACCATCGGCGTGCCGATACGCCGGGGCAAGTACCTGTGGCTGCCGCTCGCGGGGCGGGACGTGTCGGTGCTCGGGCACCTCGGGATGAGCGGCCAGCTGCTGGTGCAGCCGCAGGACGCGCCGGACGAGAAGCACCTGCGCATCCGGGTCCGGTTCGCCGACTCGGCCGGCACCGAGCTGCGCTTCGTCGACCAGCGCACCTTCGGCGGGCTCTCGCTGCACGACACCGTCCCCGGCAGCCCGGACGGGCTGCCGGACGTCATCGCGCACATCGCGCGGGACCCGCTCGATCCGCTCTTCGACGAGACGGCCTACCACTTGGCCCTGCGCGCCAAGCGGACCACCGTCAAACGGGCCCTGCTGGACCAGTCGCTCATCAGCGGGGTCGGCAACATCTACGCCGACGAGGCGCTCTGGCGGGCCCGGCTGCACTACGAGCGGCCCACCGCCGACCTGACCCGGCCGAAGAGCCGGGAACTGCTCGGCCACGTCCGGGACGTGATGAACGCGGCCCTCGCGGTCGGCGGGACCAGCTTCGACAGCCTGTACGTCAACGTGAACGGCGAGTCCGGCTACTTCGAGCGCTCGCTCGACGCGTACGGGCGCGAGGACGAGCCGTGCCGCCGCTGCGGCACGGCCATGCGCCGCAGGCCCTGGATGAACCGGTCCAGCTACTTCTGCCCGCGCTGTCAGAGGCCGCCGCGCGCCTCGTCGTAACGCTCCCGGGACCGGAGCACCTGCGGGGTGCTGCCCTCCAGGAAGCGGATCAGGGCCATCAGCCGTTCCGCGACCTCGCGGCCCATCGGGGTCAGCTCGTAGTCCACCCGCGGAGGGTTGGTCGGCTGTGCCTCGCGGTGCACGATGCCGTCCCGTTCCAGCGCGTGCAGCGTCTGGGACAGCATCTTCTCGCTCACGCCGTCGACCCGGCGGCGCAGTTCGTTGAACCGGCACGCGCCGTCGTGGAGTGCGCTCACGGTCAGGCTGCCCCACCGCCCGGTGACGTGCTCCAGGGTTTCGCGGGACGGGCAGGCGCGCGCGAAGACGTCGTACGGCAGGTCGTTGCCGCAGGCTTCGGTGCGGACAGGGGTCTCCATGCGTTCAGCGTACTCCGAGGCAGCGCTAACCATGAGCTTGCGCTTTCTAAAAGTTAGTGCTTACCTTTCCTCACTGCACCACGCACCCGCACCACTGCTGAGGGAGATCAGCCATGTCCGCGCACACCCCCGTCGTCTCGATCGCCTACCACTCGGGATTCGGCCACACCGCCGTCGTCGCCGAGGCCGTCCGGGCCGGAGCGGCCGACGCCGGCGCCACGGTCCACCTGATCAAGGTGGACGAGATCGACGATGCGCAGTGGGAGCTGCTGGACGCGTCCGACGCGATCGTCTTCGGCTCCCCGACGTACATGGGCACCGCCTCCGGTGCCTTCCACGTCTTCGCCGAGGCCACCTCGAAGCGCTGGTTCGGCGACGCCTGGCAGGACAAGCTGGCGGCCGGCTTCACCAACTCCGCCTCCAAGAGCGGCGACAAGCTGCACACCCTGCAGTACTTCCAGACGCTCGCCGCACAGCACGGCATGAACTGGGTCAACCTCGGCCTCAAGCCGGGCTGGAACTCCTCCACGGCCTCCGAGAACGACCTCAACCGGCTCGGCTTCTTCTCCGGCGCGGCCGCGCAGTCCAACTCCGACCAGGGCGTCGAGGCGGTGCACAAGGCCGACATCGCGACGGCCGAGCACCTGGGCCGCCGGGTCGCCGACACCGCCCGGGTCTTCCTGGCCGGCCGCGCGGCCGTCACCGCCTGACGCGGCCGCCCGCCGTCAGAAGCCGAAGTTCTGGGTCCACCAGGGGCCGCCGGCGGCGTCGTACATGCCGACGCCCAGGGTGCGGAACTCGCAGTTGAGGATGTTCGCCTTGTGGCCCGGGCTGTTCATCCAGGCCTTCATCACGGCGTCGGCGTCACCCTGGCCGCGGGCGATGTTCTCGCCGCCGAGGCCGGAGATGCCGGCCGCGGCGGCCCGGTCCCACGGGGTCTTTCCGTCGGGGTCGGTGTGGCCGAAGAAGTTCCGGACGGCCATGTCCTTGCTGAACGCCCCGGCCAGTCCCGCCAGCGGCGAGTTCGCCCGCACCGGGCCGCAGCCGGCCGCCGCGCGCTCCACGTTCACCCGGTTGAGCACGGCGGTCTCCTCGGCGGAGTGGCCGGTCGACGGGGTCGGCGGGACCACCGGTGCGGGCTTGGCCTTCGTCGGAGCGGGGGTCGGCTTGGGAGCCGGGGCGGGGGCCTTCTTCGTCGGAGCCTTGGAGGGGGAGGGCGTGGGCTTCGCCTTGGGGGCGGCGGAGGCCGGGAGAGCGGGCTTGGCCGACGGGGTGGGTTTGGCCGAGGGAGTGGGCTTGGCCAGGGGAGTGGGCTTGGCCGAGGGGGTGGGCTTGGCCGAGGGGGTGGGCTTGGCCGACGGGGTCGGGGAGGCCGGGGGGTTTGCCGGGGCGGAGTGGGTGCCGCCGCTCGTGCCGGGGCCGGTGGGGGCCCGGCCCGGCAGGTTGGCCAGGCCGCCCTGCTGCTGGAGGTCGGGGGCCGGAGTGGGCTCGGGCTTCGCCTTCGCCTCGCTCTTCCGGTCGCCGCCGCCGTCCGTGCCGACGTACGGGAAGGCGCTGCCGACCGGCACCAGGCCGGTCGTCACGGCGGCCGTTCCCAGGGCCACGGCAACGGATACGCCGAGGAGACCGTTGCGTACGGCGGTGCCGCGCTTGGCGCGAGGCGGCGCGGGCAGGCGGTGACGTCCCATCGGCGTTGCCTTCCAAGATCAACCTTTACTCACCCAAATGGGTGAGTTCATCGGTCGGCGACTGTACGCCAATGAGCTGCCGGGGCGATGCGCGGCGGAAGTGATGGCACCGTTAGCGTTCACGCATGAACGAAGACGTCCGGATGACCGCATGGGTACGCGGCCGTGTACAAGGAGTGGGCTTCCGTTGGTTCACCAGGGCAAATGCGCTGGAGATCGGCGGACTGACCGGCTTCGCGCTCAATCTCGACGACGGCCGAGTGCAGGTTGTGGCAGAAGGGCAACGTGAGAATTGCCACCGGCTGCTCGACTGGCTGCGATCTTCCGACACGCCCGGGCGGGTCGACGGAGTGACGGAGATCTGGGGCACCCCGCGCGGCGGCTACGACGGTTTTGCGATTCGCTGATCATGCACTGATCTGCGTATACGTTGCCGCCCGCGCCGATCCGTGGAAGGCTCGGAGGCGAGGACGATCTCCGTGCCCCGGCCGCGGGCCGTGAGAACGCCGGGCTGCCCGCCGATACGGGGCGTGATCGTGTTGACCGTCAAACTTTTTGGTGAGACGCTGGAAGCCCCGCGCATCTGGGCTGTTTGGCAGTGTTGGCAGTAGTAGCGCAGTGACTGACTGGCGCTGCCGGACACCGCGGGTGCGATTCCCTCACGACCCACACCGCTTCGGTCGGTCACTCAGTGTGGAGGACCATCCATCATGGCAAAGGCGCTTCTCGGTTACGTCGGCGGTTCCGACCCGCGACTCCTCGCCGAGATGCGACGGCTTCAGCAGCGCGTCCAGGACCTCGAGTCCGAGCTTGTACGGATTCAGTCCGAGAACGACGCGCTGACGGCCGCCGCTCAGCACGGAGACTCGCTGCTCGACAGCATCGACATCGACGTACCCCAGGCGGAGCCTGCGCTCACCTGATCCGCGATCTCGTCGCTTGATTCCAGCCCCGTATGATCTGCAAGGGACGCTTCGGCGTCCCTTCTTTCTTTGCGCCGACTCCTCCCCGCGGTGATCCACGCGCGGGGCCGATTTCTTTTAACGTCTGTTGTGCCCTGCACCTTCATGGGTGAAACCGAACGTGAAAGGTAGAGTCCGGCGGCGTGCACCTCAAGGCCCTGACCCTGCGCGGCTTCAAATCGTTCGCCTCCGCCACCACCCTGCGCTTCGAGCCCGGGATCACCTGTGTCGTGGGCCCGAACGGCTCCGGCAAGTCCAATGTGGTGGACGCGCTGTCCTGGGTCATGGGTGAGCAGGGCGCCAAGTCCCTGCGCGGCGGGAAGATGGAGGACGTCATCTTCGCCGGCACCACCGGCCGCCCGCCGCTGGGCCGTGCCGAGGTGTCCCTGACCATCGACAACTCCGACGGCGCACTGCCGATCGAGTACGCCGAGGTCACCATCACGCGGATCATGTTCCGCAACGGCGGCAGCGAGTACCAGATCAACGGCGACACCTGCCGGCTGCTCGACATCCAGGAACTGCTGTCGGACTCCGGCATCGGCCGCGAGATGCACGTCATCGTCGGCCAGGGCCAGCTGGACTCCGTCCTGCACGCCGACCCGATGGGGCGCCGGGCCTTCATCGAGGAGGCGGCCGGCGTCCTGAAACACCGCAAGCGCAAAGAGAAGGCGCTGCGCAAACTCGACGCGATGCAGGCGAACCTGGCGCGGGTTCAGGACCTCACCGAGGAACTCCGGCGGCAGCTGAAGCCCCTGGGGCGGCAGGCGGCGGTGGCCCGGCGGGCCGCCGTGATCCAGGCCGACCTGCGCGACGCCCGGCTGCGCCTGCTCGCCGACGACCTGGTCACCCTGCGGTCCGCGCTGGACGCGGAGATCGCGGACGAGGAGGCGCTGAAGGAACGCAAGGACGCGGCCGAAGCGGAACTGTCCCTCGCGCTGCGGCGCGAGGCCGCGCTGGAATCCTCCGTCCGGGACCTGGCTCCCCGCCTCCGTCAGGCCCAGCAGACCTGGTACGAGCTGTCCCAGCTGGCCGAACGGGTCCGCGGCACCGTCTCGCTGGCGGACGCCCGGGTCAAGAGCGCCACCGCCCCGGCCGAGGAGGAGCGGCGCGGCCGCGATCCCGAGGACCTGGAACGGGAAGCGGCCCGCATCCGCGAGCAGGAAGCGGAGCTCGCCGCCGCGCTGGAGGCCGCGAGCCGGGCCCTGGAGGACACGGTCGCGCACCGCGCCGAACTGGAACGCACCCTCGCCGAGGAGGAGCGCCGGCTGCGGGACGCGGCCCGGGCCATCGCCGACCGGCGCGAGGGCCTGGCCCGGCTCACCGGCCGGCTCGGCGCGGCCCGCTCCCGGGCGGGCGCAGCCCAGGCGGAGATCGACCGGCTGGTGGCGGCGCGGGACGAGGCGGAGACCCGCGCGGTGGCGGCACGCGAGGAGTACGAAGCACTCGCCGCGGAGGTCGGGGACGCCGACCAGGACACGGGCGTGGCGGCGGAACACGAGGCGGCCCGGGCGGAACTCGCCGAGGCGGAAGGGGCGCTGGGCGCGGCGCGGGACGCGGTCGCGGCGGCCGAACGCTCCCGGGCGGCGGTATCCGCGCGGCACGACGCCCTATCCCTGGGCCTGCGCCGGAAGGACGGCACGGGCGCGCTGCTGGCCGCACGGGAACAGCTGACCGGCCTCCTCGGCCCGGCGGCGGAGCGGCTGACGGTGACCCCGGGGTACGAGATCCCCGTCGCGGCGGCGCTGGGGGCGGCGGCGGATGCGCTGGCGGTGACCTCGGCGGCTTCGGCGGCGTCGGCCCTGCGCCACCTCCGCACCACCGAGGCGGGCCGAGCCACGTTCCTGATCACCCCACCGGCGGCCGTGCCGGGCATTCCCGCACCGGGTTCGGCCCCCGATGCGGACTCCGTCCGGGGCGCCGCTGCGGCCGCGGGCGTCGCGGCTGAGGCGTGTGGTGCGGGTGCGCGGGGGCAGGCCGGGGTGGCGGCAGGAGTCGAGATCCCCCACCCCGCCGCTTCCGGCGGTACCGACATGCGGCTCCGCCGCGTGGCGGGCTCCGCCGCCGATACGGCGGTGGAGCCGGGCACGGCCCCGAACCACCTGGGCAGTTCCGCTGCCGGTGCCCAGCCGGGCGCGGCCCCGGCCCTGCACCCGGTCGGCGGCTTCGCCGCCGAAGGGGCGGCCGCGGCCGGCGCGGCTCCGGCGGGCGATGCCCCGGACCCCTTGCCCACCGGGGCCGCGGCTGTGGGTGGGGGGCTCGCCGAGGAGCCGGCGTCAGGGCAGGGGTCCGGCGTCCGGGCGGCCGAGCTCGTGCACGGGGACGAGGCGCTGGGCCGGGCCGTGGGCTGGGTGTTGCGGGACTACGTCGTCGTCCCGGGGCTCGACGACGCCGAGGCCCTGGTCGCCGCGCAGCCCGAGCTCGTCGCCGTGACCCACGACGGGGACGTGCTCGGTGCACACCTCGCGCACGGCGGGTCCGCCGGCGTGCCCAGCCTCATCGAGGTGCAGGCCGCCGTCGACGAGGCCGCCCGCGAGCTGGCCGAGCTCGAGGTGCGGTGCGGCGAGCTCGCCGACGTACGGACGGCCGCCGAGCAGCGGCGGAAGACGGCCGCCGTGCTCGTCGAGGAGCTCGCCGAGCGGCGCCGGGAAGCGGAGCGGGCCCGGGCCGGGGTCGCCCAGCAGCTCGGCCGGCTCGCCGGCCAGGCCAAGGGCGCGGCCGGCGAGGCCGAACGCAGTGCCACCGCCGCGGCGAAGGCCCAGGACGCCCTGGACCAGGCGCTGATGGAGGTCGAGGAGTGCGCCGAGCGGCTCGCCGTCGCCGAGGAGATGCCGGTGGAGGAGGAGCCGGACACCGCCGTCCGGGACCGGCTCGCCGCCGACGGTGCCAACGCCCGGCAGACCGAGATGGAGGCGCGGCTGCAGCTGCGCACGCACGAGGAGCGGGTCAAGGGACTGGCGGGCCGGGCCGACGGCCTCGACCGGGCGGCCCGCGCCGAGCGCGAGGCCCGCGCCAGGGCCGAGCGGCGCAAGGCCCGGCTGCGCCACGAGGCCGAGGTGGCCGCCGCCGTTGCCGAGGGCGCCCGCCAGCTCCTCGCCCACATCGAGGTGTCCCTGGAGCGCGCGGACGGGGAGCGGCGCGACGCCGAGCACGCCAAGGGGCTGCGCGAGCAGGAGCTGGCCCAGGCCCGGACCCGTGGCCGCGACCTCAAGGGCGAACTCGACAAGCTGACGGACTCGGTGCACCGCGGCGAGGTGCTCGGCGCCGAGAAGCGGCTCCGCATCGAGCAGCTGGAGACCCGGGCGCTGGAGGAGCTCGGCGTGGAGCCCGCCGGGCTGATCGCCGAGTACGGACCGGACCAGCCCGTGCCGCCCTCGCTGCCCGCAGAGGGCGAGGACCTCCCGGAGGACCCGGAGCACCCGCGCAACCAGCCCGGTCCGTTCGTCCGCGCCCAGCAGGAGAAGCGGCTGAAGGCCGCCGAGCGCGCCTACCAGCAGCTCGGCAAGGTCAACCCGCTCGCCCTGGAGGAGTTCGCCGCTTTGGAGGAGCGGCACAAGTTCCTGAGCGAGCAGCTCGACGACCTCCGCAAGACCCGGGCGGACCTCCTCCAGGTGGTGAAGGAGGTCGACGAGCGGGTCGAGCAGGTGTTCACCGAGGCGTACCGGGACACCGCCCGGGAGTTCGAGGGTGTGTTCTCCCGCCTGTTCCCCGGCGGTGAGGGCCGGCTGATCCTGACCGATCCGGACAACATGCTCGCCACCGGGGTGGACGTGGAGGCCCGCCCGCCGGGCAAGAAGGTCAAGCGGCTGTCGCTGCTGTCCGGCGGTGAGCGGTCGCTGACCGCCGTGGCCCTACTGGTGTCGATCTTCAAGGCACGGCCCAGCCCCTTCTACGTGATGGACGAGGTCGAGGCCGCACTCGACGACACCAACCTGCAGCGGCTGATCCGGATCATGGAAGAGCTCCAGGAGAGCTCACAGCTGATCGTGATCACGCACCAGAAGCGGACGATGGAGGTCGCCGACGCGCTGTACGGGGTCTCGATGCAGGGCGACGGGGTCTCCAAGGTCATCAGCCAGCGGCTTCGCTGAAGATTCCGCAGGTTGCCTCAAGATTCCTTCAAGAGGTGAAGTCAACTCGGCGCATCACTCGCCAGTGGAACATTGACCCCGCCCCTTGACTTCAGAAACTGAACACATAGGCTCGCTCCGCTGTCTCCCGCCTTCGGGTGGTGCAAGATCGTGAACCATGCGCCACTGGGAGGACGGACAAAACCCCACGGAGCACACCTTGACCAGCACAGCGCCGGCCTCGGCGTCAGGCGGCGGACCCACCTCGCAGCCCGACCATCTCGGCCACGTCATCTTCATCACCGCGGCCGCCGCGATGGGCGGTTTCCTCTTCGGCTACGACAGTTCCGTCATCAACGGAGCCGTCGTCGCCATCCGGGAGCGCTTCGACATCGGCTCCGAGGCGCTCGCCCAGGTGATCGCCGCAGCCCTCATCGGCTGCGCGCTCGGCGCCGCGACGGCCGGCCGGATCGCGGACCGGATCGGGCGCATCCGCTGCATGCAGATCGCCGCCGTGCTCTTCACCGCCAGCGCGATCGGCTCGGCGGTCCCCTTCGCCCTCTGGGACCTCGCCATGTGGCGGGTCATCGGCGGATTCGGCATCGGCATGGCCTCGGTCATCGGCCCGGCCTACATCGCCGAAGTCTCCCCGCCCGCCTACCGAGGCCGGCTGGCCTCCTTCCAGCAGGCCGCGATCGTCATCGGCATCGCGATCTCGCAGCTGGTCAACTGGGGCATCCTCAACCTGGCCGACGGCGACCAGCGCGGCGAGATCGGCGGCCTGGAGGCCTGGCAGTGGATGCTGGGCGTGATGGTGGTCCCCGCCGTCCTCTACGGCCTGCTGTCCTTCGTCATTCCCGAGTCCCCGCGCTTCCTGATCTCCGTCGGCCGCACCGAGCAGGCCAAAAAGGTCCTCAGCGAGGTCGAGGGCACCGGGATCGACCTGGACGCGCGGGTCCACGAGATCGACCTGGCCATGCGCTCCGAGCACAAGTCCACCTTCAAGGACCTGCTCGGCGGCCGCTTCGGCCTGATGCCCATCGTCTGGATCGGCATCGGCCTGTCGGTCTTCCAGCAGCTCGTCGGCATCAACGTGATCTTCTACTACAGCTCCTCGCTGTGGCAGTCCGTCGGCATCGACCCGACCAGCTCGTTCCTGTACTCCTTCACCACCTCGATCATCAACATCATCGGCACGGTGATCGCGATGATCTTCGTCGACCGGCTCGGCCGCAAGCCGCTCGCCCTCATCGGCTCCGTCGGCATGGCGATCTCCCTCGGACTCGCCGCCTGGGCGTTCTCCTACAAGACGGGAACCGGCGACAACATCTCCATGCCCGACACCCAGGGCACCGTCGCGCTCGTCGCCGCGCACTGCTTCGTGCTCTTCTTCGCCCTCTCCTGGGGCGTGGTCGTCTGGGTGCTGCTCGGCGAGATGTTCCCCAACCGCATCCGGGCCGCGGCGCTCGGCGTGGCCGCCGCCGCCCAGTGGGTGGCCAACTGGCTGATCACCGTCACGTTCCCGACGCTGTCGGACTGGAACCTGTCCGGCGCCTACGTCATCTACACGGTCTTCGCCGTGCTCTCGATCCCCTTCATCCTCAAATGGGTGCCGGAGACCAAGGGCAAGGCGCTGGAGGAGATGGGGTAACCATCCCCGCCACCACCCCACTCCTCATGCGGGTCACTGCCCCGGTTCAGTCCTTGAGCCGGGGCAGTACCTGTTCGCAGAGCAGCTGCAGGCTGCGCCAGCCCTCGTCGACCGGCATCCCGCCGCACAGCGGATGCAGCACCAGGTTCCCGGCCTCGCCCGCGCCCCGCGCGTACGCCACGGCCTCCTCCGGCGACAGGATCCGGTAGACCCCCTCCGCCCGCAGCTCCGCCACCGTCCGGGCACCGGAGCGGACCGCCGAGCGGATGTCCTTGGACTGCCACGAGGCGTACATGCCCGCCTCGTGCAGGAAGTGCCCGCCGTACTCGGCCCAGGCCCGGTCCGGGTCCTCGGCGATGTGCAGCAGCGGGGTCTCGGCCGCCGGCATCATGCAGAACCCCTCCGTCCCGTACTCCGCCAGCTTCCCCTGGTAGTACGCCTCCAGCTCCGGCAGGTGGGCACTGGGGAAGAAGGGCAGCCCGAGCCGGGCCGCGCGCCGGGCCGCCGCCTGCGAGCTGCCGCCGACCAGCAGCAGCGGATGCGGACGGGTGAAGGGCACCGGCGTCACCTTCACGGTCCGGCCGCGGAACACGAAGGGCTCTCCGGTCCAGGCCTTGAGCAGAGTCTCCAGCAGCTCGTCCTGGAGCCGGCCGCGCCGGCCCCACTCCACGCCGTGCTGCTCGTACTCCTGCGGCCGGTAGCCGATGCCGGCCACCGTCACCAGCCGCCCGCCGCTGAGCAGGTCCAGCACCGCGATGTCCTCGGCGACCTTCAGCGGGTCGTGGAGCGGGCCGATGATCGCCGAGACGGTGACCGCGATCCGGCGGGTGGCGCCGAAGACCGCGCCAGCGAAGGCGAAGGGGGAGGGCAGCCAGTTGTTGTCCGTGCCGTGGTGCTCCTCGGTCTGGACGGTGTCGATGCCGCGGTCGTCGGCGTACTTCGCCATCTCCAGCGCCGCCCGGTAGCGGGCGGAGAGGGTCTCGGGGGTGCCGTTCGGGTCGACGAGATTGAACCGGGCCACGGTGATGGGCATGGAGAGTCCCCCTCCGCCGATGTGGTGTGGGTGGCGAAGGGGGACGGTAGCTGACGTGGCGTCAGTTGGACAGGGATCCGGCGAGCTCGCGCCCGCCCTCACCGGCGGGCGTGGCCGGCTCCGGCTGCGCCGAGCGCGGCAGTACGGCGTACAGCACGGCCGAGGTCAGAATGCCGGCGGCCCAGCCCAGCCCGTTCTCGCCGATCCAGGTGGCGGCCAGCGGGCCGCTGAACCAGTCCACCTTGGTGAAGAGCAGGCCGACGGCCAGGGCGACCGCCCAGGCGGTCATGGCCTGCCAGGCGAAACCGCCCCGGTACCAGTAGGCGCTGGTGCGGGTGGTGTCCAACAGGGCCTCGGCGTCGTACGTCCGGCGGCGCAGCATGTCCACGCCGAAGACGCCGATCCAGGCCGAGAACGCCACCGCCAGCAGGGTCAGGAAGGAGATGAACGAGCCGAAGAAGCTGGTGGCCACCACCATCAGCAGGAAGCCGAAGACCAGGCTGATGACGGCGTTGACGCTGACCGCCCACGCCCGCGGCACCTTGATGCCGAGGGTCTGCGCGGTGAAACCGGCCGAGTACATCGACATCGAGTTGATCAGCAGCATGCCGACGAGGGCGATCAGCAGGTACGGGACCGCGATCCAGGTGGGCAGCAGCTCGCCGATGAAGGACACCGGATCCTGGGCGCTCGCCAGGTCCGGGGTGCCGACCGCCATCACCGCGCCCATCAGGACCATCGGAATGACCACCACGGCCGCGCCGCCGATGGTCGCGCCGACCATGCCCCGGGAGGAGGCGGTGCGCGGCAGGTAGCGGGTGAAATCGGGACCGGAGGGGACCCAGCTGATGCCGCCCGCCGCGATGGTGCCGATGCCCGCGATCATCATCGCGGTCGAACCGGCCGGCTTGTCGAAGACCGCGGACCATGCCGTGTCGAAGACGAGGTAGCCGAGGACCAGCACGCTGAACGCGCCGAAGAGGTAGGTCGACCACTTCGAGCAGACCCGCAGCGCGTTGATGCCGAGACCGGAGACCAGGAAGGTGCAGCCGACGAACAGCAGCAGGGTGACCACGATCAGCAGGGTGCTGCTCTTGATGCCGAAGAGCAGGTCCAGCACGGTCAGGAGGGCGTAGGCGCCGCTGACCGCGTTGATGGTCTCCCAGCCCCAGCGGGCGATCCAGATCAGCGAGCCCGGGAAGAGGTTACCGCGCTGGCCGAACACGGCCCGGGACAGGGCCATGCCGGGGGCGCCGCCGCGCTTCCCGGCGATGGAGATCAGGCCCACGATGCCGTACGAGACCACGGGCGCGGCGACGGCGACGGTCAGCACCTGCCAGAAGTTCAGCCCGTTGAAGATGACCAGTCCGGCGCCCATGGTCAGCAGCAGCACGCTGATGTTGGCGGCCACCCAGGTCGGGACGAGATCGCGGACGCGGCCGGTGCGCTCGCCGTCGGGGACGGGCTCGAGGCCGCGGGTCTCTATCGCGCTGTCGGTCGCGCCGTCGGTGGCCTCGGCAGGCATGCGTGCTCCGTGGGGGTGTGGGGGGAGTTGTCCATCATCGTAGATTTCGAACGAAAAGTATAAACAGGGGCTTAAGCCCTTGTCGTAACCTCCGGCTACCGGGGTGCGGGGCTGCGGTGGCCGATACTGGTGGGGTTATGGACATCCTCATCCTTGCTGTAGTCATCGCCCTGGTCGCGGTCGGCGCGATCAGCGGGCTCGTGGTCAGCAGCCGCAAGAAGAAGCAGCTGCCGCCCCCGGCGCCGTCGAGCACGCCGACCATCACTGCCCCGCCCGCCGAACCGCAGGTCGGGGAGGACGCCGCCCCGACGACGGAAGAGCCGCGCCGCACCATCGAGGAGGTCGCACTCCCGGACGCGCAGACCGCGACCGAGGCGCCGGTCGCCGTCGAGGAGCCGGTCGTCGAGGCCCCGCCCGCGATCGAGGTGCCCGAGCCCACCGCCGGGCGGCTGGTCCGGCTGCGCGCCCGCCTCGCACGCTCCCAGAACACCCTCGGTAAGGGCCTGCTGACGCTGCTCTCCCGGGAGCACCTCGACGAGGACACCTGGGAGGAGATCGAGGAGATCCTGCTGACCGCGGACGTCGGCGTGATCCCGACCCAGGAGCTCGTCGACCGGCTCCGCGAGCGGGTCAAGGTGCTCGGCACCCGCACCCCGGACGAGCTGCGCGCCCTGCTGCGCGAGGAGCTCATCACCCTCGTCGGCCCGGACATGGACCGCGTGGTCAAGACCGAGAGCGGCCTGGACACCCCGGGCGTGATCATGGTCGTGGGCGTCAACGGCACCGGCAAGACCACCACCACCGGCAAGCTGGCCCGGGTCCTGGTCGCCGACGGCCGCAGCGTGGTGCTGGGCGCGGCGGACACCTTCCGGGCCGCCGCCGCCGACCAGCTGCAGACCTGGGGCGAGCGGGTCGGCGCCCGCACGGTGCGCGGCCCCGAGGGCGGCGACCCGGCGTCGATCGCCTTCGACGCGGTCAAGGAGGGCATCGCCGAGGGCGCGGACGTCGTACTCATCGACACCGCGGGCCGGCTGCACACCAAGACCGGGCTCATGGACGAGCTCGGCAAGGTCAAGCGCGTGGTGGAGAAGCACGGCCCGCTGGACGAGATCCTGCTCGTCCTGGACGCCACCACCGGTCAGAACGGCCTGACCCAGGCCCGCGTCTTCGCCGAGGTCGTGGACATCACCGGCATCGTGCTCACCAAGCTCGACGGCACCGCCAAGGGCGGCATCGTGGTCGCGGTCCAGCGCGAGCTGGGCGTCCCGGTCAAGCTGATCGGCCTCGGTGAGGGTCCGGACGACCTGGCCCCGTTCGAGCCGGCCGCCTTCGTCGACGCCCTGATCGGCGACTGACCGAGTCCCCCGACCCGGCAGCAGCCGCAATCGGCAGCAGCCGTACGTCGCCCCCGGGCCCCCGCGCTTCGCCAGAAGCCCGGGGGCCCTGCCACACCCGGAGCCCCGCTCCGCCCGGCGGTCGCAGCGGTGCCCCGGGCAGCCCCTACCGCCGGAAGCGGTGGCAGATGTACGCCAGGGTGCCCAGCAGCAGCCGGGCCTGCGGCGGGCAGCCCGCCGTGTCCAGGGCCGGGGGACGGAGCCAGGCGACCGGGCCCAGGCCAGCGTGGTCCGAGGGCGGGGCCGTCAGGAAGGAGCCTTCGCCCAGGGCGCGGAGGTCGAGGTCGGCGTCGTCCCAGCCCATCCGGTACAGCAGCTGCGGCAGCTCCGCCGCCGCACCAGCGGCCACGAAGAACTGGGCCCGGCCGTCCGGGGTGGTGGTCACCGGGCCGAGCGGCAGCCCCATCCGCTCCAGCCGGACCAGCGCGCGCCGGCCCGCCTCCTCAGCGACCTCGATGAGGTCGAAGGTCCGGCCGGCCGGCAGCAGCACGGCCGCGCCCGGGTAGTCCGCCCAGGCCTCCGTCGCCTCGTCCAGGGTCGCGCCCGCCGGAACCAGCGGCGCGCCGGACAGCGGGTGGGCTCCCGGCGCCGCGCATTCCCGATCGCCGCAGGAGCAGTCCCGGGCCGGGCCGGCGGCGCGGGCCCCGGGGACCGCGTCCCAGCCCCACAGGCCGGTGTACTCCGCCACCGCCGTGCACTCCGACATCCGGCCGCGACGCCGGGCGCCGGTCCGGAACTCCCTGGTGCCCCGGCTGCCGCCGATCGTGAAGCCCATGCCCATGCCCATGCCCCCTCCAACGGGTCCGGTCGGCGGGTGGTTACGCGCCCCACTCCCAGCCACTGCGTGCCATTGCGGCGGTTCTGTGTCCAGTGAATCGCGCCCGACGGGTGGCGAGTTCATTCGAAGGGGTGGCGAATGGTGGCGTTTCTGGAAACGGGCTCGCCGTGGGGGTGATCGTAGGATTACTTTCGGTACACGAACCTCGACGGCCACCCCATCCGTGGGTATGCCGGAGGCAATCCGTGAAGGGCTTGTGAAGGCCCGTGGAGGGCCACCCGGGCCCCGCCAGGGTTCGTGTGTAGAGGCTTGAGCGGATGGGGGCGTTCCAGTGAGCGGCAACGACGCAAGCGGAACGAACGCGATCGCGGAGTCGGCTGCCCGCAACGAACAGCTGACCTCCTGGTTCGTACGCAGCGGTTGGTCCAAGGGCGAACTCGCCCGCCAGGTGAACCGCCGCGCCCGCCAGATGGGCGCCCACCACATCAGCACGGACACCTCCCGGGTCCGCCGCTGGCTCGACGGCGAACAGCCCCGCGAGCCCGTCCCGCGCATCCTCTCCGAGCTGTTCTCCGAACGCTTCGGCACCGTCGTCGCCATCGAGAACCTCGGCCTGCGCACCGCCCACCAGACCCCGTCCGTCTCCGGCGTCGACCTCCCCTGGGCAGGCCCCCAGACCGTCGAGCTGCTCGGCGAGTTCTCCCGCAGTGACCTGATGCTCGCCCGCCGCGGCTTCCTCGGGACCTCGCTCGCCCTGTCCGCCGGCCCCGCCCTCATCGAGCCCATGCAGCGCTGGCTCGTCCCGGTCCCGGCCGCCGACCCCGGACCGCGCGAGGAGGGGCCGGTGGGCCTCACCGGCCGCCGGCCGCCCCGGCTCTCCGAACCGGAGCTCGACCTCCTCGAAGCCACCACCGTGATGTTCCGGCAGTGGGACGCCCAGTGCGGCGGCGGACTGCGCCGCAAAGCCGTCGTCGGCCAGCTCCACGAGGTCACCGACCTGCTCCAGGAGAACCACCCGGCGCCCGTCGCCAAACGCCTCTTCAAGGTCGCCGCCGAACTCGCCGAACTCGCCGGCTGGATGAGCTACG
The DNA here is from genome assembly GCF_040689505.1 of Streptomyces sp. NPDC051211. Lineage (NCBI taxonomy): Bacteria > Bacillati > Actinomycetota > Actinomycetes > Kitasatosporales > Streptomycetaceae > Streptomyces > Streptomyces sp. NPDC051211. The sequence continues at coordinate 44,189 of NZ_JBFBAV010000019.1, forward strand.
ACGTCGGGCTGCACCCCACCGCCCAGAAGTACTTCGTGCTCGCCCTGCACGCCTCCAAGGAGGCCGGGGACAAACCGCTCGGCTCGTACATCCTCTCCAACATGAGCCGCCAGATGATCCACCTCGGCCGCCCCGAGGACGCCCTGGAACTCATCCACCTCGCCCAGTACGGCAGCCGCGACTGCGCCGGCCCCCGCACCCAGGCCATGCTGTATGCGATGGAGGCCCGCGCCTACGCCAACATGGGCCAGCCCAGCCGCTGCAAGCGGGCCGTCCGAATGGCCGAGGACACCTTCGGCGACGCCGGCCTCGGCGGCGAACCCGAGCCCGACTGGATCCGCTTCTTCTCCGAGGCCGAACTCAACGGCGAGAACGCCCACTCCTACCGCGACCTGGCCTACGTGGCCGGGCGCAGCCCCACCTACGCCTCACTCGCCGAACCCGTCATGGAACGGGCCGTCGAACTCTTCGCCAAGGACGAGGAGCACCAGCGCTCCTACGCCCTCAACCTCATCGGCATGGCCACGGTGCACCTGCTCCAGCGCCAGCCCGAGCAGGCCACCGCCCTCGTCGGCCAAGCCCTCGACGTGGCCGAAAAGGTACGGTCCGAGCGGGTGAACACCCGGCTCCGCAAGACCGTCGACACCGCCGCCCGTGAGTACGGCGACATCGCCGAGGTGGTCCGGCTCACCGACCACCTCGCCGCCCGCCTCCCCGAGTCCGCGGAGGCCGTCTGAGACCCCGGCCGCGGCAGGCACCCCGCGAAGCCCGATCAGGCTCTCCCACGCCAGGTCATCCGGGCCCCGCCGCGGCCGGACACGGCGATCACATGTTCATGGGCACGTAACACGCCCGACCTCTTCGTCACCGTCGCGAAACACCGAGCGGCACCGCCGGAAACCGGCCTGCGCGAATCTCATGGCCAATAACCGGCCAGTCGCCACCCGGCCGAGAACACGCCGCCGCTCAGGTTTCACACGATCGCCCGCACGCGAACGTACCGACGACGAGGAGACGCCGATGGCACCATCAGCCATCACGACCCTTGCCGCAGACGCCCCGACGCTGTCTGCCGCGAACACCGGGTTCATGCTCATCTGCTCCGCACTGGTCATGCTGATGACCCCGGGGCTCGCCTTCTTCTACGGAGGCATGGTCCGCGTCAAGAGCAGCCTGAACATGCTGATGATGAGTTTCATCAGCCTGGGGATCGTCACGATCCTCTGGGTCCTCTTCGGCTTCAGCCTCGCCTTCGGCTCCGACATCGGCTCCGTCATCGGCTGGTCCTCCGAGTACGTCGGCCTCAGCGGCCTCGGCCTCACCCAGCTCTGGGACGGCTACACCATCCCGGTGTACGTCTTCGCCGTCTTCCAGCTGATGTTCGCCATCATCACCCCGGCCCTCATCAGCGGCGCCCTCGCCGACCGCGTCAAGTTCTCCGCCTGGGCCCTCTTCATCACCCTCTGGGTCACGGTCGTCTACTTCCCCGTCGCCCACTGGGTCTGGGGCGCCGGCGGCTGGCTCTTCGAGATGGGCGTCATCGACTTCGCCGGCGGCACCGCCGTCCACATCAACGCCGGCGCCGCCGCCCTCGGCGTGATCCTCGTCATCGGCAAGCGCGTCGGATTCAAGAAGGACCCGATGCGGCCGCACAGCCTGCCGCTGGTCATGCTCGGCGCGGGCCTCCTCTGGTTCGGCTGGTTCGGCTTCAACGCCGGCTCCTGGCTCGGCAACGACGACGGCATCGGCGCCGTCATGTTCCTCAACACCCAGGTCGCCACCGCCGCCGCCATGCTCTCCTGGCTGGCGTACGAGAAGATCCGCCACGGCGCCTGCACCACCCTCGGTGCCGCCTCCGGCGCGGTCGCCGGCCTCGTCGCCATCACCCCCTCCGGCGGCTCCTGCTCCCCGCTCGGCGCCATCGCGATCGGCGCCATCGCCGGCCTGCTCTGCGCCATGGCCGTCGGACTCAAGTACAAGTTCGGCTACGACGACTCCCTCGACGTGGTCGGCGTCCACCTGGTCGGCGGCATCCTCGGCTCCCTCCTCGTCGGCTTCTTCGCCACCGGCGGAGTCCAGTCCGACGCGGCCGGCCTCTTCTACGGCGGCGGCCTCGAACAGCTGGGCAAGCAGGCCATCGGAGTCTTCTCCGTCCTCGCCTACTCTCTGATCGCGTCCGCGCTGCTCGCCTTCCTCCTCGACAAGACGATCGGCATGCGGGTCAGCGAGGACGACGAGGTGTCCGGCATCGACCAGGTCGAACACGCCGAGACCGCCTACGACTTCAGCGGAGCCGGCGGCGGCGCCTCCTCGCGCAGCACCGCCGTACCCGCCCCCGCAGTCCAGCACTCGAAGAAGGTCGACGCATGAAGCTCATCACCGCGATCGTGAAGCCGCACAAACTGGACGAGATCAAGGGCGCACTCCAGGAGTTCGGCGTCCAGGGGCTCACGGTCTCCGAGGCCAGCGGATACGGCCGCCAGCGCGGCCACACCGAGGTCTACCGCGGCGCCGAGTACACCATCGACCTGGTCCCCAAGATCCGCATCGAGATCCTCGTCGAGGACGACGCGGCCGAGGACGTCATGGGTGTCGTGGTATCCGCCGCCCAGACCGGCAAGATCGGTGACGGCAAGGTGTGGAGCGTTCCGGTCGACGCGGTGGTCCGCGTCCGCACCGGCGAACGCGGCGCGGACGCCCTCTAGGTCTTGGGAGCGCTTGGGTGACGAGTGTCGAGAACACGACATCGGATACGACCGATCCGGCCGACTCGGGACCCAGCGGTTACGCCGCGGCCCGGCTGCGACTCCTCAACGAGGAGTCGCGGTCCGGGCCTTCCCGGCGTTCCGCCCTGGCCGGCCTGACCGACGACTGGCTGGCCGCCCTGTTCGCGGCCGCCGTCAAGGAGAGCGGCGTACGGGGTGCGGCCCTGGTCGCCGTCGGAGGCTACGGGCGCGCCGAGCTCTCCCCGCGCAGCGACCTCGACCTGCTGCTGCTCCACGACGGCAAGGCCGACCCCGCGGCCCTGTCCCGGCTCGCCGACCGGCTCTGGTACCCGGTCTGGGACCTGGGACTCGCTCTGGACCACTCGGTCCGCACCCCCTCCGAGGCCCGCAAGACGGCCGGCGAGGACCTCAAGGTCCACCTCGGCCTGCTCGACGCCCGCCCGGTCGCCGGCGACCTCGGCCTGCTCGCCGGGCTGCGCACCTCGGTGCTGGCCGACTGGCGCAACCAGGCCGCCCGGCGGCTGCCCCAGCTGCACTCGATGTGCCGGGACCGGGCCGAGCGGTGCGGCGAGCTCCGCTTCCTCCTCGAACCCGATCTGAAGGAGTCCCGCGGCGGCCTCCGGGACCTCGCAGCGCTGCGGGCCGTCGCCGCCTCCTGGCTGGCCGACGCCCCGCGCGAGGGCCTCGCCGAGGCCCGCCGGCGGCTGCTGGACGCCCGGGACGCCCTGCACCTGGTCACCGGCCGGGCCGGCGACCGGCTCTCCCTGCAGGAACAGGACCAGGTGGCGGCCCGGCTCGGCCTGCTCGACGCGGACGCGCTGCTCCGCGAGGTGTACGAGTCCGCGCGGGTCGTCGCGTACGCCGGGGACGTCACCTGGCGCGAGGTCGGCCGGGTGCTGCGGGCCCGCTCGGCCCGGCCCCGGCTCCGCGGACTCCTCGGCACCCGCAGCAGCGGGCCGGCCGAGCGGGCCCCGCTCGCCGAGGGCGTGGTCGAACAGGACGGCGAGGTGGGCCTGGCCCTGGCCGCCCGCCCGGACCGCGACCCGGTGCTGCCGCTCCGGCTCGGCGCGGCCGCCGCGCAGGCCGGACTGCCGGTCTCCCTGCACGCCGTACGCCGGCTGGCCGGGCAGGCACGTCCGCTGCCCGTGCCCTGGCCGGCCGAGGCCCGGGAGCAGCTGCTGACCCTGCTCGGCGCCGGGGAGCCGACCGTCGCCGTCTGGGAGGCGCTCGAAGCGGAAGGGATCATCTCCGGGCTCCTCCCGGACTGGGAGCGGGTCCGCTGCCGGCCGCAGCGCAACCCGGTGCACACCTGGACGGTGGACCGGCACCTGATCGAGACGGCCGTCCGGGCCTCGGCGATGACCCGCCGGGTGGGCCGCCCCGACCTGCTGCTCATGGCGGCCCTGCTGCACGACATCGGCAAGGGCTGGCCCGGCGACCACTCGGTGGCCGGCGAGACCATCGCCCGCGACGTCGCCGTCCGGGTCGGCTTCGAACCGGCCGACGCGGCGGTGCTGGCCACCCTGGTACGCCACCACCTGCTGCTCATCGACACCGCGACCCGGCGCGACCTGGACGACCCGGCCACCGTCCGCTCGGTGGCCGACGCCGTCGGCTCGGCCGGAACCCTGGAACTCCTGCACGCCCTCACCGAGGCCGATGCCCTGGCCACCGGCCCGGCGGCCTGGTCGGCCTGGCGGGGCTCGCTCGTCGCCGACCTGGTCCGCCGGGTGGCGGCCGTCCTGGACGGGGCGCCGGCCGCCCCCTCGGACCTCTCGCTGCCCGGCGCCGAGCAGGAACGCCTCGCCGTGGAGGCCCTGCGCACCGGCGAACCCGTCCTCACCCTGCACGCCCGGCAGGAGCCCGACGCGGTCGGCGTGGAGCTGGCGGTGGCCGTCCCCGACCAGCCCGGCGTGCTGCCCGCCGTGGCCGGGGTCCTCGCCCTGCACCGGCTGACCGTCCGGGCCGCCGACCTGCGCTCCGTGGAGCTGCCGGAGCAGCTGGGCGAGGTGCTGGTGCTGCGCTGGCGGGTGGCGGCCGAGTACGGCTCCCTCCCGGAGGCGGCCCGGCTGCGCGCGGACCTGGTCCGCGCGCTGGACGGCTCGCTGGACGTCCCGGCCAAACTGGCGGACCGCGAGGCGGCCTACCCGCGGCGGCGGGGCGTGGTGCCCCCGCCGCCCCGCGTGACGGTGGTCCCGGACGTCTCCTCCCTGGCCACGGTGCTGGAGGTCCGTGCCCCGGACGCGGTGGGGCTGCTGCACCGGATCGGGCGGGCGCTGGAGGACGCGGGGGTGCGCGTCCGCAGCGCGCACGTCTCGACCCTGGGGGCCAATGCGGTGGACACGGTGTACGTGGCCGACCCGGACGGCAAACCCCTCCCACCCGCGACCGCAGCAGCCCTGGCCTCAGCAGTCCAGTCCGCCCTGTCCTGACCGGCGTCGCCCCCGCCGCGCCGGGGGCGTCCGCTGCGCGGGGCTTTCCCCTCCCCGCCCCTTCCCGAACTGGGGCTCCGCCCCAGACCCCGCGCCTCAAACGCCGGCGGGGCTGGACATGCCGCTGCGCGGCATTCCAGCCCGCGCGGCGTTTGAGCGCACCGGCCGCGGCGCGCCGGACCGGGGGGCTGGGGGCTTGCCCCCCAGTTTCGGGAAGGGGCGGGGAGGGGAAAGCCCCGCGCAGCGGCTACGGCCGGGGCCGCGGGAACAGGGCAGGGCGGGGAATTGGCCCACAGGGCCGGGCAGGCGGCGCGGCCCGATACCCTGGGAGTCGACCTACCGCCCCCGACCCGAGGAATCGCGACCACCGTGTTCGATACGCTTTCCGACCGCCTCAGCGCGACCTTCAAGTCTCTCAGGGGCAAGGGCCGCCTCTCCGAGCAGGACATCGACGCCGCGGCCCGGGAAATCCGTATCGCCCTCCTCGAGGCCGACGTCGCCCTCCCGGTCGTCCGCTCCTTCATCTCGAACGTCAAGGAGCGCGCCCGCGGCGCCGAGGTCTCCAAGGCGCTCAACCCGGCCCAGCAGGTCCTCAAGATCGTCAACGAGGAGCTGGTCGGCATCCTCGGCGGCGAGACCCGCCGCCTGCGGTTCGCCAAGACCGCGCCCACCGTGATCATGCTCGCGGGTCTGCAGGGTGCCGGTAAGACCACCCTCGCCGGAAAGCTCGGCCACTGGCTCAAGAGCCAGGGCCACGCGCCCCTCCTCGTCGCCTGCGACCTCCAGCGCCCCAACGCCGTCAACCAGCTCAACATCGTCGCCGAGCGCGCCGGTGTCGGCTTCTACGGCCCGCAGCCGGGCAACGGCGTCGGTGACCCGGTCCAGGTCGCCAAGGACTCCGTCGAGTACGCGCGCACCAAGCAGTACGACATCGTCATCGTCGACACCGCCGGCCGCCTCGGCATCGACGCCGAGCTGATGCAGCAGGCCGCCGACATCCGCGACGCGGTCAGCCCCGACGAGATCCTCTTCGTCGTCGACGCCATGATCGGCCAGGACGCGGTCAACACCGCCGAGGCGTTCCGCGACGGCGTCGGCTTCGACGGCGTGGTGCTCTCCAAGCTCGACGGCGACGCCCGCGGCGGTGCCGCGCTCTCCGTCGCGCACGTCACCGGCAAGCAGATCATGTTCGCCTCGAACGGCGAGAAGCTCGACGACTTCGACGCCTTCCACCCGGACCGCATGGCGGGCCGGATCCTCGACATGGGTGACATGCTCACCCTGATCGAGCAGGCCGAGAAGACCTTCAGCCAGGCCGAGGCCGAGAAGATGGCGGCCAAGCTGGCGAAGGGGCCGAAGGAGTTCACGCTCGACGACTTCCTGGCCCAGATGGAGCAGGTCCGGAAGATGGGCTCCATCTCCAAGCTGCTCGGCATGCTCCCCGGCATGGGTCAGATCAAGGACCAGATCAACAACATCGACGAGCGCGACGTCGACCGCACGGCCGCCATCATCAAGTCGATGACCCCGGCCGAGCGCCACGACCCGACGATCATCAACGGCTCCCGCCGTGCCCGTATCGCCAAGGGCTCCGGTGTCGAGGTCAGCGCCGTCAAGAACCTCGTCGAGCGGTTCTTCGAGGCCCGCAAGATGATGTCCCGGATGGCCCAGGGCGGCGGCATGCCGGGGATGCCCGGCATCCCGGGCATGGGCGGCGGCCCCGGCCGGCAGAAGAAGCAGATCAAGCAGGCCAAGGGCAAGCGCAAGAGCGGCAACCCGATGAAGCGCAAGGCCGAGGAGGCCGCCGCGGCGGCCCGCCGCGAGCAGGGCCCGGCGGCCGTCGAGCCCGGTGCCGGCCCGTTCGGCCTGCCGGCCGGCGCCCCCGGCGAGGACTTCGAGCTCCCCGACGAGTTCAAGAAGTTCATGAAGTAGCAGCGCACGACAGAGCCGAACCGAAGGGGGCGGTGCGGGACATCCCGCACCGCCCCCTTCGGCATGCCCCGGATCGGCATCCGGGGAGATCCGGAGATCCCCGCAGGCATTGATCCTATTTGTCGCTTAATGTCGGCATGTCGGACGGAAGGACGGTTGAAGGAGGCCTCTTGCCCAGCCCCACCCCCGTGCCCCCGCGCGACCGGGCGGACACGCCCTGGCGGTCCGAAGGCGCACCGCCCACCCCGCCCCCGAAGAGGAAGATGCCCGGCGGCTGGCGCAGCCTGATCCTCGCCGCGCTGATCGTCTACCTGATCACCAACGTGGTGCTGTCCTTCTTCAACGAGGGCGACGAGCCGACCATCTCGTACACCGAGTTCAGCAAGCAGGTCGCCGCCGGCAACGTCGAGAAGATCTACTCCAAGGGCGACGCCATCCAGGGCCAGCTGAAGAACGGGCAGCCGGTGCCCGACGGCAAGGGCGACTACACCAAGTTCGTCACCCAGCGCCCGGCCTTCGCCGACGACAAGCTCTGGACCGACCTCACCGCCAAGGGCGTCACGGTCACCGCCTCCCCGGTCGTCGAACAGCGCAGCTTCCTCGCGAACCTGCTGCTCTCGCTCGCGCCGATGCTGCTGCTGGTCGCCCTCTGGCTGCTGATCGCCCGCCGGATGAGGGGCGCGATGGGCGGAGCGGGCGGGCTCGGCGGATTCGGCCGCAGAACCCCGCCCAAGCCGGTGGAGCTCGAAGGCGGCCGGCGGACCACCTTCGACGACGTGGCGGGCATCGACGAGGTCGAGAGCGAGCTCAGCGAGGTCGTCGACTTCCTCAAGAACCCGCAGGCCTACCGGAAGATGGGCGCCCGGATGCCCGGCGGAGTGCTGCTGGCGGGCCCACCCGGCACCGGCAAGACCCTGCTCGCCCGCGCCGTGGCCGGCGAGGCCGGCGTGCCGTTCTTCTCCGCCTCCGCCTCCGAGTTCATCGAGATGATCGTCGGCGTCGGCGCCTCACGCGTCCGCGAGCTGTTCTCCGAGGCCCGCAAGGTCGCCCCCGCGATCATCTTCATCGACGAGATCGACACCATCGGCCGGGCCCGCGGCGGCGGCAGCGGCATGGGCGGCCACGACGAGCGCGAGCAGACGCTCAACCAGATCCTCACCGAGATGGACGGCTTCTCCGGCTCCGAAGGCGTGGTCGTCCTGGCCGCCACCAACCGGATGGCCGTCCTCGACCCGGCCCTCACCCGGCCCGGCCGCTTCGACCGAACCGTCACCGTCTCCCCGCCCGACCGCGGCGGCCGCGAGGCCATCCTGCGCATCCACACCCGGGACATCCCCCTGGACCCCGGCGTGGACCTCGCCCAGGTGGCCCGCACCACCCCCGGCATGACCGGCGCCGAACTCGCCAACCTGGCCAACGAGGCGGCCCTGCTGGCCGTCAAGCGCAAGCAGGCCCAGGTCACCCAGACGGACCTGTCCGACGCCCTGGAGAAGGTCCAGCTCGGGGCGGAGCGGCCACTCGTCATGCCCGAAGAGGAACGCCGCCGCACCGCCTACCACGAGAGCGGCCACGCCCTGCTCGGCATGCTCCAGCCCGGCGCCGACCCGGTCCGCAAGATCACCATCGTGCCGCGCGGCCGGGCGCTCGGCGTCACCCTGTCCACCCCCGACGCCGACCGCTACTCGTACACCGAGCCGTACCTGCGCGGCCGGATCATCGGCGCGCTCGGCGGCATGGCCGCCGAACACGTGGTCTACGACGTCATCACCACCGGCGCCGAGAACGACCTCGAACAGGTGACGAACCTGGCCCGCGGCATGGTCGGCCGCTGGGGCATGAGCGAACGCGTCGGCCGCCTCACCGCCATCCCCGCCGACGGCGGGTCCCCGTACGGCCTGACCGCCGCGCCCGCCACCCTGGACGCGGTGGACCACGAGATGCGGCGGATCGTGGACGAGTGCTACGTGGAGGCCTGCCGCCTGCTGCGCGAGCACCGCGACCAGCTCGACGCCCTCGCCGCGGCCCTCCTCGCCAACGAGACGCTGGAGGAGGACGCGGCGTACGCGGCGGCGGGCATCCCGCGCCTCACCAAATAGCTACGGCACCCGGGCGACGACGTACCGGAAGATGTTCGGCAGCCAGACGGTGCCGTCCGCCCGCTCGTACGGGTGCAGTTCCTCGGTCAGCTCCTTCTCCGCCTGCCCGGGGTCCGACAGGTCGTACAGGCCCGTCGACAGCAGCCCCCGCACCGCGCTGCCCACGTCCGCGTAGCCGAACGGGCAGAACACCCGGCCCGAGCCGTCCGGCCGCAGCCCGGCCCGTTCCGCCAGCGCGTCCAGGTCCACCGGAGCCGGCAGGGCCGGCACCGTGCACCGCTCCGGCGGGCCCCAGCCCGCCAGCACCACGGCCCCGCCCCGCCGGACCCCCGGCAGGGCCGCCGCCAGGTCCGTCCGCCCGGGGGAGAAGGCCGTCAGCAGGCCGTACGGCTTCGCGGGCCGTTCCGGAGGCGCGGACAGCACCTCCAGGACCCGCTCCCGGGCCAGCTCCCGCAGGGCGGGCCGCGGCTCCACGCCGGTCACCCGGGCTCCCCGGCCGGCCGCGAGCAGCAGGCTCAGCCCGGCCCCGCAGTCCAGGCCGAGCACCCGGTCCCCGGGCCCGATCTCCAGCCGGTCGTACACCGCTTCGTACAGCGGTACCAGCATCCGTTCCTGGATCTCAGCCCAGTCCCGGGCGACGTTCGTCGCCGTCGGCGTCGGTGTCATCGAAAGAGCGCTCCTGATTCCTCTCGCCCCCTTGCCCCCGTTGCCAGAGAACTCCCACTTCGCCCCCGCGTCCAGAGGAACGCACGTCCCCGTTCCGCCCCGATTCACGCTCGGCACCCCTGGCGCCGTACCATTCGCGCCATGGCAAAGGCTCCCGTTCTCACCCCCCAGGCGGAGGATTTCCCCCGCTGGTACCAGGATCTGATCAACAAGGCCGAGCTGGCCGACAACGGCCCAGTGCGCGGCACGATGGTCATCCGACCGTACGGCTACGGGCTCTGGGAGCGGATGCAGCAGGAGATGGACGCGCGCATCAAGGACGCGGGCGCCCAGAACGCGTACTTCCCGCTGTTCATCCCGCAGTCGTACCTGACGAAGGAAGCCGAGCACGTCGAGGGCTTCGCCCCCGAGCTCGCGGTCGTCACGCACGGCGGCGGCAAGGAGCTGGAAGAGCCGGTCGTGGTCCGGCCCACCTCCGAGACGATCATCAACGACTACTTCTCCAAGTGGGTGCAGAGCTACCGGGACCTGCCCCTGCTGATCAACCAGTGGGCGAACGTCGTCCGCTGGGAAATGCGCCCCCGCGTGTTCCTCCGTACGAGCGAGTTCCTGTGGCAGGAGGGCCACACGGCGCACGCCACCTACGAGGAGGCCCGCGACTACGCCGCCCGGATCCACCGGGACGTGTACGGCGACTTCATGACCAACGTCCTCGGCATCGACGTGGTCCTGGGCCGCAAGACCGCCAAGGAGCGCTTCGCCGGCGCCATCAACACCCTCACCCTCGAGGGCATGATGGGCGACGGCAAGGCGCTGCAGATGGGCACGAGCCACGAGCTCGGCACCAACTTCGCCAAGGCCTTCAACACCCAGTACCTGTCGAAGGAGGGCCGGCAGGAGCTGGTCTGGCAGACCTCCTGGGGCGTCTCCACCCGCATGGTCGGCGGTCTGATCATGTCCCACGGCGACGACAACGGCCTCCGGGTCCCGCCGCGGCTCGCCCACGTCCAGGTCGTCGTCATGGCGATCAAGGGCGACGAGGCCGTGGCCAAGGTCCGCGAGCTCGGCGCCCAGCTGAAGGCCGCCGGCCTCCGCGTGCAGGTCGACGACCGGGTGGACACCCCGTTCGGCCGCCGCGCCGTGGACTGGGAGCTCAAGGGCGTACCGGTGCGCATCGAGATCGGCCCCCGCGACCTGGAGGCCGGCACCGCGATGCTGGCCCGCCGGATCCCCGGCGGCAAGACCCCGGTGCAGATCGACGCGCTCGCCGACCTGCTGCCCAAGGTGCTCGACGAGGACCAGGCGCAGCTGCTGCGCGAGTCCCGCGAGCGCCGCGAGAGCCGTACCTCCGACGTGAGCACCATCGAGGAGGCCGCCGAGGCCGCGGTGGCCGGCGGCTGGGCGCGGATCCCGTGGGACGTGCTGGGCCCGGAGGGCGAGGCCAAGCTGGCCGAGCAGGCCGTGTCCGTGCGCTGCCTGATCGCCGAGGACGGCTCCGTGCCGGAGACGGACGACGCCCCGGGCACCCTGGCCATCGTGGCGCGCTCGTACTGATGTGACGCGTGGGGTCCCCCGGACTACGTCCGGGGGACCCCTGTACGTACCGACTCCTCCGGAGTTCTGCGCACCCGCCCTCCTCGGGACGCATCAGACTGAACTGACTGGTACGTGCAAAAAATTTGGAATGGCCCGGAATCGGAACACCGGGGCACCTCGGCTCGTTGTCACGACGTGAGCACGACACCACCTGTTCTCGCCGCAGAGCTGGCGCAGGCGTGGGCCGATATTCAGCGGTACCACCCCGAGCTGCCCGACCTTGCCGCGCCCGAGTCCCTGATCGGAGAGTCCTCGTCCGCCTGCGGCGCGGAACTCTCCTTCGAGCGACTGCTGCACGAGGCAGTCCACGGCATCGCCGCTGCCCGCGGTGTCCGGGACACCTCGCGCGCCGGCCGCTACCACAACCGCCGGTTCCTGGCGATCGCCGAGGAGATGGGCCTGGACCACTCCGAGGAACCGCACGCGAGCAGCGGATTCTCGCTGGTCACGCTCAACCCCGAGGCAAAGAAGCGCTACCGGCCCACCATGGAGCGGCTGCAGCGGGCCCTCAAGGCACACACGGTGGCCACCGCCGCCGACACCAAGCGCAGCTTCCGCGGCCCGGCCGCCCGGCACGGCTCCTCCGGCGGCGGCGTGCGGGTCAAGGCGGTCTGCGACTGCGGCCGCAACGTCCGCGTGGTGCCCTCGGTGCTCGCCCAGGCCCCGATCGTGTGCGGCGGCTGCGGCAAACCGTTCAGGATTCCCGAGGTGGCGGCCACCGCGGCCGCGTCCTGAGCCCCGGACGGGGTGTGGCACAATGACTAGCTGTACTCGACAGTCGCATAGGACCCCTCTCTCCTCCGGCTGACGCGTCCATCGGGCACCCGAGTACCGCAACCCCACGTGGCATCTCATGTGCCCAACCACGTCAAGACCAGGAGACACCACTCCAGTGGCAGTCAAGATCAAGCTCAAGCGCCTCGGCAAGATTCGCCAGCCGCACTACCGCATCGTCGTCGCCGACGCCCGCACCCGCCGGGACGGTCGCGCGATCGAAGAGATCGGTATCTACCACCCGACGTACAACCCGTCGCGCATCGAGGTCAACGGCGAGCGTGCGCAGTACTGGCTGTCCGTCGGCGCCCAGCCGACCGAGGCCGTGCTCGCCATCCTGAAGCTGACCGGTGACTGGCAGGCGCACAAGGGCCTCCCGGCCCCGGCGCCGCTGCTGCAGCCGGCGACGAAGGAAGACAAGCGTCGTTCCTTCGACGAGTTCGCCAAGGCTCTGGAAGGTGGCGACGCCAAGGGCGAGGCCATCACCCAGAAGGCGAAGAAGGCCGACAAGAAGGCGGACGAGGCTGAGGCCGCCGCCGAGTCGACCGAGGCCTGATCATGCTCGAGGAGGCTCTTGAGCACCTCGTAAAGGGCATTGTCGACAACCCCGACGACGTGCAGGTCGCCTCGCGCAACCTGCGCCGCGGACAGGTGCTGGAGGTCCGGGTCCACCCCGACGACCTCGGCAAGGTGATCGGCCGCAACGGCCGCACCGCGCGCGCCCTGCGGACCGTCGTGGGCGCCATCGGCGGCCGCGGGATCCGCGTCGACCTCGTCGACGTGGACCAGGTCCGCTGAGAAGTTGAACCACCGGCACGGGCCGGGGAGGGCGCTGGCTGCCCGCCCCGGCCCGAGTCGTTTTGCCCGCCGGCAAGAGCAACCATTGATTGAGCAACCACGACGGAGAGGTACCACCTCCGCGAGAGCGGCGGCGGTTTAGCCGCGAAAAAGGGGAGACAGAGAGTGCAGCTGGTAGTCGCGCGGATCGGCCGCGCCCACGGCATCAAGGGCGAGGTCACCGTCGAGGTGCGCACCGACGAGCCGGAACTGCGGCTCGGCCCCGGCGCCGTGCTCCAGACCGAACCGGCATCGGCGGGACCGCTGACCATCGAGACGGGCCGGGTGCACAGCGGGAAGCTGCTGCTCCGCTTCGAGGGCGTCAAGGACCGCACCGCCGCCGAGGCCCTGCGCAACACCCTGCTGATCGCGGACGTGGACCCGGCGGAGCTGCCCGAGGACCCGGACGAGTACTACGACCACCAGCTGATGGACCTCGACGTGGTCCTGACCGACGGCACCCCGGTCGGCCGGATCACCGAGATCTCCCACCTGCCCTCGCAGGACCTGTTCATCGTCGAGCGCGAGGACGGCACCGAGGTGATGATCCCCTTCGTCGAGGAGATCGTCACCGAGATCGACCTCGAGGCGCAGCGGGCCGTCATCGACCCGCCGCCCGGTCTGATCGACGACCGCGCCGTGATCGACTCCACCCGCGAGGAAGAGTCCTGATGCGGCTCGACGTCGCCACGATCTTCCCCGAGTACCTGGAACCGCTGAACGTCTCCCTGGTCGGCAAGGCCAGCGCGCGCGGCGTGCTCGACGTACACGTCCACGACCTGCGGAACTGGACGTACGACCGGCACAACACCGTCGACGACACCCCGTACGGCGGCGGCCCCGGCATGGTCATGAAGACCGAGCCGTGGGGCGACTGCCTGGACGACGCGCTGGCCGCCGGGTACGAAGCCGGCGCCCACGGCCCGGTCCTGGTGGTCCCCACCCCCAGCGGCCGGCCGTTCACCCAGGAACTCGCCGTCGAACTCTCCGAGAAGCCCTGGCTGGTCTTCACCCCGGCCCGGTACGAGGGCATCGACCGCCGCGTCATGGACGAGTACGCCACCCGCATGCCGGTCTACGAGGTCTCCATCGGCGACTACGTGCTGGCCGGCGGCGAGGCCGCCGTCCTGGTGATCACGGAGGCGGTGGCCCGGCTGCTCCCCGGCGTGCTCGGCAACGCCGAATCGCACCGGGACGACTCCTTCGCGCCCGGCGAGATGGCCAACCTGCTGGAGGGCCCGGTGTACACCAAGCCCCCGGTCTGGCGCGGCCGCGGCATCCCGGACGTACTGCTCAGCGGGCACCACGGGAAGATCGCGCGCTGGCGCCGGGACGAGGCCTTCGCCCGCACTGCACAGAACCGGCCCGACCTGATCGAGCGCACCGAGGCCGCCGCCTTCGACAAGAAGGACCGGGAGACGCTCAGCATGCTGGGCTGGTCCCCGGCCCCGGACGGCCGATTTTGGCGCAGGCCGCAGGCCGTGGAAGAATAGGCGGCTGCTGTACGCCCACGTGCGCCCCTGCCACAGGGGGACCGTCGCCCGCCGGGTGGCACGGCAACCGAATTCCTCACCGAAAACCCGCTCGGCGACCTGTGGCGTCGTGCGAAGAAAGCAGACGAAGAACATGTCTTCTCTCCTCGAGGGCGTCAACGCCGCCTCTCTGCGCTCCGACGTCCCGGCCTTCCGCCCGGGTGACACCGTCAACGTGCACGTCCGCGTGATCGAGGGCAACCGCTCCCGTATCCAGCAGTTCAAGGGTGTCGTCATCCGCCGTCAGGGCGCCGGCGTCTCCGAGACCTTCACCGTCCGCAAGGTCTCCTTCAGCGTCGGCGTGGAGCGCACCTTCCCGGTGAACTCCCCGATCTTCGAGAAGATCGAGCTCGTCACCCGCGGTGACGTGCGTCGCGCCAAGCTGTACTACCTCCGTGAGCTCCGCGGCAAGGCCGCGAAGATCAAGGAGAAGCGCGACAACTGATCTCGGCTCCGGGTCCCGGGGGAGGCCGGATAGGCTCCCTCCGATGGACACGGAAGCACGACTCACGCAGCGCGGCCACTCTTCCCCCGACAAGGGGGCGGAGCGGTCGCGCTTCGCGTTTTCCCGCCGCCGGGCCGGGCTGGCCGGCCTCGCGGGTGCGGTCGGGCTGCTGCTGTTCAGCAACTACGTCCTCCAGCCCTTCCTGATCCCGAGCCGGTCGATGGAGCCGACCCTGAAGGTCGGCGACCGGGTGCTGGTCAACAAGCTGGCGTACCGTTTCGGCGGGCAGCCGCAGCGCGGCGACGTCGTGGTCTTCGACGGCACCGGCTCCTTCGTACGGGAACGGCCCGAGGGCAACCCGGTCGGCGACGCCCTGCGCGGGGCGGCCGCGAAGCTCGGCCTCGCCGAGCCGGCCGACACGGACTTCGTGAAGCGGGTGGTGGGCGTGGGCGGCGACGACGTGGTGTGCTGCGACGCCCAGGGCCGGATCCAGGTCAACGGGGAGCCGCTGGCAGAGCCCTACTTGCACCCCGGTGACCAGCCCTCCCGGGTGCCGTTCCGGATCGTCGTCCCGCTGGGCACCCTGTGGGTCATGGGCGACCACCGCTCCCAGTCCCGGGACTCCCGGGACCACCTCGGGGAGCCGGGCGGCGGGATGGTGCCGGTGGAGAAGGTGATCGGGCGGGCCGACTGGATCGGCTGGCCGCTCTCGCGCTGGGGGAGATCCGGCGGTCCGGGCGGTACGCATGGGTAGCCGCGGGCGGCCCCGCGGCGAGCGGGACCAGGAGCTGGCCGCCCTGGGCGGGCGGGCCGAACGGCGCCGGCTGGCGCGCAAGGTCCGGCGACGGCGCCGCACCCGGCGGGCCGGTGAACTGCCCCTGCTGGTGGCGGTGGCGCTGTGCATCGCGCTGCTCCTCAAGACCTTCCTGGTGCAGGCCTTCTTCATTCCGTCCGGTTCGATGGAGCAGACCATCCGGATCGGCGACCGGGTGCTCGTCGACAAGCTGACCCCGTGGTTCGGCGCCAAGGCGGAGCGCGGCGACGTGGTGGTCTTCAAGGATCCCGGCGGCTGGCTGCGGGGCGAGAGCGCCCGCCCGGCCCCGGACCCGATCGGCGTCAAACAGGTCAAGCAGGTCCTCACCTTCATCGGACTGCTGCCCTCCGCCGACGAACAGGACCTGATCAAGCGCGTCATCGGGGTCGGCGGGGACACCGTCAAGTGCTGCGACGCCAAGGGGCGGGTCAGCGTCAACGGCTACTCCCTCGACGAGCCGTACGTGATGCGCGGCAACAACCCCTCCGAGATCCGGTTCGAGGTGGTGGTACCGAAGGGGCGGCTCTTCGTCATGGGCGACCACCGGGCCAACTCCGCGGACTCCCGCTACCACCTGGAAGAGGCCCACCAGGGAACCATCGACGAGAAGGGCGTGGTGGGGCGCGCCTTCGTGATCGCCTGGCCGTCCGACCACTGGCGCAAGCTGGAGAAGCCCGCCGTGTTCGCCTCGGTGCCCGATCCCGCGCGCCGGGGGCGCCGCCCCGCGGGTGAGGGGCGCGGTCCCGCGCGTCCAGGGCACCGTCCCGCGCGCCGGGGGCGCCGTCGCCCTAGATCGTTCGCATAGTGTGTCCTCCGTCTCCCGAGCCTTAGGGAACTCCCGCTCGTTAGGGGAGTGGAGGCCCTGCGTCTGATCCGGCGCGGGCGGGCGTTAACGAGTTGAGGAGTGGATGTGGGGGATGTGGCAGTAGGCGCACGATCCGGACGCGACGAGCCCGAGGAGCGGCCGGAACGGCCCGAGCGGCCGGAGGAAGCCGTCGAGGGTGCCACCGAGGGCACCGAGGACGGCGGTGCGGCCCCGCGCCCGCAGCGCTCCTTCTGGAAGGAGCTGCCCCTCCTCATCGGCATCGCCCTGCTGCTGGCCCTGCTGATCAAGACCTTCCTGGTCCAGGCGTTCTCGATCCCGTCCGACTCGATGCAGAACACCCTGCAGCGCGGCGACCGGGTGCTGGTGGACAAGCTGACCCCGTGGTTCGGGTCGGAGCCGGAGCGCGGCGAGGTCGTGGTGTTCCACGACCCGGCGCAGTGGCTGGCCGGCGAGCCGACCCCGGAGCCCAACGTGTTCCAGAAGGTCCTCAGCTTCATCGGCCTGATGCCGTCCGCGGAGGAGAAGGACCTGATCAAGCGGACCATCGCGGTCGGCGGGGACACCGTGGAGTGCAAGAAGGGCGGCCCCGTCACGGTCAACGGCAAGGTGCTCGACGAGCCGTACATCTTCCCCGGGAACACGGCGTGCGACGACAAGCCGTTCGGTCCGCTGAAGGTGCCGAAGGACCACATCTGGGTGATGGGTGACCACCGGCAGAACTCCTACGACTCCCGCTGGCACCAGGACGACGTGACCAAGGGCTTCGTGCCGAACGACAAGGTCGTCGGCCGGGCCGTGGTCGTGGCCTGGCCGCTGAACCGCCTCGCCACCCTGCCGGTCCCGGACACCTTCGACCAGCCGGGCATCGGCAACCAGGCCGCGGCGGCGGCGATCGGGCTCGCCCCGGCCGCGGCGGGCCTGGCCGGCGCGGTGCCGCTGGTGCTCTGGCGCAGGCGGAGGCTGACCGGCGGGCATACCGCCAGGTAGATTGCCGCCCAGGTCGACGATCTCCGGATGGGGGACGCTGGGATGGGCGGATCAGAACGTGTGACAGGTGGCCGCGGCCGCCTCGGCAACGTGTTGTCGGGGCTGGCCGTGGCCATCGGCTTTGCCCTGTTCCTGGGCGGGTTCGTGTGGGGGGCGCTCGTGTACCAGCCGTACACCATCCCGACCGATTCGATGATGCCCACGGTGCAGCCCGGGGACCGGGTGCTGGCGGAGCGAATATCCGGCGGCGAGGTGCGCCGCGGCGACGTGGTGATTTTTACTGATTCCATGTGGAGCAACGCGCCCATGGTGAAACGGGTCGTCGGCATCGGCGGCGACACCGTCCGCTGCTGCGGCCAGGGCGGCCGGCTGACCGTGAACGGCCGGGAACTGGACGAGCCGTACATCGACGACGTCAAGGCCGACGGCTCCGGCAAGGACTCCAACATGGCCTCGGAGACGCCGTTCGAGGTGAAGGTCCCCGAGGGCAAGCTCTTCCTGCTGGGCGACCGGCGGGCCGCCTCCCTGGACTCCAGGGCCCACCTGCAGGAGGCCGGCCAGGGCACGGTGGACCGCTCCGCGGTGACCGCCCGGGTGGATGCCCGCGCCTGGCCCTCGGCGGAGATGGTGGAACGCCCGCGTGCGTACGCCGGCCTGCCCGGCGGGATCTCCGCGCCGGGGCCGCTGCGGATCCAGGTGGCTGCGGTGCTGGCGGGCGCGGTGCTGGTGGTGGCCGGCGCGGCGTACGGGCCGATCGCGAGGCGGTTCGGCGGGGTACGGCGGGAGCCGGCCCGTGCCGGCTGAGGGGCCGGTGCCGGCTGAGGGGCCGGTGCGGGCCGAGGGTCTGGTGCCGGCTGAGGATCCGGTGCGGAGTGGGGGCCCCGTGCCGGATGAAGGCCCCGTGCCCCCCGGAGCGGCGCGCAAGGTGTCACGGGTGATCCTGCTGGACCCCGAGGACCGGATCCTGCTGCTGCACGGCTACGAGCCGGACGATCCGGCGGACGACTGGTGGTTCACCCCGGGCGGCGGCCTGGAGGGCACCGAGACCCGGGAGCAGGCCGCGCTGCGCGAGCTGGCGGAAGAGACCGGGATCACACAGGTGGATCTGGGGCCGGTGCTGTGGCACCGGTACTGCTCCTTCCCCTTCGACGGGCGCCGCTGGGAGCAGGACGAGTGGTACTTCCTGGCCCGCACCACGCAGACGGCGACCGCCCCGGCCGGCCTCACCGAGCTGGAACGACGCAGCGTCACCGGGGCGAGGTGGTGGACCTCCGAGGAACTTCTCGCGGCCCGTGAGACGGTGTACCCGACCAGACTCGCCGAGCTGTTCCGCACACTGCTCGACGACGGTCCTCCGGGTGCGCCGGTGGTCCTGGCCCCGGAAATCGTTTAGGGGCACCCGGGCCTGGCGCACAATAGGGGGACGCACGGCTGAAGGGGAACATGCCATGAGCGCCGAGGACCTCGAGAAGTACGAGACCGAGATGGAGCTGAAGCTCTATCGGGAGTACCGCGACGTCGTCGGGCTGTTCAAGTACGTGATCGAGACGGAACGCCGTTTCTACCTCACCAACGACTACGAGATGCAGGTGCACTCGGTCCAGGGCGAGGTGTTCTTCGAGGTCTCCATGGCGGACGCCTGGGTCTGGGACATGTACCGGCCGGCCCGGTTCGTGAAGCAGGTACGGGTGCTGACCTTCAAGGACGTGAACATCGAGGAGCTCAACAAGAGCGACCTCGAACTGCCCGGAAGCTGATCCGTCACTCCTGGGGGTGACCGGGTTGTCCACAACGCCCCGGTCATCCACCAAGATCCACTGGGCGGGTGGGGGTGCGGGACCGTCGGTACCGGAGGTGGTACCGACATGGACGCACAGCAGCACACCCGGCCGCAGACGGGGAAGGCCCGGGCCCTGGGCCGGTACGGCGAGGACCTGGCCGCGCGGCGGCTGACCGAGGCCGGGATGACGGTGATCGCGCGGAACTGGCGGTCCGGCCGGTGGGGGGAGATCGACATCCTCGCCCGGGACGGGGACGCCCTGGTGGTCTGCGAGGTCAAGACCCGGCGCGCCGGGCCCTTCGAGCACCCGATGGCGGCGGTCCCGCCCGGCAAGGCCGACCGACTGCGCCGGCTCGCCGAGCACTGGCTCGCGGACCACGGTGGACCACCCCCCGGCGGGGTCCGCATCGACCTGGTCGGAGTGGTCCTCCCGCGGCGCGGGGCGCCCGTGGTGGAACACGCCAGGGGGGTGGCGTGATGGGTTTCGCGCGCACCTGCTCGGTGGCCCTGGCCGGCGTCGAGGGCGTGGTCGTGGAGGTCCAGGCCGACCTGGAACCGGGCCTGGCCGCCTTCACCCTGGTAGGCCTCCCGGACAAGACCCTGGTGGAGAGCCGCGACCGGGTCCGCGCGGCGGTGGTGAACTCCGGCGCCGAATGGCCGCAGAAGAAGCTCACCGTGGGCCTCAGCCCGGCCTCCGTACCCAAATCCGGCTCGGGCTTCGATTTGGCCGTCGCCGTGGCGGTGCTGGCCGCCGCCGAGCGGATCGACCCCGACACGATCGCCGACCTGGTCCTGATCGGCGAGCTCGGACTGGACGGCCGGGTCCGACCGGTCCCCGGCATCCTCCCGGCGGTCCTGGCCGCCGCCGAGGCGGGCCACCACCAGGTGGTCGTCCCGCAGCAGTCCGCCGCGGAGGCCGCCCTGGTCCCCGAGGTCTCGGTGCTCGGAGTGCGCAGCCTGCGCCGCCTCATCGCCGTCCTGGTCGGCGAGGAACTCCCCGAGGAGGATCCGGCGGACCACCGCGACCGCCCGGATCCCGGCCCGACGGGGCTGATGGTCCCCGGAGCCTGGCTGGGGACGGGGCTCGTGCACCGCCCCGGCCGGTACGGGGACGAGGGCGGGCCGGACCTGCCCGACCTGGCCGATGTCGCGGGGCAGCGGGCCGCCCGGCGGGCGCTGGAGGTGGCCGCGGCCGGCGGCCACCACCTCTTCCTCAACGGGCCGCCCGGCGCGGGCAAGACCATGCTGGCCGAGCGGCTGCCCGGCATCCTGCCGCCGCTCACCCGGGAGGAGTCCCTGGAGGCCACCGCCGTCCACTCGGTCGCCGGGATCCTGCCGCCCGGCGAGCCGATGGTCACGGCCCCGCCGTACTGCGCACCGCACCACTCGGCGACCATGCAGTCCCTCGTGGGCGGGGGGAACGGCATGCCCCGGCCCGGTGCGGTCTCCCTCGCCCACCGGGGCGTGCTGTTCCTGGACGAGGCCCCGGAGTTCAGCGGCAAGGCGCTCGACGCGCTGCGCCAGCCCCTGGAGTCCGGACAGGTGGTCGTGGCCCGGGCGGCCGGCGTGGTGCGGCTGCCCGCCCGGTTCCTGCTGGTCCTCGCCGCCAACCCCTGCCCCTGCGGCCGGCACACCCTGCTCGGCGCCGGCTGCGACTGCCCGCCCTCGGTGATCCGCCGCTACCAGGCGCGGCTGTCCGGACCGCTGCTCGACCGGGTGGACCTGCGGGTGGAGGTGGAGCCGGTGACCCGGTCCGACCTGCTCGGCAGGGGCGGGCGGGGCGAGCCCAGCGCGGCCGTCGCGGTTCGGGTGGCCGAAGCCAGGGCCAGAGCGGCCGCCCGACTGGCGGGCACGCCCTGGACCGTCAACAGCGAGGTCCCCGGGCACGAACTGCGCACCCGCTGGCAGCCCGCCCCCGGAGCGCTCGCCCAGGCCGAGCGGGATCTGGAGCGGGGCCTGCTCACCGCGCGCGGGCTGGACCGGGTGCTCCGCGTCGCCTGGACCGTGGCCGACCTGGCGGGGAAGGACCTCCCGGACGCCGCGGACGCGGCCGTCGCCCTGGAACTGCGGACCGGCATCGCCCGCGGAATCCCGGTCGCCCCGGGAGCCCCGTCATGAGCCCGGAGGCGGACGGTGGCGCCGAGCTGCGGGCGCGGGCCGCGCTGACCAGGGTCCTGGAGCCCGGGGACGAGCTCGGCGGCCGGTGGCTGCGGCAGTGGGGGGCCGTGCGGCTGATACGGCTGCTCACCGGGGCCGAGCCGGGCGCCGGGCCCGGAGTCCCGGCCGGAGCCGGGGCCGAGCGGCTGGCCGGGTACCGGAGGCGGGCGGCCGCCGCCGACCCCGAGCGGGACCTGGCGCTGATCGCCGAGGCCGGCGGGCGGTTCGTCGTACCGGGCTCGGCGGAGTGGCCCAGCCAGCTCGACGACCTGGGGGACGCCCGGCCGGTCGGGCTGTGGCTGCGCGGCAGCCCCAGCCTGCGGATATGGGCGCTGCGCTCGATCGCGCTGGTCGGAGCCCGGGCCTGCACCCCGTACGGGGCGCACATGGCGCAGACGCTGGCCGCCGGGCTCGCCGAGCGCGGCTGGGTGGTGGTCTCCGGAGCGGCGTACGGGATCGACGGCGCAGCCCACCGCGGGGCCCTGGCCTCCGGCGGGGCCACCGCCGCCGTACTGGCCTGCGGCACGGACGTCCCCTACCCGCGCGGGCACGCCGGGCTGATCGGCCGCATCGCCCAGCAGGGGCTGCTCATCGGAGAGCTGCCGCCCGGCAGCCATCCCACGCCCAGCCGGTTCGTCCTGCGCAACCGGGTCATCGCCGGCCTGACCCGGGGCACGGTCGTGGTCGAGGCCGCCTACCGCAGCGGCTCGCTGGTCACCGCCCGGCGGGCGCAGGAGCTCGGCCGGTTCGTCATGGGCGTGCCCGGCCCCGCCACCAGCGGACTCTCCGCCGGGGTGCACGAACTGCTGCGCGGCGAGGCCGTGCTGGTCACCGACGCCGCGGAGGTGGTCGAACTGGTCGGCGGCATGGGGGAGCTGGCGCCGGCCCGCCGGGGGCCGGTACTGGCCCGTGACCTGCTGGACCCGGCGGCCGCGCGGGTCCTGGAGGCACTGCCGGCCGGGCGGCCGGCCACCGTGCCGGAGCTCGCCCTCGCCGCGGGCGCCGGCACCGATGAAGTCATCGGCAGACTGTACGAACTTCACTCCCTGGGGTTCGTCGAACGGCAGGGCGAGGGCTGGCAGTTGACCCCACGGAGGGATGGCGCGGGCGGTCAAACCGAAAGTCACCCGGCGAGGCGGTCGTTGACCAGGGGCGTTCCGGTGAAAGAGTGAAGCCGATGAGAGACGCGGTCTTCCGGGCGGCACCCGCCGGGACTGTGCGCGAGGCGCCGGTCCCGGGCCGCCCGCGCGGCGCCGGGCGCCCCTGCGGCCCCGCCCGATCCCGTACTCTTCGCGCACCGCGACACTTCAGTCACGCTACGCTCGCAAGGAATCCGGCCCCGACAAAGGCGAAGCATGCCCCAGCACACCTCAGGGTCTGACCGCGCCGCGGCACCCCCCGCTGCCCGCAGCAGCGTGCGGTCCACCGCGCCCTCGTCCCTGGACGCGCTGTGGCGCTCGTACAAGGACTCGGGGGACGAGCGGCTGCGGGAGCAGCTGATCCTGCACTACTCGCCGCTGGTGAAGTACGTGGCCGGCCGGGTCAGCGTGGGCCTGCCGCCCAACGTCGAGCAGGCGGACTTCGTCTCCTCCGGGGTGTTCGGGCTGATCGACGCCATCGAGAAGTTCGACATCGAACGCTCCATCAAGTTCGAGACCTACGCCATCACCCGGATCCGCGGCGCGATGATCGACGAACTGCGGGCCCTGGACTGGATCCCGCGGTCCGTACGCCAGAAGGCGCGCGCCGTGGAACGGGCCTACGCCACCCTGGAAGCGCAGCTCAGGCGCACCCCGACCGAGGTCGAGGTGGCCGCCGAGATGGGCATCGCGGTGGAGGAACTCCACGCGGTGTTCAGCCAGTTGTCGCTGGCGAACGTGGTCGCCCTGGAGGAGCTGCTGCACGTCGGCGGCGAGGGCGGCGACCGGCTCTCGCTCATGGACACCCTGGAGGACACCGCCGCCGACAACCCGGTGGAGGTGGCGGAGGACCGGGAGCTGCGCCGGCTGCTGGCCCGGGCTATCAACACCCTGCCCGAGCGGGAGAAGACGGTGGTCACCCTCTACTACTACGAGGGGCTCACGCTGGCCGAGATCGGTCACGTGCTGGGCGTCACCGAGAGCCGCGTCAGCCAGATCCACACCAAGTCGGTGCTTCAGCTGCGGGCCAAGCTGGCGGATGTCGGCCGCTGACCTTGCGGCACCTCCGTAGAGTGGTGGCGTGCCCAGGATTCGAGCGGCCTCGGTGGCCGAGCACCGGACGATGCAGCGCGGCGCCCTGCTGGACGCCGCGCGTTCCCTGCTGTCGGAGGGCGGGACGGAAGCGCTGACCTTCCCCGCCCTCGCCGAGCGGACCGGGCTGGCCCGCTCCTCCGTCTACGAGTACTTCCGCTCCCGCGCGGCCGTCGTCGAAGAGCTCTGCGCCGTCGACTTCCCGCTGTGGGCGGCGGAGATCGAGGCGGCCATGGAGGCGGCGGACACCCCCGAGGCGAAGATCGAGGCCTATGTGCGGCAGCAGCTGTCCCTGGTGGGGGACCGGCGGCACCGCGCCGTGGTGGCGATCTCGGCGAGCGAGCTGGACGCCGGTGCGCGGGAGAAGATCCGCGCGGCGCACGGCGGGCTCGTCGCGATGATCGTGGAAGCGCTGGGAGCCATGGGGCACGCCCAGCCCCGGCTCGCGGCGATGCTGCTGCAGGGCGTGGTCGACGCCGCGGTGCGCCGGATCGAACTGGGTGCCGCCGAGGACCCCGCCGAGGTCACCGAGGCCGCCGTGGCCATGGTGCTGCGGGGCGTCCGGGGCTGACGTCCCGGAGAGCGGCAGCAGCCGCGGCGCCCGGCGGGGGACCAGCTCCAGCGGGTTCCGGTAGGCCTCGCCCGCCAGCAGCCCCCAGTGCAGGCAGGACACCGGGCAGTGGCTGCCCGCGGTCAGCACCGCCACCGGCTGCCCGGCCCGGACGGGCTCACCCGCGGCCACCAGCGGCCTGACCGGTTCGAACGTGGTGCGCAGGCCACCCGGGAGGGTGAGGGAGAGCACGCCGCGGCCCGCCACCTGTCCGGCGTAATGCACCCGGCCGGGGCCGACCGCCCGCACCTCGGCCCCCACCGGGGCCGCCAGGTCCACCCCGCGGTGCCCCGCCGCGTACGGCGTGGGCGGCGGATCCCACCAGCGCACCACCCGAAGCGGCGCGGGCAGCGGGCGGGCATGGGCGGGCGGCCCCGGGTCCGGCGCAGGCGCCCCGAACAGGGCGGCCAGCAGCAGGGTCCACGGCAGGGCGAACGGCAGGGCGAGCGGCAGGCTCGGCAGGGTCGTCAACAGTCCGGTCATGGCGGCAGCGTCCCGCGGGGACGGGCTCCCGCGCCCCGGCCTGTGGACGACCGGGCCGATGTGGACAGGGGCGTCACCCGGCACGTCCACGGGTCCCGTACACTTCTTGTGGCGATCCGGGTCACCGGGTCGACTTCGCACGCCCCAGCACCGGCCCGAAACGGCACTGGTGAAAGCGTCCCTCGGTCCCCTTCCCGGGGGCAGGACGCGCGGGGGCGTCAGGATGCAACCGAGATTTCAAGGAGATACGGCCATGGCCGTCGTCACGATGCGGGAGCTGCTGGAAAGCGGCGTCCACTTCGGTCACCAGACCCGTCGCTGGAACCCGAAGATGAAGCGCTTCATCTTCACCGAGCGCAACGGCATCTACATCATCGACCTGCTCCAGTCGCTGTCGTACATCGACCGCGC
Source organism: Streptomyces sp. NPDC051211 (assembly GCF_040689505.1). Classification (NCBI taxonomy): domain Bacteria; kingdom Bacillati; phylum Actinomycetota; class Actinomycetes; order Kitasatosporales; family Streptomycetaceae; genus Streptomyces; species Streptomyces sp. NPDC051211. The sequence goes on from NZ_JBFBAV010000019.1 coordinate 69,524, forward strand.
CTACGAGTTCGTCAAGGAGACCGTCGCCCACGGCGGTTCCATCATGTTCGTCGGCACCAAGAAGCAGGCGCAGGAGGCGATCGCCGAGCAGGCGACCCGCGTCGGCATGCCCTACGTCAACCAGCGCTGGCTGGGCGGCATGCTCACCAACTTCTCCACCGTCTACAAGCGCCTTCAGCGTCTGAAGGAGCTCGAGGCGATCGACTTCGAGGACGTGGCCGCCTCCGGCCTCACCAAGAAGGAGCTCCTGGTCCTCTCCCGCGAGAAGGCCAAGCTGGAGAAGACCCTCGGTGGTATCCGCGAGATGTCGAAGGTGCCCAGCGCCGTCTGGATCGTCGACACCAAGAAGGAGCACATCGCCGTCGGTGAGGCGCGCAAGCTCCACATCCCGGTCGTCGCGATCCTCGACACCAACTGCGACCCCGACGAGGTCGACTACAAGATCCCGGGCAACGACGACGCGATCCGCTCCGTCACCCTGCTCACCCGCGTGATCGCCGACGCCGTCGCCGAGGGCCTCATCGCCCGCTCCGGCGCTGCGACCGGTGACTCGAAGCCGGGCGAGAAGGCCGCCGCCGAGCCGCTCGCCGAGTGGGAGCGCGACCTGCTCGAGGGTGACAAGAAGGCCGACGAGGCCCCCGTCGCCGCCGAGGCTGCCGACGAGGCCCCCGCCGCCGAGGCCGAGGTCGCCGCCGAGGCGCCCGCCGCCGAGGCTCCGGCCGCGGACGCCGAGCAGGCCTGACCCACTGAGAGCGCCCTGAGTTCACTCCCAGGGCACTCGCAGCACGGACGATGACGACGGGGGACGGTGCGAACCAAGCACCGGCCCCCGCCGTTCACCCGTAGATCTACGACTTCGAGAGAGAATCACAGACTCATGGCGAACTACACCGCCGCTGACGTCAAGAAGCTCCGCGAGCTCACCGGCGCCGGCATGATGGACTGCAAGAAGGCTCTGGACGAGTCCGAGGGCAACGTCGACAAGGCCGTCGAGGCGCTGCGCATCAAGGGCCAGAAGGGCGTCGCCAAGCGCGAGGGCCGTTCTGCCGAGAACGGTGCCGTCGTCTCCGTCATCGCCGAGGACAAGACCTCCGGCGTGCTCGTCGAGCTGAAGTGCGAGACGGACTTCGTCGCCAAGGGCGAGAAGTTCCAGGCCGTCGCCAACGCGATCGCCGAGCACGTCGCCGCCACCTCTCCGGCGGACATCGCGGCCCTGCTCGCCTCCGAGATCGAGGCCGGCAAGACCGTGCAGGCGTTCGTGGACGAGGCCAACGCCAACCTCGGCGAGAAGATCGTCCTGGACCGCTTCGTGCAGTACAAGGACGGTTTCGTCCACGCGTACATGCACCGCACCAACCCCGACCTGCCGCCGCAGATCGGTGTGCTGGTCGAGCTCGACAAGGAGAGCGACGTCGTCCGCGGCATCGCGCAGCACATCGCCGCCTTCGCGCCGAAGTACCTCACCCGTGAGGACGTCCCGGCCGAGGTCATCGAGTCCGAGCGTCGCGTCGCCGAGGAGACCACCCGCGCCGAGGGCAAGCCCGAGGCCGCGCTCCCGAAGATCGTCGAGGGCCGCGTCAACGCGTTCTTCAAGGACGCCACCCTGCTGGGCCAGCCGTACGCGCTGGACAACAAGAAGTCCGTCCAGCAGATCCTGGACGAGGCCGGCGTCACCCTGAAGCGGTTCACCCGCATCAAGGTCGGCATCTGAGTCCGTCCGTACACGACGGACACCGGACCCCGGTAGGGTCTGAGGCAGTCGTCCGCGCTCGCGCAGGACGACCGCAGATCTGACGAGGAGGCCATTGCCGTAGAGGGAACCGCAAGGACCCACCGGCAATGGCCTTCTTCGTATGTGCACGAGGAGATCTCCATGAATCAGGGCGTGGACCCCCACACCGCTTCCGACGACAAGAGCGACCACGACAAGAAGGGCCGCCGCTTCATGCTGAAGCTGTCCGGCGAGGCCTTCTCCGGCGGCGGCGGGCTGGGCGTAGACCCCGACGTCGTCCACGCCATCGCGCGCGAGATCGCCGCGGTGGTCCGCGACGGCGCGGAGATCGCCGTGGTCATCGGCGGCGGCAACTTCTTCCGCGGCGCCGAGCTGCAGCAGCGCGGCATGGACCGGGCCCGCTCCGACTACATGGGCATGCTCGGCACCGTCATGAACTGCCTCGCCCTCCAGGACTTCCTGGAGAAGGAGGGCATCGACTCCCGCGTCCAGACCGCCATCACCATGGGCCAGGTCGCGGAGCCGTACATCCCGCTGCGGGCCGTACGGCACCTGGAGAAGGGCCGCGTCGTGATCTTCGGCGCGGGTATGGGCATGCCGTACTTCTCCACCGACACCACCGCCGCCCAGCGCGCGCTGGAGATCGACGCCGAGGCCCTGCTCATGGGCAAGAACGGCGTGGACGGGGTCTACGACTCCGACCCGAAGACCAACCCGGACGCCGTGAAGTTCGATGCGCTCGAGTACGGCGAGGTGCTCTCCCGCGACCTCAAGGTCGCCGACGCCACCGCCATCACGCTGTGCCGCGACAACAAGCTGCCGATCCTCGTCTTCGAGCTGCTGACCGAGGGCAATATCGCCCGCGCGGTCAAGGGTGAGAAGATCGGCACGCTGGTGAGTGACCAGGGCACCCGGGCCTGAGCGCTCTGCCGGCCGGCCGACGGCCCGCCGCCCGCCCGAACCATCCATATCTGACATGCAGGAGCACGTGGTGATCGAAGAAATCCTCCTCGAGGCCGAGGAGAAGATGGAGAAGGCCGTCGTGGTGGCCAAGGAGGACTTCGCCGCGATCCGCACCGGCCGTGCGCACCCGGCGATGTTCAACAAGATCGTGGCGGACTACTACGGCGCCATCACGCCCATCAACCAGCTCGCCTCGTTCTCGGTGCCCGAGCCGCGCATGGCGATCGTCACCCCGTTCGACAAGAGCGCCCTGCGCAACATCGAGCAGGCCATCCGCGACTCCGACCTGGGCGTCAACCCCAGCAACGACGGCAATATCATCCGGGTGACCTTCCCGGAGCTGACGCAGGACCGCCGCAAGGAGTACATCAAGGTCGCGCGCACCAAGGCCGAGGACTCCAAGGTCTCCATCCGCTCCATCCGCCGCAAGGCGAAGGACGCCCTCGACAAGCTCGTCAAGGACAAGGAGTCCGGCGAGGACGAGGTGCGCCGCGCGGAGAAGGAGCTCGACGACACCACCGCGAAGTACGTCGCGCAGGTGGACGAGCTGCTCAAGCACAAGGAAGCCGAGCTCCTCGAGGTCTGATGAACGACTCTCCCTGGGAGGCGGAGCCGGTTCCGGCAGGTCCCGCATATGATCGGGGGGCCGCCCTCGCGGGCGGCCCCCCGTTCCGCGCCGACATGCCGCCGCAGGAGCCCATGCCCACGCCACCCCCGCAGGCCCCGCAGGACGCCTCGCCGCCGCCGAAGAAGCGCGCCGGGCGTGACCTGCGTGCAGCCATAGGGGTCGGTGTCGGCCTCGGCGCCGTCATCTTCGCCTCGCTGCTGATCGTCAAGGCCGTCTTCGTCGGCGTCATCGCCGTCGCCGTGGTCGTCGGCCTGTGGGAGCTGACCTCCCGGCTGCAGGAACGCAAGGGCATCAAGGCACCGCTGGTGCCGCTCGCGGTCGGCGGCGCCGCCATGGTCATCGCCGGGTACGTCCGGGGCGCCGAGGGCGCCTGGGTCGCGATGGCGCTGACCGCGCTGGCGGTGCTGGTGTGGCGGATGACGGAACCGCCCGAGGACTACCTCAAGGACGTCACGGCGGGGGTCTTCGCGGCCTTCTACGTGCCGTTCCTCGCCACCTTCGTCGCGATGCTGCTGGCCGCCGACGACGGCCCGCAGCGGGTGATCACCTTCCTGGTGCTCACGGTGGTCAGCGACACCGGCGCGTATGCGGTGGGCTGGCGCTTCGGCAAGCACAAGCTGGCCCCGCGGATCAGCCCCGGCAAGACCCGCGAGGGCCTGTTCGGTGCGATGGCCTTCGCGATGGCGGCCGGCGCGCTGTGCATGGAGTTCCTGATCGACGACGGCTCCTGGTGGCAGGGCCTGCTCCTGGGTCTGGTGGTCGCCGTCAGCGCCACCCTGGGCGACCTGGGCGAGTCGATGATCAAGCGGGACCTGGGCATCAAGGACATGGGCACCCTGCTCCCCGGCCACGGCGGCATCATGGACCGGCTGGACTCGCTGCTGCCGACGGCCCCGGTGGTCTGGCTGCTGCTGGCGGCCTTCGTGGGCACCGGCTGATCACGCCGTACCGCTGCGAGGGGCCCGTACGGGGCCCAACCGTTACTCTGGAAGGGCGCGCTGCCGGTGCAGCGCGCCTTTCGTCTTAGAGGAGTACCTGCCATGGCCCGCCCCGCTCCCGGTGAGCTCACCTTCGTCGCGCCCCGCGGGGCGAAGAAGCCACCGCGGCACCTGGCCGACCTGACCCCCGCCGAGCGGCGTGAGGCGGTCGCCGCGATCGGGGAGAAGCCCTTCCGGGCCAAGCAGCTCTCCCAGCACTACTTCGCCCGGTACGCGCACGACCCGGCCGAGTGGACCGACATCCCGGCCGCGGCCCGCGAGAAGCTCCGCGACGAGCTGCTGCCCGAGCTGATGACCGTGATCCGGCACATCTCCTGCGACGACGACACCACCCGCAAGACCCTGTGGAAGCTCCACGACGGCACCCTCGTGGAGTCCGTCCTGATGCGCTACCCCGACCGGGTCACCATGTGCATCTCCTCGCAGGCCGGCTGCGGCATGAACTGCCCGTTCTGCGCCACCGGCCAGGCCGGCCTGGACCGCAACCTGTCCACCGCCGAGATCGTCCACCAGATCGTCGACGGCATGCGCGCCCTGCGCGACGGCGAGGTCCCCGGCGGCCCGGCCCGCCTCTCCAACATCGTCTTCATGGGCATGGGCGAGCCGCTCGCCAACTACAAGCGGGTGGTCGGCGCCATCCGCCGGCTGACCGACCCGGAGCCCGACGGCCTGGGCCTGTCCCAGCGCGGCATCACCGTCTCCACCGTCGGCCTGGTCCCGGCCATGCTCCGGTTCGCCGACGAGGGCTTCAAGTGCCGGCTCGCCGTGTCGCTGCACGCCCCGGACGACGAGCTGCGCGACACCCTGGTACCGGTGAACACCCGCTGGAAGGTCCGCGAGGTGCTGGACGCGGCCTGGGAGTACGCCGAGAAGTCCGGCCGCCGCATCTCCATCGAGTACGCGCTGATCCGCGACATCAACGACCAGGCCTGGCGCGGCGACCTGCTGGGCCGGCTACTCAAGGGCAAGCGGGTGCACGTCAACCTGATCCCGCTGAACCCGACCCCGGGTTCCAAGTGGACCGCCTCCCGTCCCGAGGACGAGCGCGCGTTCGTCCAGGCCATCGCCAACCACGGCGTGCCGGTGACCGTCCGTGACACCCGCGGCCAGGAGATCGACGGCGCCTGCGGCCAGCTCGCCGCCAGCGAGCGGTAGGCTGGCCCCCGTACATCTGCATATTCCGACAGGGGAGCGCCACAGCGCTGAGAGTGCGGCACCCGTCAGGCCGCAGACCCTCTGAACCTCGCCCGGGTCATTCCGGGTAGGAAGTTCGGTCAACACCTCAAGCTGTTGCGCCCTGCCCGGGTGCCCCGCTCGATCCAGAGCGCCCGGGCGGGGCCGCGTCTTCTCCTGGTCATCCCAGGAGGAAATGTTCCGTGAGCACCACCAAGAAGATCGCGGGTACCGCGCTCGCAGCGGCGCTGGGCGTCAGCACGCTGGCCGCGTGCGGCGGCGACGCCAAGGACAAGGGCGCCGCGAGCGGTGAGCCCAAGTCGAAGACCGTCACCCTGGTCAGCCACGACTCCTTCAACGCGTCCGACGCGGTCCTGAAGGAGTTCGAGAAGCAGACCGGCTACAAGGTCAAGGTGGTGAAGAGCGGGGACGCCGGCGCCGCGCTCAACCAGGAGATCCTCACCAAGGGCAAGCCCCGCGGCGACGTCTTCTTCGGTGTCGACAACACCCTGCTGTCCCGGTCGCTCGACAACGGCATCTTCACCCCGTACGAGGCCAAGGGCCTGGCCGGGGTCGGCGAGGCCTACCGGCTCGACGCGGAGCACCGGGTCACCCCGATCGACACCGCCGACATCTGCGTCAACTACGACAAGAAGTACTTCGCGGACAAGAAGCTCGCCCCGCCGCAGACGCTGGACGACCTGATCAAGCCCGAGTACAAGAACCTCCTGGTCACGGAGAACGCCGCGACCTCCTCCCCGGGCCTCGGCTTCATGCTCGCCACCGTCGGCAAGTACGGCGAGAAGGGCTGGGAGGACTACTGGAGCAAGCTCAAGGCCAACGGCGTCGAGGTCGTCGACGGCTGGGAGCAGGCCTACAACGAGCGGTTCTCCGGTTCCGCGGGCGGCAAGAAGGCCAAGGGCGACCGGCCGCTGGTCGTCTCCTACGCCTCCAGCCCGCCGGTCGAGGTGCTGTACGCCGAGCCGCAGCCGGCCGAGGCGCCGACCGGTGTCTCCACCGGCACCTGCTTCCGCCAGATCGAGTTCGCCGGGCTGCTGAAGGGCGCCAAGAACGAGGCGGGCGGCAAGGCCCTGCTGGACTTCATGATCGGCCAGGGGTTCCAGGAGGACATGCCGCTGAACATGTTCGTGAACCCGGTGATCAAGGACGCGAAGCTGCCGGAGATCTTCACCAAGCACGGTGTGGTCATCGAGAAGCCCGAGACCGTCGCCCCGGACACCATCGCCGAGAACCGTGAGCAGTGGGTCAAGGCGTGGACCTCGCTCGTCGTGAAGTAGTCCGCGGCAGCAGCGTGAAGCAGCGCAACGGCACGGCCGTCCGGCTGGCCCTGATGGCCGTGCCCCTCGCGTTCTTCGCGCTGTTCTTCGCCTGGCCCGTCGCGTCCATCGTCGGGCGCGGGCTCAAGACCGACACCGGCTGGCAGTTCGGCCGGATCGGCGAGGTGGTCGCCCGGCCCGACATCGCCGACGTGCTCTGGTTCACCACTTGGCAGGCGCTCGCGTCCACCGCGCTCACGCTGCTGATCGCACTCCCCGGCGCATACGCCTTCGCGCGCTTCGAGTTCCCCGGCAAGCAGCTGCTGCGCGCCGTGGTCACCGTGCCGTTCGTGCTGCCGACCGTGGTCGTCGGCACCGCCTTCCTCGCCCTGGTCGGCCGGGGCGGCCTGACCGACGAGCTGTGGGGCGTCCGGCTGGACACCACCGTCTGGGCGATCCTGCTGGCCCACGTGTTCTTCAACTACGCCGTGGTCGTCCGTACCGTCGGCGGGCTGTGGGCCCAGCTGGACCCGCGCCAGGAGGAAGCCGCCCGGGTGCTCGGCGCCGGCCGGTTCGCGGCCTGGCGGCGGGTGACCCTGCCGGCGCTGGCCCCGGCGGTGGCCGCGGCCGGCCTGATGGTGTTCCTGTTCACCTTCAGCTCCTTCGGCGTCGTACTGATCCTCGGCGGACCCTCGTACGCCACCCTGGAGGTGGAGGTCTACCGGCAGACCGCGCAGCTGCTGGACCTGCCGACGGCGGCCGTGCTGACCCTGGTGCAGTTCGCCGCGGTGGGTGCGATCCTCGGCATCCACGCCTGGACCGTGCGCCGCCGGGAGACCGCGCTGCGGCTGGTCGACCCGTCCGGTACGGCGCACCGGCCGCGGGGGTTCGCCCAGCGGGCGCTGCTCGGCGGGGTGCTGGTCACGGTGGCGCTGCTGATCGTGCTGCCGCTCGGCGTCCTGGTGGAACGTTCCTTCGACGCTCCCGGCGGCTACGGCCTCGGCTTCTACCGGGCCCTCCAGGACGCCGGGGCCACCGGCACCTTCCTGGTGCCCCCGCTGGAGGCGGTCTGGAACTCCCTCCGGTACGCGCTGGCCGCCACCGCCATCGCCCTGCTCATCGGCGGACTCGCGGCCGCCGCCCTCACCCGGCGGGCCGGCCGCTTCGTCCGCGGGTTCGACGCGCTGCTGATGCTGCCGCTGGGGGTGTCTGCGGTGACCGTCGGCTTCGGCTTCCTGATCACCCTGGACGAGCCGCCGTTCGATCTGCGGACCTCGTGGATCCTGGTGCCGCTGGCCCAGGCCCTGGTCGGCGTGCCCTTCGTGGTGCGGACCATGCTGCCGGTGCTGCGGGCCGTCGACGACCGGCTGCGGGAGGCCGCGGCGGTGCTCGGCGCCTCGCCCTGGCGGGCCTGGCGGGAGGTGGACCTGCCGCTGGTCCGCCGGGCCCTGCTGATCGCGGCCGGGTTCGCCTTCGCCGTCTCGCTCGGCGAGTTCGGGGCGACCGTCTTCATCGCCCGGCCCGACCAGCCGACCCTGCCGGTGGCCGTGGCCCGGCTCCTCGGACGGGCGGGCGAGCTCAACTACGGCCAGGCGATGGCGCTGAGCACCATCCTGATGCTGGTGTGCGCGGTGTCCCTGCTCGTCCTCGAGCGGCTGCGGCCCGACAAGACCTCCGGAGAATTCTGATGCGCGGAATGCTGGAACTCGAGGACGTATCGGTCCGCTTCGGCGAACGTGCCGTGGTCGACTCCGTGCACCTCGACGTCGCCGAGCACGAGATCGTGTGCGTGCTCGGCCCGAGCGGCAGCGGCAAGTCCACCCTGCTGCGGGTGATCGCCGGACTGCAGGAGGTCTGTGCGGGCCGGGTCCGGCTCGGCGGCGCCGACCAGGCCGGCGTGCCCGTGCACCGGCGCGGGGTGGGCCTGATGTTCCAGGACCACCAGCTGTTCCCGCACCGGGACGTGGGCGGGAACGTCGCGTTCGGCCTGCGCATGCAGGGCTCCCGCCGGGGCTCCCTGGACGCCCGGGTCGCGGAACTGCTCCAGCTGGTCGGCCTGCCGGGCGCGGAGCGGCGCGCGGTGGCCTCGCTGTCCGGCGGCGAACAGCAGCGGGTCGCCCTGGCGCGGGCCCTGGCCCCGTCGCCCCGGCTGCTCATGCTGGACGAGCCGCTCGGCCAGCTGGACCGGGGGCTGCGGGAACGCCTGGTGGTCGAACTGCGTGCGCTGTTCTCCCGGCTGGGCACCACCGTGCTGGCCGTCACCCACGACCAGGGCGAGGCCTTCGCCTTGGCCGACCGGGTGGTGGTGATGCGGGACGGCCGGGTCGCCCAGGCGGGTTCCCCGCTGGAGGTCTGGCAGCGGCCGGCCTCGGAGTTCGTGGCCCGCTTCCTGGGCTTCGAGAACGTGGTACCGGCCACTGTGTCCGCCGGCGCCGCGGACACCCCGTGGGGCCGGATACCGGTCCCGGCCGGCACCCCGGACGGGAAGGGCCGGCTGCTGGTCCGCCCGGCGGGCGTCCGGCTGGGCGGCGAGGGCCTGCCCTGCACGGTGGAGGCCCGCACCTTCCGCGGCACCCATGTGGCGGTCACCCTGCGCCCGGAGTCGGGCCCGCCGCTTGAGGCCGAGTGCGAGCTGGCGGAAGCGCCGGAGGTGGGTGCCGCCGTGTCGGTCACCTTCACGGCGGCGGACGTGGTGCTCCTCCCGGCGGAGTAGCGGACCCGCCCCGCGTACGGCCGACGGCCGACGGCCGTCGCACCGGCCGGTCCGCGCCTCTGCGGCCCGGGTCCGGCCGGCCCGGGGACGCGCTACCGCACCCCGACCGGCTCGGGGGCCGGCTCCGCGGCGGCCGCCGCCTCCGGCTCGTGCTTGCCGAACCAGGCCACCGCCACCGCGCCGCCCACCGCGAGCAGGAAGCCCAGCACCGCCAGCCAGCCGAGGCCGGCGCGCGAGGCGTCGCCCAGCCACAGGACGCCGATCGCGCCGGGCAGGACCGTCTCGCCGACCACCAGGGCCGCCGTCGCCCCGTTGACCGAGCCGATCTGCAGGGCCACCGTGTGCAGGTACATGCCGCCGGATCCGGCGATCAGGATGGCGTACAGGGCGGGGTCGGACAGCAGGGCACCCAGGTCGAACGGGTCGACGCCGTCGAGGATGCGCACCCCGACGCCCAGGGCGCCGAACCCCAGACCGGACAGCAGACCGGCGAGGATCGCGGCCCGCCCGCCGAGGAACCGGACGGCCACCGTCCCGCCCACGATGATCAGTACGGTCACGGCCAGCAGCCACCAGTGGGTGGACACCGGGGTGTGGCCGCTGCCCTCGTGGCCCGCCGCCGTGGCGAGCAGCACCAGCGCGGCACAGACCACCCCGATGGAGGTCCACTCCTTGCGGGTCAGCCGGATCCCCAGCAGCTTCACGCTCAGCACCGCCGTGATCACCAGGTTCGCGCTGATCACCGTCTGCGAGAGGAACAGCGGGAGCAGCCGGGCCGCCAGCGCGCCCAGCCCGAAGCCGACGAAGTCCAGGATGGTGCCGACGATGAACTCCCAGGTCATCGCGGCCTTCGCGGTGGACGCGAGGTTGGGCCCGCCGTGCTGGGTCACCCCGGCCGCGCCGGGGGTGGTGCGGGCGGCCCGGCGGGAGCCCACGGCTTGCAGCACGGACCCCGTGCCGTAGCAGATGGACGCCGCGATGGCGGTGAGCAGGCCTATGAGCACTGAGCGCTCCGATCACGTCTGGCAGGTTTTGCGGGTACCACTGCCAGACGTCCGAACGGGCCCGGAAGTTGCCTGAGGTGTCTCAGTTCATGTCGGCGCTCATGTCGGCGCTCATGTCGGCGAGGGCCTGCGGCACCTCGTCCACCGAGTCCACCAGCGCGATCCGCGGTTCCATCGCACGCCCCTGGGCCAGCGACCGCAGCAGCGGCCAGACCGGCAGCCGCTCGGTCCAGTGGGCCCGGTCGACCAGGACCATCGGGGTCGGTTCGCCGCGCGACCCGTAGTAGTTGGGGGTCGCGTTGTCGAAGACCTCCTGCACGGTGCCGGCCGCGCCCGGCAGGAACACCACTCCCGCGTTCGACCGGGCCAGCAGGCCGTCCTCCCGGGTGGCGTTCGCGAAGTACTTGGCGATGTGGCCGGCGAACGCGTTGGGCGGCTCGTGCCCGTAGAACCAGGTCGGGATGCCCACCGAATCGCCGCCGGCCGGCCAGCGCTCCCGCACCGCGAAGGCGGCCTGCGCCCATTCCGACACGGACGGCGTGAACGAGGGTGCCTTGGCGAGGAGTTCCATGGCCTCGGGCAGTGCCTCGTCGGGCATCGTGGACAGGTACGCGCCCAGGTTCGCGGCCTCCATGGCGCCGGGACCGCCGCCGGTGGCCACCGTCAGCCCGGACCGGGACAGCGCCCGGCCGAGCTCGGCCGCGCCCTGGTAGGCCGCGCCGCCGCGGGCCATCGCGTGGCCGCCCATCACGCCCACCACCCGGGCGCCCGCCAGGTGTTCGTCCAGGGCGTCGGAGATGGCGTCGTCGTGGATGGACCGCAGCATCGACGAGAGGACGTCCCCGTCCGCCTTGGTCTCCTGGAACCAGACGTACGCGCGGGCGTCCGGGGTGGACTCGTAGCCGGAGGCCAGCGAAGAGAACAGCTCCTCCGGCGTGTAGAGCAGCCCCCGGTACGGGTTGAACGGCAGGTCCGGCACCGGCGGGAACACCAGCGCCCCGTCCGCCCGGACCTTCGCCGCGGCGTCCGGCTCCATCGGGCAGCCGAGGAACACGGCCGCCGTGGTGTCCGAGGACAGCAGTGCGAAGGTACGTTCCAGCAGGTTGACGGACTGGATCCGGTACCCGCTCAGGGAGCCGCGAGCGACCACCTGGTCGAATTCGGCGAGCGTCTCGATCTCGATGTCTGCGTGGACCATCCGGCCACCCTACGGCGGACCCCGTTCAGCGCGTCAGGGCGGCCGCCGTCAGCTGGGCCACGCCCCAGCTCAGCGGGGCGCAGACCGCCAGCAGGGCGGTGGCCCGCAGGGTGGCCGCGGTCCGCAGCACCCGGCCCGGGGTGCCCAGGCCCAGCAGGGTCTCCCGGTTTTCGGTACGGGCCTGCCGGGCCTCGACGGCGGCGGTGACGAGGGTGGCGGCGGCGCAGCCGGCGACCAGCGCGGCCGCCGGTCCGGTCAGCGGGCCCAGCGGCAGCGGCAGTCCGCCCCGGTCGCGCAGGGCCAGCGCGGTGAATCCGGCGGCGGCCACCGCGCACAGCAGGCCGAGCGGGCCGCCCACCCGGCCGGCCTCCTCCTGGAGGCCCCGTCCGGCGAGCAGCCGCAGGGCGCCGGGCCGGACGGCCTGCACCAGTGCCCCGCAGCCGTACGCGAGCGCGGGCCCGGCCAGGGTCATCCCGGCCGCGGTCAGCGACCAGCCGGCCAGCATCCCGGCCGTGCCCCGGCCGGCGTACGCCTCGACGGCGAGGCCGCAGGCGGTGAGGGCCACCCCCCAGGGCAGGCCGGACTGCGGGGTGCGCGCCGCCCGGGGGCGCAGGGCCAGCGCGGCGGCGGTGGATCCGGCCAGCGGCACCAGGGCCAGCAGGGTGAGCGCCGCCGCCACCGGCAGCGGCCGGTCGGCGTGCAGCAGTGCGGCCCCGGCGCCGTCGAAGGGCAGTCCGGTGACGTCGCCGCGCAGGTGCAGGAAGACGGCGAGGGCGAGGGCGCTGCCCAGGGTGCAGGCCACGGCGGTGGAGACGGCCGCGATCAGGGTGAGCCGTACGGGTCCCAGCCCGGCCGCGGACAGCGCGTCCCGGGGCCGGGTCGCCGGATCGGTACGGGCCACCGCGACGGCCAGGTGGACGGTGGCGGCGATCGGCACCAGGGCCCAGAGGAGCCGGGGGAACGATCCGCCGGATCCGGCCGATCCGGCGGTCGCAGCGGCGTCCGCGAGGACGTACAGCAGCAGGAAGCCGGTCCCGGCGGAGGCCGCGGCGACCAGCAGCCGGCGCAGCTGCACCACCGGGCGGGAGCCGCGGGCTAGGCGGAGAGCGAGCACTCGGCGCGGCCCTCCGGGGTGTCGGGGACCGTCGGGGAGGCGGCGGGCGCGGCTGCGGCGGGGCGGCCGTCGAGGAGGGCGAGGCGGCGGTCGGCGGCGGCCGCGGTCTCGGGGTCGTGGGTGGCGATCAGCACGGTGATGACGTGGGACCGGGCGGCGGTGGTCAGGGTGCGGAGCAGCTGGGCGCGTTCGGCGCGGTGCAGGGGGGCGGTCGGCTCGTCGGCGAAGATCACCGAGGGTTCGTTGACCAGGGCCCGGGCCAGGGCCACCCGCTGGGACTCGGCCCGGTTCAGGGCGCGCGGCCGCTTGCGGGCGAAGGTGCCGATGTCGAGCCGGTCCAGCCATTCGAGGGCGGTGTGCTTGGCGGCGCGGTGGGAGGCCCCGGAGATCAGGAGCGGCAGGGCGGCGTTCTCCCACACGGTCAGTTCGGGCAGCAGCTGCGGCTCGGGGCCGATCCAGCCGAACCGGTCCCGGCGGAGCCGTTCCCGGGCCAGGGCGCCCATGGTGTGCACGGGCATGCTGTTGAACCACACCTCGCCCTGGTCGGGCAGCAGTTGCCCGGACATGCAGCGGAGCAGGGTGGTCTTCCCGCAGCCGCGGGGTCCGGTCACGGCGAGGATCTCGCCCACGCGGACGCCGACCGAGACGCCGATGAGGCCGGGTGAACCGCTGTGGGAGTAGTGCAGGGACCGTGCCCAGAGGACGTCGTTATCCGGTGGGGCGTTGTCCGGTGGAGCCACCATGGCGTACACCTCCGTCCGGGGGAACGAAGCGGAGCCGGATCGGTCACTGGCGCCGTAAAGAGATGTAAAGAGATGAGCGTCTCGGCTGCGGACAGCACACGGCCCGGACCCCCGCGTTCTCACTCGAACGGAGGATCCGGGCCGTGGGCGGCGCCGGGACGGCGGCGTGCTGCTTAGAGCTTGGTCCACGCCTCGGTGAGCACCGAGCGCAGGATGCCTTCGATCTCGTCGAAGGTGCCCTGGTCGGCGATCAGCGGCGGGGCCAGCTGGATGACCGGGTCACCGCGGTCGTCGGCGCGGCAGTACAGGCCGTTGTCGAAGAGCGCCTTGGAGAGGAAGCCGTAGAGCACGCGCTCGGTCTCCTCGTCCGTGAAGGACTCCTTGGTGGCCTTGTCCTTGACGAGCTCGATGCCGTAGAAGAAGCCGTTGCCGCGGACGTCGCCGACGATCGGCAGGTCGTGCAGCTTCTTCAGGGTGTTGAAGAAGTTGCCCTCCTGGTCCAGCACGTGCTGGTTCAGGCCTTCCTTGTCGAAGATGTCGAGGTTGGCGATCGCGACCGCCGAGGACACCGGGTGGCCACCGAAGGTGTAGCCGTGCAGGAAGGTGTTGTCGCCCTTGTAGAACGGCTCGGCGATGCGGTCCGAGACGATGCAGGCGCCGATCGGGGAGTAGCCCGAGGTCATGCCCTTGGCGCAGGTGATCATGTCGGGCACGTAGCCGAACTTGTCACAGGCGAACATCGTGCCGAGGCGGCCGAAGGCGCAGATCGTCTCGTCGGAGACGAGCAGCACGTCGTACTGGTCGCAGATCTCGCGGACCCGCTGGAAGTACCCGGGCGGCGGCGGGAAGCAGCCGCCGGCGTTCTGCACCGGCTCCAGGAAGACGGCCGCGACGGTGTCGGGGCCCTCGAAGAGGATCTGCTGCTCGATCTGGTCGGCGGCCCAGCGGCCGAAGGCCTCCGGGTCGTCGCCGTGGATCGGGGCGCGGTAGATGTTGGTGTTCGGCACCTTGTGGGCACCGGGGACCAGCGGCTCGAAGGGGGCCTTCAGGGCCGGCAGGCCGGTGATGGACAGGGCGCCCTGCGGGGTGCCGTGGTAGGCGACCGCGCGCGAGATGACCTTGTACTTGGTGTGCTTGCCCTGCAGCTTGAAGTACTGCTTGGCGAGCTTCCACGCGGTCTCGACGGCCTCGCCGCCACCGGTGGTGAAGAAGACCTTGTTCAGGTCGCCGGGAGCGTAGTCCGCGAGGCGCTCGGCGAGCTCGACGGCCTTGGGGTGCGCGTACGACCACACGGGGAAGAACGCGAGTTCCTGGGCCTGCTTGTAGGCGACCTCGGCCAGTTCCTTGCGGCCGTGACCGGCGTTGACCACGAACAGTCCGGCGAGACCGTCGAGGTAGCGCTTGCCCTTGTCGTCGAAGATGTAGGTGCCCTCACCACGCACGATGGTGGGAACGGGCGCGTTCTCGTAGGACGACATGCGGGTGAAGTGCATCCACAGGTGGTCATACGCGGTTTTGGAGAGGTCCTGGCTCACGGGCTATCGAGTTCCCCACATGTAGGTCTGCTTCTTCAGCTTCAGGTAAACGAAGCTTTCGGTTGATCGCACGCCGGGGAGCGTGCGGATCTTCTTGTTGATCGTTTCGAGCAGGTGGTCGTCGTCCTCGCAGACGATCTCCACCATCAGGTCGAACGAGCCCGCGGTCATCACCACGTACTCGCACTCGGCCATCTGGGTCAGTGCGTCGGCCACCGGGTCGAGGTCTCCCTCGACGTTGATGCCGACCATGGCCTGGCGCCGCAGGCCCACGGTGAGCGGGTCGGTGACGGCGACGATCTGCATGACGCCCTGGTCGAGCAGCTTCTGCACGCGCTGGCGCACGGCTGCCTCGGAGAGGCCCACGGCCTTGCCGATCGCTGCGTAGGGACGGCGACCGTCCTCCTGCAGTTGCTCGATGATCGCCAGGGACACAGCATCGACCGAAGGGGACGGTTGTCTGTTCCTGGAATCTGCGCTTCGACTGACCACGACCTCACTGTGCACGAGGAGTCGTCTGTTCCGCAACCCGGATTCGATGAAATCCGTTGTTTCGAAGACTGAATCTCACTGATTTCGCAGTTGGCCGTGTCTGGCTCTGTCGAAAGCGTCACCTGACGGGCTAGGCTGGGGTGGTTGTCTCAATCATTGGACATGTGATCAGGAGTGTGGGTGTAGTGACCACCGAACTGCGTCGTCTGCGCAACTACATCGGCGGAGAGTTCAAGGACGCCGCCGACGGGCGGACCACCGAGGTGGTCAACCCCGCCACCGGCGAGGTCTACGCGACCGCCCCGCTGTCCGGGCAGGCCGATGTCGACGCGGCCATGGCCGCCGCTGCCGCCGCCTTCCCGGGCTGGCGCGACACCACGCCCGCCGAGCGGCAGAAGGCCCTGCTGAAGATCGCGGACGCCTTCGAGGCGCGCGCGGACGAGCTCGTCGCCGCCGAATCGGAGAACACCGGCAAGCCGCTGGGCCTCACGGCCAGCGAAGAGCTCCCGCCCATGGTCGACCAGATCCGCTTCTTCGCGGGCGCGGCGCGCATGCTGGAGGGCCGCTCGGCCGGCGAGTACATGGACGGGATGACCTCGATCATCCGCCGCGAGCCGGTCGGCGTCTGCGCCCAGGTGGCGCCGTGGAACTACCCGATGATGATGGCCGTGTGGAAGTTCGCGCCGGCCATCGCCGCGGGCAACACCGTGGTGCTCAAGCCCTCGGACACCACCCCGGCCTCCACCGTGCTGATGGCCGAGATCATCGACTCGATCCTGCCCAAGGGCGTCTTCAACGTCATCTGCGGTGACCGCGAGACCGGCAAGGCGATGGTCGAGCACCCCGTACCGGCGATGGCCTCCATCACCGGCTCCGTCCGGGCCGGCATGCAGGTCGCCGAGAGCGCCTCCAAGGACGTCAAGCGCGTCCACCTGGAGCTCGGCGGCAAGGCCCCGGTCGTGGTCTTCGAGGACGCCGACCTCGCCAAGGCCGTCGAGGACATCGCGGTGGCGGGCTACTTCAACGCCGGACAGGACTGCACGGCCGCGACCCGCGTGCTGGTCCACGAGTCCATCCACGACGAGTTCGTGGCGGCGCTGGCCAAGGCCGCTGCCGACACCAAGACCGGCCGGCCGGACGACGAGGACGTGCTGTACGGCCCGCTGAACAACCCGAACCAGCTCAAGCAGGTCGCGGGCTTCATCGAGCGCCTCCCCGCCCACGCCAAGGTCGAGGCGGGCGGCCACCAGGTCGGCGAGAAGGGCTACTTCTACGCCCCGACCGTGGTCTCCGGCCTCAAGCAGGACGACGAGATCATCCAGAACGAGGTCTTCGGCCCGGTCATCACCGTGCAGTCCTTCACGGACGAGGCCCAGGCCCTGGAGTACGCGAACGGCGTCGAGTTCGCCCTCGCCTCCTCCGTGTGGACCAAGGACCACGGCCGCGCGATGCGCATGTCCAAGAACCTCGACTTCGGCTGCGTGTGGATCAACACCCACATCCCGCTGGTCGCCGAGATGCCGCACGGCGGCTACAAGAAGTCCGGCTACGGCAAGGACCTCTCCGCCTACGGCTTCGAGGACTACACGCGCATCAAGCACGTGATGACCTCGCTCGGCGGCTGATCGATCATCGCCTCGGGCATCGCCCGGTACTGAAGGGGCGGGCAGTAGACAGAATGTCTATTGCCCGCCCCTTCGGCGTTCGCCGAGTCTTGCCCCATGCCTGAACTCGCCTTCTCCCGCCGCGCCGTGCTGCGCGGCCTCGGTGCCGCGGCCCTGCCGGCCGCCCTCGCCGGCTGCGGGGTTCCCGCCGCGTACGTCCCGGAGGACCGGCGCGGCGGCCGGGACCGCTCCGGCCCGGACAAGAGCGTGGCCTTCGCCAACTGGCCGCTCTACATCGACACCGACGAAGAGGACGAGACGAAGCGGCCGACGCTGGAGGCCTTCTCGGGGCGGACCGGGATCTCCGTCCGCTACACCGAGGAGATCAACGACAACGACGAGTTCTTCGGCAAGGTCAGCCCGGCCCTGATGAACCGCCAGGAGACCGGCCATGACCTGGTGGTGGTCAGCGACTGGATGGCAGCCCGGTTCGTCCGCCTGGGCTGGGCGCAGAAGATGGACCGGTCCGCCCAGTCCAACGTGGCCGAGCACCTGGACCCCCAACTGCGCTCGCCCGCCTTCGACGAGGGCCGTCTGCACACCGTCCCCTGGCAGTCCGGGATCACCGGGATCGCCTACAACCGCAAGGCGCTGGGCCGCGAGATCAAGTCCGTCCGGGACCTGTGGCACCCGGACCTGGCCGGCAAGGTCACCCTGTTCTCCGGGCTGGACGAGTCCTTCGCCCTGCTGATGCAGGGCAACGGCGTGGACGTCACCCGGTGGACCGAATCCGACTTCCACCGGGTGTGCGACCAGGTGGAGGCGCTGGTGAAGAAGAAGCACGTCCGGCGCTTCACCGGCAATGACTACACCTCCGACCTGAGCAAGGGCGACGTGCTCGCCTGCCAGGCCTACTCGGGCGATGCCATCCAACTCCAGGCGGACAACCCCGACATCGAGTTCGTGGTCCCCGAAGAGGGCGCCGAGCTCTGGGCGGAGAGTCTGCTGATCCCCAACCTGGCCCGGCACAAGGCCAATGCGGAAGCCCTGGTCGACCACTACTACGACCCGGAGGTCGCCGCCGAACTCGCCGCCTCGGTCAACTACGTCTGCCCGGTCCCGGCCGCCCGCGAGGTGCTGGCCGGCTCCGAGGACGAGGAGACCGCCGAACTGGCCGAGAACCCGCTGATCTTCCCCGACGAGGACATGCGCAAGCGGCTCGCGGTGGCCCGGGACATCTCGGCGTCGGAACGCCGGTCCTTCGCCAAGCGCTGGAACGGGATCGTCGGCCTCTGATGTTGAACGCGTTCGAGAATCGTCTTGAACGTGTTCAGAAGATCGGCGTAGGGTGCTGCCATGAGCGAGAGAAGCACCCTTCTCCGGCGTGTCCGCGCCTGGCTGGTCCTGTTCCTGGTCTGCCTGGTCCTCAGCGGAGTCACCGCCTTCCCCCTGGTCACCGAACTCCACTGGCTCGACTCCCTGGTGGACAACGACTGGGTCCACCGGGTCCGCGAAGGACTCGACCGCGCCGACGCCGACTACCCCTTCCTCCTCTACGGCACCGACTGGCTGGCCTTCGCCCACCTCGTCATCGCGGTCTTCTTCTACGGGGTGTACCGGGACCCGGTCCGCAACATCTGGATCGTCGAAGCCGGCATGATCGCCTGCGCCGGCATCATCCCGCTGGCGCTGATCTGCGGGCCGATCCGCGGGATCCCCGTCTGGTGGAGCGTCATCGACATGTCCTTCGGGGTGTTCGGGGTGATCCCGCTGCTCGTCCTCCACCGCATGATCAAGCGGCTGGAGGCGCTGCCCCGGCGCGCGGACGGGGCCCCGGCCCTCGCGTAGTCCGTCCCGCTCGTCCCCGTCCCCGTCACCGGCCGTACTCGGCCCGGACCGCGGTCAGCACGTCCACCCGGTTGGTGGTGATCGAGTCCACCCCGGCCTCGATCAGCTTCCGCATGGTCCGCTTGGTGTCCGCGGTCCAGGCCGACACCAGCAGCCCGTCCGCGTGCAGCGCGTCCACCAGCTCGCGGCTCACCAGGCCGAAGCGGTAGTTGAGCCAGCGGGGCGTCACCGCGTCGAGCAGGATCCGGCGCGGCGGGCTCAGCGTGGTCCAGGTCAGCGCGATCTCCGCGCCCGGGTCGGCCAGCCGTACCGCGAGCATCGTGGTCGGGCCCGCGCAGTAGTACGTACGGTCGCGGGCCCCGCATTCGCGCACCTGCCCGACGACCGTCCGCACCGCCTCCGCCGTCGCCCCCGGCAGATCGATCATGACCCGGCCGGCCCCGGCCGCGAGCAGGGCCTCGCGCAGGGTCGGCACCCCGCCGCCGGTGAGCTCGCGCAGCTGCGCGGCGGTCATCGTGCCCAGCAGGACGTCCGCCCGCCACAGCCGCTTCAGCGTCTCGTCGTGCAGCAGGACCGGCACCCCGTCACGGGTCAGCCGTACGTCGATCTCGACCGCGTCCGCTCCGCGCTCGAACGCGGAGCGGAGCGAGTCGAGGGTGTTCTCCCGGAGCCGGTAGGGATCGCCGCGGTGGCCGACAGCAGTCAGGGTGCGCATGATCCCCATTCTCCCGGCCGGTCAGCGGGCGAGCCAGGCGGCGGTGTACGTGTCGATCTCCGCCGCCAGCTTCGCCTTGCCGGCCGGGTCGAGGAAGGAGGCTTCCACGGCGTTCTTCGCGAGCTCGGCGAGTCCGCGCTCGTCCAGGTCCAGCAGCCGGGCGGCGACCGCGTACTCGTTGTTCAGGTCGGAGCCGAACATCGGCGGGTCGTCGCTGTTGATGGTCACCAGCACGCCGGCCGCCACCATCTCCTTGATCGGGTGCCGGTCGAGGTCGGCGACGGCGCGGGTGGCGATGTTGGAGGTGGGGCAGACCTCCAGCGCGATCCGGTTCTCGGCCAGGTACTTCAGCAGGGCCGGGTCCTGGGTGGCGCTGGTGCCGTGGCCGATGCGCTCGGCGCCCAGCTCGTTGATGGCGTCCCAGATGGTCTGCGGGCCGGTGGTCTCGCCCGCGTGCGGCACGCTGTGCAGGCCGGCCGCCCGCGCCTGGTCGAAGTAGGGCTTGAACTGCGGGCGCGGCACACCGATCTCGGGGCCGCCGAGGCCGAAGGAGACCAGTCCCTCGGGGCGCAGGTCGACGGCGAGCCGGGCGGTCTCGGCGGCGGACTCCAGGCCGGCCTCGCCGGGGATGTCGAAGCACCAGCGCAGGATGACGCCGAGTTCGGCCTCGGCGGCCTTGCGGGCGTCCTCGATGGCCTCCATGAAGGCCTTCTCGTCGATGCCGCGGCGGGTGGAGGAGAACGGGGTGATGGTCAGCTCGGCGTAGCGGATGTTCTGCCGGGCCATGTCGCGGGCGACCTCGAAGGTCAGCAGCCGTACGTCCTCCGGGGTGCGGACCAGGTCCACCACCGACAGGTACACCTCGATGAAGTGCGCGAAGTCGGTGAAGGTGAAGTAGTCGGCGAGCGCCTCGGGATCGGTGGGCACCTTGGAGTCCGGGTGCCGGGCGGCCAGTTCGGCCACGATGCGGGGCGAGGCGGAGCCGACGTGGTGGACGTGGAGCTCGGCCTTGGGAAGCCCCGCGATGAAGGGGTGCAGATCGGTCATGAGGGGCAGGCCTTTCGGGAGCCGGGTGCGACGGGCGGGCAAGGGTTCATCGTAGGCAGGCCCGGGGCGCTGTCGGCGGCAGCCCTTAGCATGGCCGTACGAGAGGGGGGCGCCAGATGACCGACCAGAGCCCCGAGCCTGCCGACCCGTGGGCGCCGCCGGACCGGGCGGCGATGGACCGCGGCGGGCAGTACAGCGCTTCGGGCGCGCCGGGTGCGGCGGGCGGCCCGGCCTCCGTGCACGACCAGCCGACCATCACCGGGATGCCGGGCGGCGGCGGGATCCAGCCGCCGCAGCCGCCGCAGCCTCAGCCGCAGCCCTACCCCGGGCAGCCGTCCGCTGAGGCCACACCCGCGTACGGGTACCCCGCGCAGCCGGACACGGGCGGACCGGGATACGGATACGGGTACGGGTACGGCTACCCGGGCGGTGCGCACACCGGCCAGGCCCGCTACACGGGATACCCGGCCGGCTCCGGCTACCCGGCGTACGCCGTCCCGATGCGCAACGGATTCGGCGTCACGGCCCTGGTGCTCGGCATCATCTCGGTGGCGCTGTTCTGCACCAGCTTCTTCGCCGTGGCCCTCGGCGTCACCGCCGTGATCTTCGGCGTCCTCGGTCGCGGCCGGGCGGCCCGCGGCGAGGCCGACAACGGCGGGGTGGCGCTGGCCGGGATCATCCTGGGTGCGGTGGGCATCGTGGTGGGCACGCTGCTGCTGGCGCTGCTGTTCGCCGACATGGCCGACGACGACGGGGACCGCGACGGCGGCTCCGAGTACGACCCGCCCACCTCTACCTCCCAGGTGCTGCACCGAGGCTGACGCGGACCCCGGCTCCGGCTCGGTTCCGGGCCGGAGCCGTGAGCCGGGCCCGGGCGGGACCCGGGCCCGGACCCGTGAGCCGGATCCGTCAGCCGGCCCACGGCCAGTCGGCGGACCGGCCGCTCTCGATCAGCGACACCATCCGGAACGCGGCGTCGGTGAGACCGCCGAACGTGTGCCGGTTCGCGGAGCCGGAAGGGCCGTGGCCCACCCGGTACCCGGCCAGGTTCCAGGTGTACACCGGCACCGAGCTCGGCACCTCCGCCGTCGGGTCGCCGCCGTATCCGTACGAGCCGGCCTGCTCGTCGGTGACGATCAGCACCCGGTCGTGGTCCCGGTAGTGCTCCTTCACGGCGCGGGCCGTATCGGTGCCACCGAGGTTCCCGAACCGCTCCAGCACCTTCAGCACGGACTCGCCCCGGGTGTACGGGACCACCTGGCTGGTCGTCCCGAACTGCACGAGGTCGGCGTTCTCGGCCCGCAGCGCCAGCGCCGACCCGAAGACGGCCGCCGCGTCCGCCCGGTTGAGCTCGGAGCGTTCCGACAGCCGGCACCACATGGACCCGGACCGGTCGACGAGGACCAGCGTCCGGCCGGGCAGCGCCGGTACGTTGGCCAGCGAGTGCCCGAGCGCCTGCTCCAGCGGGTACGCCCAGCGCAGCGAGGGTGCGTGCTGGTAGGCGGCCAGGTAGCGGAAGGGGAACTGCCGGGACCGGGCGACGACTTCGGGGTCGGAGATCTTCGCCGCGACCGTCGCGGCCACCTCGTCCGAGACCCCGGCCTGGTCGAAGTTGCGCAGGTTCCGCAGCAGCGCCATCGCGCCCATGGACGGGATGACCGCCTCCCAGGCGGCCGCGTCCATCGGCCCCTGAAGCCATCCGGCCAGCGCCTCCCAGGTCATGCCCGCCTCCGCGAGCCGCTCCGCCCCGTCCGGGGCGAGGACCACGCCGCGCCGCTCCGGTACCGGCAGCCCCATCAGCGCCCGGTGGGCGGCGAGGGTCCGGTTGCCGGCCGGGACCTCGGCGTTCTCCGGGTTGTGCCGGCGGTCCAGGGCGTAGCGGAACAGCTCGCCCTGCCAGGGCTTGGCCGGGTCGGGGGAGGCGTGCACGAGGTTGAGGACGTCACCGAAGCGGTAGCCCTTGGAGGCGGTGTCGTACTTCAGCAGTGAGGTGCCGGAGTAGAGCCGGCGTACCGCGTCGGCGATGCCGCGCTTGACGGGCTTGGGCACGTTCCGCCCGTACGCCGCCGTCCAGTAGGCCAGCAGCTCGCCGGGCTCGTCCGGGCGCTGGAGCACGGACTCCACGACCTGGCGGTTCGAAGGGCCGCCGGTGGCGCCCGCGTCGAGCCGCGCCTTGACGTACTCGGCGGCGCCGACGAGCGAGGCGGTCCGCATGTTCGCGTCCCCGCGGAGCCAGCGCAGCAGGCCGGCGGTCCACACGGGGTCCTCGACCGCGAGCCGCCGTACGAGCGCGGCGAAGCGGTCGTCGCGGTCGGTCCCGCTCTCGTAGAAGGTCTGCTGCGTCACGAAGTTGGCGACGGCGAGCAGGAACAGCTCGGAGCGCGCATCGCGTTCGTGCCCGGGGCCGCCCTGGTGGGTGCGGGCGCGGCCGGTCGAGCGTACGGGCGAGGTGGGCGCTGCTTTGAATGCGCGCAGGTTGAAACGAGCCATGGTGAATCCCCCCGA
Organism: Streptomyces sp. NPDC051211; assembly: GCF_040689505.1. NCBI lineage: Bacteria > Bacillati > Actinomycetota > Actinomycetes > Kitasatosporales > Streptomycetaceae > Streptomyces > Streptomyces sp. NPDC051211. The sequence continues at coordinate 92,813 of NZ_JBFBAV010000019.1, forward strand.
ATTCAAAGGAAAGCGGGGGAGGCGTGACGTGGAGGACGCCCGAGATCAGGATCGGCGGCGGACTTGTGCCCGGCGAGCTTCCGCGCTGCTCCACCGGCCCGTTCCCTTGCGGGTGACGGGCCGGGTGGGATTCGAACCCACGACCTCCGGGTCCGGAGAAGTAACCGTCGCCTGCGCACCGGGCATCCCCCACGCGTGCCTCCCGAGATCAAGGTGGCGGCGGCCTGGGATTCTTTGCAAAAGAAGGAGCCGCAGCCTGCGCACCGGGAGGTGCGTGACGTAGGTGTCCAGAGATCGAAGTCGGCGAAACCACGTGGTGCTCTACCAACTGAGCTACACCGGCCCGAAGCCGGTGACGGGACTCGAACCCGCGGCCGCCCCATTAACAGTGGAAGTAGGTCTCGCCTTCGCACCTGGACAAGGATCACGTTAGGCGGCGGGGCGCCGGTGCCGCCACGCAATTACTGCCTGCCCGATCAGGCAGGCATCCCGAGGTGCGTCACGCCGCGTCGGTCCGCAGGCGCTCGCGGGCCTCCATGAGGGCGAAGCCCAGCAGGTTCAGGCCCTGCCAGCGGGCCGGGTCCAGGGCGCGCTCGTCGTCGGCCGGCAGGCCGATGCCCCAGATCCGGTCCAGCGGGCTCGCCTCCACCAGCACCCGGTTCCCGGTGCCCAGCAGGTACCCGTGCAGCTCGGGTGTGGAGGCGAACTTGTGCAGGCTGCCCTCCACCACGATGCCGAACCGCTCCCGCTCCCACATCGCGTTGTCGAAGCCGCGCACCAGGCGGCCCGCCTTCTTCGCCTCCGCCGGGGTCGCGGCCGCCAGCGCCGCGCGCTCCGCCTCCGGGTCGCCGAACAGCCGGGCCTTCTCGGCCATCATCCAGTGCTCCGCCGTGGCGTACTCGACGTCACCGACCGTGAACGGGGAGGGCCACCACTGGCTCAGGCAGCTCGGTCCGAGCGAGCCGTCGGGCCGCGGACGGTGTCCCCAGAAGGGCAGGTACTTGACCCGTTCACCCCTGCTGACCTGCTCGATCAGCTTGTCGATCTTCTCCATGCACGCCAGTCTGGCAGCCGCCACGGACACTTCGTACGGGATTTGCGGCCTGTCTCGACACATGGTCGACCGATTCCGTCGCGTAATCAAAAGGCAACAACGGAATCACTTGGCTGGGGCGAAGGCCTCTGTCAGGATCGGCACTCAATTCGGGCTGGAGCTACGGAGAGCGTGATGGGCAACCGCTTCCAGATCAAAGACCGCTTCGCAGAGGGCGCGCAGTACATCGACGGGCGGCTGCGATCGGGTACCTCGGGGCAGTCACACACCGTCGTCGACCCGGCCACCGGCGAGGAGGTCCTCACCTACGAACTCGCGGGCACGGCGGACGTCGACGAGGCGGTGGCCGCCGCCAAGCGGGCCTTCCCGGGCTGGGCGGCCGCCACCCCCGGGGAGCGGTCGGACGCCCTGCACCGGCTGGCCGCGGTACTGGCCGAGCAGGCCGAGGACTTCGCGTACGCCGAATCCCTCCAGTGCGGCAAGCCGATCAAGCTGTCCACGGAGTTCGACGTGCCGGGGACGATCGACAACACGGCCTTCTTCGCGGGGGCCGCACGCCACCTCCAGGGGCAGGCCGCCGCCGAGTACTCCGGCGACCACACCTCCTACGTACGCCGCGAGGCCATCGGTGTCGTCGGCTCCATCGCGCCCTGGAACTATCCCCTCCAGATGGCCGCCTGGAAGATCCTCCCGGCCGTCGCCGCGGGCAACACCATCGTCCTCAAGCCCGCCGAGCTCACCCCGCTGACCTCCCTGATGTTCGCCCAGGCCGCCAAGGAGGCGGGCCTCCCCGACGGCGTGATCAACATCGTCACCGGGGCCGGCCGGGACGCCGGGGAGCACCTCGTCGGGCACCCGGACGTGGTCATGACCTCCTTCACCGGCTCCACCGCGGTCGGCAAGCGGGTCGCCGAGATCGCCACCGCCACCGTCAAGCGCCTCCACCTGGAGCTCGGCGGCAAGGCACCCTTCCTCGTCTTCGACGACGCCGACCCGGAGGCCGCCGCGCACGGCGCGGTCGCCGCCTCCCTCATCAACACCGGCCAGGACTGCACCGCCGCCACCCGTGCCTACGTCCAGCAACCGCTGTACGACGCCTTCGTCGCCCGCGTCGCCGAGCTGATGGAGACCGTCCGCCTGGGCGACCCCTTCGCCCCCACCACCGACCTCGGCCCGCTGGTCTCCCACGCCCAGCGCGACCGGGTCGCCGGGTTCGTCGAGCGGGCCCGCGCGTACGCCACCGTCGTCACCGGCGGCGAGATCCCGGGAGGGGAGCTCGCCGGAGGCGCCTACTACCGGCCCACCCTCATCGCGGGCGCCGCCCAGGACAGTGAGATCGTGCAGTCCGAGATCTTCGGACCGGTGCTGGTCGTGCTGCCCTTCGACACCGACGACGAGGGCATCGCGCTGGCCAACGACACCCCGTACGGACTCGCCGCCTCCGCCTGGAGCCGCGACGTCTACCGGGCGAACCGCGCCACCCGCGAGATCAAGGCGGGCTGCGTGTGGGTCAACGACCACATCCCGATCATCAGCGAGATGCCCCACGGCGGCTACAAGGCCAGCGGCTTCGGAAAGGACATGTCGGCCTACTCCTTCGAGGAGTACACGCAGGTCAAGCACGTGATGTACGACAACACCGGGGTGCCGGCCAAGGACTGGCACCGGACGATCTTCGGGGACCGACCGTAACGATATGCGGCTTCCGCCGCGTGGAACCCACCGCCCGACCAGCGGTACACCTCCCGAAAGGGCACAGCGCATGGAGCAGTTCGAGCCCGACCGCCTCTCGGCGGCGCAGATCGCCGCGATGCGGCGCAGCCTCACCAGCGGGCGCGGCGCCCTCACCCGCCGCTCGCTGCTGCGCGCCTCCGGAGTCGGGGCGCTCACCCTCGGCGGTCTGGCCGGCCTGACCGCCTGCGGCATCCCGCCCGCCAAGCGCGAGGGCGGGACCGCGGTCGCCTCCGACGACCACTCGGCTCAGGAGAAGGAGATCAACTTCTCCAACTGGACCGAGTACATGGACATCAGCGAGGACGAGAAGAGCCGCCCGACCCTCGCCGAGTTCACCAAACGCACCGGCATCAAGGTCAAGTACACCGAGGACATCAACGACAACGTCGAGTTCTTCGGCAAGATCAAGCCGCAGCTCGCGGCCGGCCAGGACACCGGGCGCGACCTGATCGTGGTCACCGACTGGCTCGCCGCCCGCATGATCCGGCTCGGCTGGGCGCAGAAGCTCGACGCCACGCACCTGCCGCACGCCTTCGCGAACCTGTCCCCGCAGTTCCGCAGCCCCGACTGGGACCCGGGCCGGGCCTACAGCTACCCGTGGACCGGCATCTCCACCGTCATCGCCTACAACACCAAGGCGACCGGCGGCCGGAAGGTCGACTCCGTCACCCAGCTCCTCGACGACCCCTCCCTCAAGGGCCGGGTCGGCTTCCTCACCGAGATGCGCGACTCCGTCGGCATGACCCTGCTGGACCAGGGCAAGGACCCGGCGAGCTTCACCACCGCGGACTTCGACGCGGCCATCGGCCGCCTCCAGAAGGGCGTGGACAAGAAGCAGATCCGCCGCTTCACCGGCAACGACTACACCGCCGACCTCGACAAGGGCGACCTGGCCGCCTGCCTGGCCTGGGCCGGCGACGTCATCCAGCTGCAGGCCGGCAACCCGGACATCCAGTACGCCATCCCGGCCCCCGGATACATCACCTCCAGCGACAACCTGCTGGTCCCCGCCAAGGCCCGCCACAAGGCCAACGCCGAGAAGCTCATCGACTACTACTACGAGCTCCCGGTCGCCGCCCAGCTGGCCGCCTACATCAGCTACGTCTGCCCGGTCGAGGGCGTCAAGGACGAGCTCGCCAAGATCGACCCCGAGCTCGCGGACAACACGCTGATCGTCCCGGACAAGGCGATGACCGCCAAGTCCCACGCCTTCCGCTCGCTCAGCTCGGAGGAAGAGACGGCGTACGAGGAGAAGTTCGCCAAGCTCATCGGCGCCTAGCCCGGCCGCCGGCCCCGACCCCCCTTGACCGCACCCACCTCCGGGACCTCATCGATGACTGACAAGACCACCGGCGGCGACGTACGCCTCGCCGGGATCAGCAAGCACTACGGCACCTTCACCGCCGTCCACCCGCTCGACCTCACCATCCCGCAGGGCTCCTTCTTCGCCCTGCTCGGCGCCTCCGGCTGCGGCAAGACCACCACCCTGCGCATGATCGCCGGCCTGGAGGAGCCCTCCACCGGCACGGTCAGCCTCGGCGACCGCGAGGTCACGCACCTGCCCCCGTACAAGCGCCCGGTCAACACCGTCTTCCAGAGCTACGCGCTGTTCCCGCACCTGAACATCTACGAGAACGTCGCCTTCGGCCTGCGCCGCCGCGGCATCAAGTCCGTGAAGAAGCAGGTCGACGACATGCTGGACCTGGTCCAGCTCGGCCAGTTCGCGCAGCGCAAGCCGCACCAGCTGTCCGGCGGCCAGCAGCAGCGCGTCGCGGTGGCCCGCGCCCTCATCAACCACCCCCAGGTGCTCCTCCTCGACGAACCGCTCGGCGCACTCGACCTCAAGCTGCGCCGCCAGATGCAGCTTGAGCTCAAGCGCATCCAGACCGAGGTCGGCATCACCTTCGTGCACGTCACCCACGACCAGGAGGAGGCCATGACCATGGCCGACACGGTCGCGGTGATGAACGGCGGCCGGGTCGAGCAGCTGGGCGCGCCCGCCGAGCTCTACGAGAACCCGCGCACCACCTTCGTCGCCAACTTCCTCGGCACCTCCAACCTCATCGCGGCCTCGGTCGAGGCGACCGGCGACGAGATCACGGTCTCCGCCGCCGGGACGAAGCTCCGGCTGCCCGGCGAGCGGTGTTCCACCACGCCCAAGGCCGGCGGGCAGCTGCTGGTGGGCGTGCGCCCGGAGAAGATCTCCCTGGTCCCGGCGGACGAGGAGCACACCGTCGCCGCGGGCCGCAACAAGGTCGCGGGCCGCATCGTCGACTCCTCCTTCATCGGTGTCTCCACCCAGTTCGTCATCGACAGCCCGGTCTGCTCCGAGCTGGAGGTGTACGTCCAGAACATCGAGCGGGACGCCCGCCTGGTGCCCGGCGCCGAGGTGATCCTGCACTGGAACCCGGCCCACACCTTCGGCTTGGACGCCGCCCAGTCCATGCTTGCAGGGACGATGGGCGACGCGGGCATCGAGACGGTCGAGGAGTCCGCGTGACCGTCACCGAAGCGCCGCCCCAGGCGCCCGCGCCCGCCGAACCCCCGGTGCACAAGCCCTCCGCACGCAAGCGCCTGGTCCCGTACTGGCTGCTGCTGCCCGGCATCCTGTGGCTGCTGGTCTTCTTCGTCCTCCCGATGCTCTACCAGGCCTCGACGTCCGTGCAGACGGGCTCGCTGGAGGAGGGCTTCCAGGTCACCTGGCACTTCCGGACCTACTGGGACGCCTTCACCGAGTACTACCCGCAGTTCCTGCGCTCGCTGCTCTACGCCGGCACCGCGACCGCGCTGTGCCTGCTGCTCGGATACCCGCTGGCCTACCTGATCGCCTTCAAGGCCGGCCGCTGGCGCAACCTGCTGCTGATCCTGGTGATCGCACCGTTCTTCACCAGCTTCCTGATCCGCACCCTGGCCTGGAAGACGATCCTGGCCGACGGCGGTCCGGTGGTCGGGGCGCTGAACTCCCTGCACGTCCTGGACGTCACCAGCTGGATCGGCATGACCGAGGGCGACCGGGTGCTGGCCACCCCGCTCGCCGTGGTCTGCGGTCTGACGTACAACTTCCTGCCCTTCATGATCCTTCCGCTGTACACCTCGCTAGAGCGCATCGACACCCGGCTCCACGAGGCGGCCGGGGACCTGTACGCCAGGCCCTTCACCACCTTCCGGAAGGTGACCTTCCCGCTGTCCATGCCGGGTGTGGTCTCCGGAACCCTGCTCACCTTCATCCCGGCGAGCGGCGACTACGTCAACGCGGAACTGCTCGGCTCCACCGACACCCGCATGATCGGCAACGTCATCCAGTCGCAGTACCTGCGGATCCTCGATTACCCGACGGCGGCCGCGCTGTCCTTCATCCTCATGGCCATCGTGCTGATCATGGTCACCATCTACATCCGCCGAGCGGGGACGGAGGACCTGGTCTGATGCAGTGGCTGCGCCGCAACCTCGTGGTCATCGCGGGTCTGGGCACGCTCGCGTACCTGATCCTGCCGAACATCGTCGTGACGGTGTTCTCCTTCAACAACCCGGCCGGGCGGTTCAACTACGCCTGGCAGGAGTTCTCGCTCGACGCCTGGAAGGACCCCTGCGGGGTCGCCGACCTGTGCGGCTCCCTCGGGCTCTCCCTGCAGATCGCACTGTGGGCGACCATCGGCGCGACCGCCCTGGGCACCGCCATAGCCTTCGCCCTGGTCCGGTACCGCTTCCGGGCCCGCGGGGCGGTCAACTCGCTGATCTTCCTGCCGATGGCGATGCCGGAGATCGTGATGGCGGCCTCGCTGCTCGCGCTCTTCCTCAACATGGGCATCGAGCTGGGCTTCTGGACGATCCTGATCGCCCACGTCATGTTCTGCCTCAGCTTCGTCGTCGCCGCCGTCAAGGCGCGCGTCCTGTCGATGGACCCGCGGCTGGAGGAGGCCGCCCGCGACCTCTACGCGGGACCCGTGCAGACCTTCCTGCGGGTCACCCTGCCGATCGCGGCCCCCGGCATCGCCGCCGGCGCGCTGCTCTCCTTCGCGCTCTCCTTCGACGACTTCATCATCACCAACTTCAACTCGGGCAACACCGTCACCTTCCCCATGTTCGTGTGGGGCTCGGCCCAGCGCGGTACGCCCGTGCAGATCAACGTCATCGGCACGGCGATGTTCGTCATCGCGGTGCTGGTGGTCCTCGCCGGCCAGATGGTCGGCAATCGCCGCAAGAAAGCACAGCCCAAGTAACTCTGTAGGGAGTTGGAAGCCATGGCCCCAGCCGCCATGCGAAGTGTCACACGTTCCCTTTCCGAAGCACTGCCGGTCTCGTACTGGCTGGACGACCCCGGCAAGCCCGCCGCGCAGCCCGCCCTCACCAGCGACGAGCACTGCGACCTGCTGGTCATCGGCGGCGGCTACAGCGGCCTGTGGACCGCGCTGCTCGCCAAGGAGCGCGACCCCGCCCGGGACGTCGTCCTGATCGAGAGCAAGGAGGCGGGCTGGGCCGCCTCCGGCCGCAACGGCGGCTTCTGCGCCGCCTCCCTCACCCACGGCTTCGCCAACGGCCTCGCCCGCTGGCCCGGTGAACTCGCCAAGCTGGAGGAGCTGGGCGCCCGCAACCTCGACGCCATCGAGGCGGCGGTCGCCCGCTACGGCATCGACTGCGACTTCGAGCGCACCGGCGAGATCGACGTGGCCACCGAACCCCACCAGGTCGACGAACTCCGCGAGATGCACGAGGAGACCGAGCGCCTCGGCTTCGGCGGCGCCGAGTTCCTCGACCGGGACGCCGTACGCGCCGAAGTCGACTCGCCCACCTTCCTCGCCGGCCTGTGGGACAAGGACGGCGTGGCCATGCTCAACCCGGCCCGGCTCGCCTGGGGCCTGAAGCAGGCCTGCCTGGGCCTGGGGGTGCGGATCTACGAGAACACCCGCGGGCTGAAGCTGTCCTCCTCCGGCGCCGGAATGGCCGTACGCACCCCGTACGGCCGGGTCTTCGCGCGCCGCGTCGCGCTCGGCACCAACATTTTCCCGTCGCTGGTCAAGCGGGTCCGCCCGTACACCGTCCCGGTGTACGACTACGCGCTGATGACCGAGCCGCTGACGGCCGACCAGCTGAAGGCCATCGGCTGGCAGAACCGGCAGGGCCTGGGCGACAGCGCCAACCAGTTCCACTACTTCCGCATCACCCCGGACCACCGCATCCTGTGGGGCGGCTACGACGCCGTCTACCCCTACCGCGGCAGGCTCGACTCCGAGTACGACCACCGCCCCGAGACCTACCTCAAGCTGGCCCAGCACTTCTTCACCTGTTTCCCGCAGCTGGACGGCCTGCGCTTCAGCCACGCCTGGGGCGGCGCCATCGACACCTGCTCCCGGTTCTCCGCCTTCTTCGGCACGGCGCACACCGGGAAGGTCGCCTACGCGGCCGGCTACACCGGGCTCGGCGTCGGCGCCACCCGCTTCGGCGCGGACGTCATGCTGGACCTGCTGGACGGCGCGCGCACCGAGCGCACCGAGCTGGAGATGGTCCGCTCGAAGCCGATGCCGTTCCCGCCGGAGCCGATCGCCTGGACCGGGATCACGCTCACCAAGTGGTCGCTGGCCCGCGCGGACCGCCGCGGCGGCCGCCGGAACCTGTGGCTGAAGACGATGGACCGGCTCGGCCTCGGCTTCGACAGCTAGGGGGTGCCGGGCGGGCCGGGCCGCCGCCCGGGGATTCCGGGCGGCCGGGCCTGCTCCGCCCCGGGGATTCCGGGCGGCGGCCCGGTCGGGCCTGATCCGCCGGACGCCCCTTGGCCGCCTGCCCCGTTTCCGCCCCGGCGCACGCCCGTCGATCTCCCGGTGACCGATTCACCACCACGGGGTGGCCGAACCCGCGTCATGCCGCCGCCCGGCCCCGCTCTCTCCAGGTGGACACACCTCACCACGGGGAAACGGAGGCCGGGCGATGCAGGGCTCGGAGATCAAAGCGGCAGTGGAGTGGCTGGTTTCGGCGGCGCCGGATCCCGACCACTGCCGGTGGGACTGGGAGCGCAACCCGCTCGGGGTGACGCTGCTGCCCGCAGGCCGGCGGTGGGACGTACTGATCCTCCCCGGGGAGCTGGGCCGGGAGACCTTCGCGGTCCTGGCCCGGCTGCTCGTCCGGCCCGGCCCGGTGCTCGCCGCTGTCGGCGCCACGCGGCGGAGCCGCACGTCCGTGCTGCGGCTGGGCTTCTTCGTGCCCCCGGGAACGGCCTCGCGCTGGCTGGGCACGGGGGTGCGGGGGGCCGGACGCGGCACCTGGATCGCGGTCCCGTACCCCGGCCGGGCCACCCGCCGGGTCCGCTGGCTGGTGGTCCCGGACGGGCGGGGGACGCTGACCGACCCGTCCGGGCCACCCGCCGGGTCCGCTGGCTGGTGGTCCCGGACGGGCGGGGGACGCTGACCGACCCGACGGTGCTCGAACTGGCGATGCACGAGGCGGCGGCGACCGACGCGACGCAGGGGAATGCGGCGCAGGGGAACGCGACGCAGGGGAACGAGAGGCCTTGACAAGGGCATTGGTCTGGACCATGTTGTGCTGCGCCGTCAGACGCCTCCATCCCCCCATGCCCCGGAGGAACTCGTGCGCAGAACCCTGTCCCTCCTCACGGCCGCCGCGCTCGCGGCAGCCGGCCTGCTCGCGGCCGTCCCCACGGCGACCGCGGCCGACGCCGACCTCGTCCGAAACGGCGGATTCGAAGCCGGACTCACCGGCTGGAGCTGCGCGGGCGCCGGCGGAACCACCGTCACCGCCCCCGTCCACAGCGGGAGTTCCGCCCTCGAGGCCACCCCGGCGGGCCAGGACAACGCCCGCTGCGCCCAGACCGTCACCGTGAAACCCGACGCCACGTACACCCTCACCGCCTGGGTGCAGGGCGCCTACGTCTACCTCGGCGCCGTCGGCACCGGCACCACCGACGTGTCCACCTGGACCCAGTCCCCGGGCGCCTGGAAGCAGCTCACCACCGGCTTCCGCACCGGCCCCGCCACCACCTCGGTGACCGTCTACACCCACGGCTGGTACGGCCAGCCCGCCCACCACACCGACGACCTCAGCCTGGTCGGCCCCGACCCGGGCGGCCCCGGCGGGCCCCGGACCCCGCCCGTCCCCACCGGCCTGACGGCCTCCGGCGCGACCTCGAACTCGGTGAACCTCTCCTGGTCCGCCGCCGCCGGCGCGACCGGCTACACGGTCTACCGCGACGGCACCGAAGCCCTCACCACCAGCGGAACCTCGGCGACGGTCGGCGGCCTCGCGCCCTCGACCACGTACTCCTTCCAGGTCGCCGCGGTGAACGCGGCGGGCACATCGGCGCGCAGCGCGTCCGTCCCGGCCACCACCACCGGCGGCGGCCCCGGGCCGGGCACCGGCCTGCCGGCCCACGCCCTGGTCGGCTACCTGCACGCAAGCTTCGCCAACGGCTCCGGCTACCTCAGGATGGCCGACGTACCGGCCTCCTGGGACGTCATCAACCTCGCCTTCGGCGAACCGACCTCGGTGACCTCGGGCGACATCCGCTTCTCCCTCTGCCCGGCCGCCGAATGCCCGGGCGTCGAGTCGCCCGCCGAGTTCAAGGCCGCCATCAAGGCCAAGCAGGCCGCCGGCAAGAAGGTCCTGATCTCCATCGGCGGCCAGAACGGCCAGGTCCAGCTCGGCACCACCACCGCCCGGGACGCCTTCGTCTCCTCCGTCTCTAAGATCATCGACGAGTACGGGCTGGACGGCCTGGACATCGACTTCGAGGGCCACTCCCTCTCCCTCGCCACCGGCGACACCGACTTCCGCAACCCCACCACGCCCGTGATCGTCAACCTGATCTCGGCGCTGAAGACCCTCAAGGCCAGGTACGGCCAGGACTTCGTCCTGACGATGGCCCCGGAGACCTTCTTCGTCCAGCTCGGCTACCAGTTCTACGGCTCGGGCCCGTGGGGCGGCCAGGACCCGCGGGCCGGCGCCTACCTGCCGGTCATCCACGCCCTGCGCGACGACCTCACCCTGCTCCACGTCCAGGACTACAACTCCGGCCCGATCATGGGCCTCGACAACCGGTACCACTCCATGGGCGGCGCAGACTTCCACATCGCCATGACCGACATGCTGCTCACCGGCTTCCCGGTCGCCGGGAACACCGCCCGCGTCTTCCCGGCACTCCGCCCCGAACAGGTGGCCATCGGGCTCCCGGCCACGACCAACGCGGGCAACGGCCACACCTCGCCCGCCGAGGTCGCCAAGGCGCTGAACTGCCTCACCAGGAAGACCGACTGCGGCAGCTACGCCACCCACGGCACCTGGCCCGCCCTGCGCGGCCTGATGACCTGGTCGATCAACTGGGACCGGTACGGCGGCTGGGAGTTCAGCCGGAGCTTCGACGCCTACTTCCCCTGACGGCTACCGGCTGCTTCCCCTGACGGCTGGTTCCCCTGACGGCCAGCAGCAGGGGCACGCAGAGCAGGACGCTGGCCAGGACGTCCAACGGCCAGTGGAAGCCGCGCAGGACCAGGCCGGCGGCGGTGGCGGTGGTCAGGAGGGCCGCCGCGGCCGCCGGCCAGGCGCGGCGGGCGTACGGCGCGAGCAGCAGGGCCGCGCAGCCGTAGGCGACCAGCGCGGTGGCCGTGTGGCCCGACGGGAAGTAGCCGGCCGCCCACGGCTCCAGCGGGCCCGGGCGGGCCGTCCACTCCTTCAGCGGGACGATCAGGGCCGGGACCAGGGCCATGGCCACGCCGGCGGCCAGGGCACCCCGGCGGTTGCCGCGCCGGGCGGCGTACGCCATCGCGAGGACCAGCACCGGGACGGCGACCGGGATGTTGCCGAGATCGGCGAGGCGCTCGGTGACGGCGTCCGGGACGGCGCGGACCAGAGCCCGGCTGAGGGCCTCGTCCGGGGCCAGCAGCGGTCCCGAGACCAGAACCTGCCAGGTGATCAGCGCGAAGAGGCCGGCGCACAGGAGGGAGAAGATGGCCGGCCGTCCCGGAACAGGGGGGATGGTTCCGGGACGGCCGCCCGGATCGGTTCGGCGCGCGCCCCGGGGGGTTTGGGGCGGGCGGTCGTCCGATCGGTGAGGAGTGATGTGCGCGAACGCAGGCCCAGTACGGCGCTGGGGAAGCCCGGTACCGGGATCGCCCGTGGTTTCCCGCGGGCGGGGTGTCTCACTCATCTGCAGAAACCGTACGGCAGCGGAAGGGGGACCGACAGCAGGAAAGCGCTCCCGCCATCGGCCCCCCACACCTTCTTCACAGTGCCCGACCGTTACCGGAGGTATGGATCGAGCAGGCTGCGTTCGGACGTTCTAGACGTTCGCTCAGATGCGCGCGAACGCGGCCTCGAGGATGTCCAGGCCCTCGTTCAGCAGGTCCTCGCCGATGACGATCGGCGGGAGGAAGCGGAGCACGTTGCCGTAGGTGCCACAGGTGAGGACGAGCAGGCCCTCGGCGTGGCAGGCCTTGGCGAGCGCACCGGCCGCCTCCGGGAACGGGGTCTTCGACGCCGGGTCCTTGACCAGCTCGATCGCGATCATCGCGCCGCGGCCGCGGATGTCGCCGATGATCTCGTACTTCTCCTGCATGGCCGTCAGGCGGGCCTTCATGACGGACTCGATCTTCTTCGCCGCGGCGTTGAGGTCGAGCTCCTTCATGGTCTCGATGGAGCCGAGCGCACCGGCGCAGGCCACCGGGTTGCCGCCGTAGGTGCCGCCCAGGCCGCCCGCGTGCGCGGCGTCCATGATCTCGGCGCGGCCGGTCACGGCGGCGAGCGGCAGACCGCCCGCGATGCCCTTGGCGGTGGTGATCAGGTCCGGGACGATGCCCTCGTCCTCGCACGCGAACCACTGGCCGGTGCGGCAGAAGCCGGACTGGATCTCGTCGGCGACGAAGACGATGCCGTTGTCGTTGGCGAACTTCACGATCGCCGGGAGGAAGCCCTTGGCCGGCTCGATGAAGCCGCCCTCGCCGAGGACCGGCTCGATGATGATCGCGGCGACGTTGTCGGCGCCGATCTGCTTGGTGATCTGGTCGATCGCCTGGGCGGCGGCCTCGGGGCCGCAGTTCTCGGCACCGGTGGGCCAGCGGTAGCCGTAGGCGACCGGGACGCGGTAGACCTCGGGGGCGAACGGGCCGAAGCCGTTCTTGTACGGCATGTTCTTCGAGGTCAGCGCCATCGTCAGGTTGGTACGGCCGTGGTAGCCGTGGTCGAAGACGACGACGGCCTGGCGCTTGGTGTACGAACGGGCGATCTTGACGGCGTTCTCGACGGCCTCGGCGCCCGAGTTGAACAGCGCCGACTTCTTGGCGTGGTCACCGGGGGTGAGCTCGGCGAGGGCCTCGCAGACCTCGACGTAGCCCTCGTACGGCGTGACCATGAAACAGGTGTGGGTGAAGTCGGCGAGCTGCGCGGAGGCGCGGCGCACGACGGCCTCGGCGGAGGCGCCGACCGAGGTCACGGCGATGCCGGAACCGAAGTCGATCAGACGGTTGCCGTCGACGTCCTCGATGATGCCGCCACCCGCACGGGCGGTGAAGACCGGCAGCACGGAACCCACGCCGCCGGCCACCGTCTCCAGGCGGCGGGCCTGCAGCTCCTGCGACTTCGGGCCGGGGATCGCGGTGACGAGCTTGCGCTCCTGCGGGACAGCGGTCATAGGGGACTCCTGGGGGGTGTTTTCGGACGCACTTGTGTCTTTGTCCGCAGGCTAGGCCCGGGGGAGGGGCTGCGGCATGCTCCGTTCGGTAGTGGTGTCCGCGTGTCCTTGTCCGTGACGGCCATACGGAGTTGGACCGGGCCCGGCGGCGGTAGCGCCTCGGGAGCAGGGCACTACATTGAGCGATGCGCGCGGCGCCAGGGTGAACGGGCAGGGGGCAGGGGTTCATGGAGAACGAGGGCACGCAGAGCAGCGGCACCGGCGGCGGGGGCGCCCACGGCGCCGCCCCGCGGGCACAGCACGTCCCACGGCCGGCGGGCCCGCCGCTCACGCCGCCGCCGATGCCCGCCGCACCGCCGCCGAGCCGGGCCGCCTCTTCGGGCCCGTACCCGCACCAGTCCCGGCCCGTGTCTCCTCCGGCTACGGCGGGAGCCGCGCACCCGCCCGCGCCGGCCCACGCACCGGCCGCCGCAGGACCCGGCCTGGCCGACTGGCTGCGGGCCCCGCGCCGCTCCGACGGCCCCGGCGTGTGGGCGTACGGCCACACGCCGCGCCCGGCCGAGGAGCCCGAGCTCACGCCCACCCGCCAGCTGGTCAGCGGGGCGCTGATCTCCCTGCTCGCCGCCGTGCTGCTCTGGTCCCTGCTGTGGAACGGCTACCTGGGCGGCTTCTGGCTCTGGCCCCTGTACGCCTTCACCCCCGACGCCTGGAACCACGACACCTTCTCCGTGGTCGCCTCCTACGTCTGGTACGCCATCGTCCTCGCCGTCCTCGCCGTCACCTTCGGCAGGCTGGGCCGCTGGCCGGAGCTCGGCCGCCGGATCCTCGCCGGACCGGCCACCCGGCCGGTCCGCGCCGAGGAGCCGGACGGCCCCGTTCCCGGCAGCCCCGAGGACCCGGCCGGCTGGCCGCAGCTGCGGCATGCCGGACTGGCCGACTCCGCCGAACGGCTCCGGGCCGAACTCGGCGCCGGGCGCATGAACGACGTGGACGCCGCGCGGATCCGGCGGGCCTGGGAGTCCGTCCTCGTCGACCCCGCCCGGCGCGGCGCCTTCGCCGACTCCGTCCGGGACAAGGGCGCCGGCGCCTGCGTGCACCCCTCCGGCGCCCGGGACCTGCCCGTCCGCGCCGCCCGGCACGACCTCCTCAGTCGGCAGGTCCGGCTCGGCACGGTGGACGACGGGCAGCGCAACCCCTACCCGCGGCGCGGCACCGGGCTCGCCCTCGACCCCGCCGTCCTCGGCACCTCCCTGCTCGCCGTCGGCCCCTCCGGCGGCGGCAAGACCAGCCGCCTGGTCCGACCCGTCGTGGAGTCCCTCGCCCTCCAGGCACTCGCCGGACAGGCCGCCGTCATCGCCGTCGGCGCGGCCGGCACCCCGCTCGGCCCGGACGAGGCGTACGACGTCGTCATCCGCATCGGAGACCCCGCCACCGTCTACGACCTCGACCTCTACGGCGGCACCACCGACCCCGACGAGGCCGCGGGCCTGCTCGCCGAGGCCTTCGCCGGGGACGTCCCCGGCACCGACGTACGCCGGGCCGCCACCGCCCTCGCCCAGCTGCTCGGCCCGTTCCGCACCGCCCACGGCCGCTTCCCCCGCGTCCCCGAACTCCGCGAGCTCCTCGACCGGGTGCCGGCCGCCCTCGGCGCCCTGCGCCAGGAGCTGGAGGCGGCCGACGAGCACGCCATGCTCCGCGAGCTGGACGCCCGCGAACGCCAGTACGGCTCCCACGGCGACCCCGGCCCCGTCCTCGCCGACCGCATCGCGCTCCTCGACCGGCCCGCCTTCGCCGGCTTCTTCGACACCACCGGGCAGCAGGGCCGCCCTTTCTCCCTCCGCTCCCTCGAACACCCCCTCCGGGTCCGCATCGACCTGCCCGAACGCGGCCACGCCGAGGCCTCCCGGATGCTGGCCCGGCTGCTCCTGGCCCAGTTCACCGCCGGAGCCGTCACCCGCACCGACCGCTCCCTGTTCGCCTTCCTCGCCCTCGACGACGCCTCCCACACCCTCACCCAGGAGACCGTCCGCGGCATCCAGCGGCTCCGCTCCGCCAACGCCGGGGTACTGCTGACCCTGCGCACCCTGGACGACGTACCGGAAGGGCTGCGCACCCCGCTGCTCGGCGCGGTCGGCTGCCGGATGGCCTTCTCCGGGGTCACCACCTGGGACGGGCAGCGGTTCGCCGAAGCCTGGGGCACCGAGTGGGTGGAGGCGCGGGACGTCACCAGCCGCACCGTCTTCGCCGACCAGCCCCTCACCCGCGCCATCCACGCCTTCCGCAAGCTGGTCACCGGCAAGGCCGTGACCACGGACGCGGTGACCGTGCGGCAGGTGGAAAGGGAGCGCTGGTCCGCCTCCGACCTCGCGCACGCCGTACCGCCCGGCCACGCCGTGCTCTCCCTGACCTCGGTCCGCGGGGAACGGGCGGCCCCGCTCCTCGTCCGGCTGGACGGCTGAGCCGGGGCGACCACGCACCCGTACGAGGTGGCAGAATCGAGCTGAGCCGTTCATACACCACGGCGGAAATCCTTTACGTCCTCACGTGAAAGCCGCTGATGCCGCTCACCCTCGCTTCGCTCGTCCAGCACTCGGCGCTCAAACTCAGCGTCCGCGCGGGGGAGGGCCGTCTCGACACCCCCGTCCGCTGGGCGCACGTCAGCGAGCTCGCCGACCCCGTGCCCTACATGGAGGGCGGCGAGCTCCTGCTGATCACCGCGATGAAACTGGACGCGGAGGATCCGGAGGAAATGCGCCGGTACGTCCGCCGGCTCGCCGCCGCCGGGGTCGTCGGCATCGGCTTCGCCGTCGGAGTCAACTACGAGGCGATCCCCGACGCCCTCGTCGAGGCCGCCCGCGCCGAGGACCTGCCGCTGCTGGAAGTGCCCCGGCGCACCCCCTTCCTCGCGATCAGCAAGGCCGTCTCCGCGGCCCTCGCGGCCGACCAGTACCGGGCCGTCACCGCCGGGTTCGAGGCCCAGCGCGAACTCACCCGGGCCGCGCTCTCCGCCGACGGGCCCGCCGAACTCCTCACCCGGCTCGCCGCGCACGTCCACGGCTGGGCCGCGCTCTACGACTCCTCCGGCGCGGTCGTCGCCGCCGCCCCCGACTGGGCCGCCCGCCGGGCCGCCCGGCTCACCGCCGACGTCGAACGGCTGCGGGAGCGGCCGGCGCCCGCCAGCGCCGTGGTCGGCGGCTCCGAGGACCGGGTCGAACTCCAGTCCCTCGGCACCGGCCGGCGGGCCCGCGGCGCGCTGGCCGTCGGCACCGGAGCCCCGCTGGGCACCGCCGAGCGGTACGCCGTGCACTCCGCCGTCGCCCTGCTCACCCTGACCACCGAACGCTCCCGCTCCCTGCACGACGCGGAGACCCGGCTGGGCTCGGCGATCCTGCGGATGCTGCTCGCCGGGCAGCCGGAACACGCGCAGTCGGTGGCCGGCGACCTGTACGGGGCCCTCCTGGAAGCCCCCTTCCGGATGGTCATCGCCGAACCCGCCCTGCCCGGCACCGCCCAGCCCGAGGGACTGGCGCTGCTCACCGACGCGGTGGAGGCGGCCGCGGCCCGCACCGGGGAGGCGCTGCTGCTGGTGCCGGAGCCCGGCCGGCTGATGATCCTCGCGGCGGACGGGGGCGCGGCGGTCCAGGCGGTCGCCGACCACGCGGAGGCCCTCGAATCGCGGCGCGCCCGGGAGGCCGCCGGGCCGGAACCCGACGAACTCGTCGTCGGCCTGTCCGCACCGGCGGCGCCGGCGGGGGCCGCCGCCGCCTTCAAACAGGCCGACCAGGCCCTCGCCGTGGCCCGCCGCCGGGGCCGCCCACTGGTCGAACACGAGGACCTGGCGGCCGGCTCGGTCCTCCCGCTCCTGGCGGACGAGGCGGTACGGGCCTTCGCGGACGGGACCCTCCGCGCGCTGCGAGAGCACGACGCGACCGGGCGGGGCGACCTGGTGGCCTCGCTGCAGGCGTGGCTGTCGCGGCACGGCCAGTGGGACGCGGCCGCGGCCGAACTCGGCGTCCACCGGCACACGCTGCGCTACCGGATGCGGCGGGTCGAGGAGATCCTGGGGCGGTCCTTGGACGACCCGGACGTCCGCATGGAACTCTGGCTGGCCCTCAAGGCCACCGCTTCGTCCGCCTGACCCGGCACCCCGGGCCCGGCATCCCCCTGCCCTCCCGACCGGCTCCCCGCCGAACCCCTGCCGGGTCGCCTCCACTCCGCTGAGCCCTTGCGGCTGGGTTGCCGCAGGCAACTCCAGCCCCGCCGGCGTTTGAGGCGCGGGGGTCCGGGGGCTGGCCCCCGGCAACGGCGCCGCACCGGACCAGGCGCCCCCAGCCCCGCCGGGCTCCCGCGGCTGGGTTGCCTCGCAGCGGCATTTTCAGCCCCGTCGGCGATTGAGGCGCGGGGTCCGGGGCCGGCCCCGGCAACGGAGCCGCACCCGACAGACGGCCGCTGCGCGGAGCCTTTCCCCTACCCGCCCCTTCCCGAACTGGGGCTCCGCCCCAGACCCCGCGCCTCAAACGCCGGCGAGGCTGGATACCGCGGCGGGGCTGGGAATGCCAAGGCCCGGCTGGGCTGGCCCGGCGGGGCTGGGAATGCCGAGCGCCGGCGGGGCTGGAGATGGCAGAGCCCGGCGCGGCTGGGGCGGGCGCTGCCCGGTGGGGGCCGCATGGTGGGGGTGGACAGTGACAAAGCGGCGAAGCCGGCGGGTGGGGTGCTCCATCGCGGACAAGCGCCAGAATCGACCCCGCCCCCTACCTTGAAGAGGACAGGCAGAGCAGTACACCGCACCGCACAACCCGAAGGGCCGGGATTCGCATGACTTCCACCCACGCCTTCTGGCTCGCCGGCCGCCAGGCCACCGGCGAGGACAGCTTCGACGTCACGTCCCCCTGGGACGGCCGCCTCGTCGGCACCGTCAGCGTCCCCACCGACGCGCAGGTCGAAGAGGCCGTGGCCGCGGCCTACGCCGTGACGGCCGAGTTCTCCGCGACCCCCGCCCACGTCCGGGCCGCCGCCCTGGACCACGTGTCCAAGCGGCTCACCGAGCGCACCGAGGAGATCGCCCAGCTGATCTCCGCCGAGAACGGCAAGCCCATCAAGTGGGCCCGCGGTGAGGTCGGCCGTGCCGTGTCCGTGTTCCGCTTCGCCGCCGAAGAGGCCCGCCGGTTCAACGGCGGAGACGCCCAGCGCCTCGACACCGACGCCGGCGGCGTCGGCCGTCTCGCCCTGACCCGCCGCTTCGTCAAGGGCCCGGTCCTCGGCATCGCGCCGTTCAACTTCCCGCTGAACCTGTGTGCCCACAAGGTCGCTCCGGCCATCGCCGTCGGCGCCCCCATCATCCTCAAGCCCGCCCCGGCCACCCCGCTGTCCGGTCTGATCCTCGGCGAGCTGCTCGCCGAGACCGACCTGCCGGCCGGTTCCTGGTCCGTGCTCCCCGTCGCCAACGACAAGATGCCGGCCCTGGTCAAGGACGAGCGCCTGCCCGTCATCTCCTTCACCGGTTCCGACAAGGTCGGCTACGCGATCCAGCAGTCGGTGCCCCACAAGCACTGCACCCTGGAGCTCGGCGGCAACGCCGCCGCCGTGGTCCTCGACGACTGGTCCTCCGAGGCCGACCTCGACTGGGCCGCCACCCGGATCGCGACCTTCGCGAACTACCAGGCCGGCCAGTCCTGCATCTCGGTGCAGCGCGTGATCGCCGACGCCTCCGTCTACGACCGCCTGGTCGAGAAGGTCGTCGCCAAGGTCCAGGCCCAGGTCACCGGCGACCCGAACGACTCCGCCACCGACGTCGGCCCCCTCGTCTCCGAGGACGCCGCCAAGCGGGTCGAGTCCTGGGTGGACGAGGCCGTGTCCGCCGGCGCCAAGCTGCTCACCGGCGGCAAGCGCGAGGGCGCCTCGTACGAGCCGACCGTGCTCGCCGAGGTCCCCGGCGACGTCACCCTCGCCTGCGAGGAGGTCTTCGGACCGGTCCTGACCCTGCACCGGGTCGAGGGCACCGACGAGGCCTTCGCGAAGGTCAACGACTCGAAGTTCGGCCTGCAGACCGGCGTGTTCACGCACAACGTGCAGACCGCGTTCCGCGCCCACCGCGAGCTCGAGGTCGGCGGCGTGATCATCGGTGACGCGCCGTCCTACCGCGCCGACCAGATGCCGTACGGCGGCGTCAAGCAGTCCGGTGTGGGCCGCGAGGGCGTCCGCTACGCGATGGACGACTACACGTACGAGCGAGTCCTGGTCCTGACCGGCCTCGACATCTGATCTCGTACGGCCAAAAAGCCGACGGCCGGAGCCTACTGTGCGGGGGCTCCGGCCGTCTCCCTTTTCCCGAGGGGTCGGAGCGGGTACGACTGACAGGTAGCACCCATCGGTAGCACCCCCGACCCGGCGGCGAGGTGAGCCCCCTCATGTCCGCAACACAGCCCGCACAGCCTGCCCAGCCCGCACAGCCGACCCAGCCCAAGGTGACCGAGCGCGAGGCGCGGCAGGTCGCGGAAGCGGCCCGCGAGGCGGACTGGCGCAAGCCCAGCTTCGCCAAGGAGCTCTTCCTCGGCAGGTTCCGGCTCGACCTCATCCATCCCCATCCGCTGCCCGCCGACGAGGACGTCCGGCGCGGCGAGGCCTTCCTGGCCCGGCTGCGGGAGTTCTGCGAGAGCGAGATCGACGGCCGGCGCATCGAGCGCGAGGCGAGGATCCCCGACGAGACCGTCCGGGCCCTCAAGGAGCTCGGCGCGCTCGGCATGAAGATCGACCCCAAGTACGGGGGACTCGGACTCACCCAGGTCTACTACAACAAGGCGCTCGCCCTCGTCGGCTCGGTCAGCCCGGCCATCGGCGCCCTGCTCTCCGCCCACCAGTCCATCGGCGTCCCGCAGCCCCTGAAGATCTTCGGCACCCAGGAGCAGAAGGACACCTACCTGCCGCGCTGCGCCCGTACGGACATCAGCGCCTTCCTGCTCACCGAGCCGGACGTGGGCTCCGACCCGGCCCGGCTGGCGACCACCGCCGTACCGGACGGCGAGGACGCGTACGTCCTCGACGGCGTGAAGCTGTGGACGACCAACGGGGTGGTCGCCGACCTGCTCGTGGTCATGGCCCGGGTGCCGAAGAGCGAAGGGCACAAGGGCGGCATCACCGCCTTCGTCGTGGAGGCGGACTCGCCGGGCGTCACCGTCGAGCACCGCAATGCCTTCATGGGCCTGCGCGGCCTCGAGAACGGCGTCACCCGCTTCCACCGGGTCCGGGTGCCCGCCGCCAACCGGATCGGCCCGGAGGGCGCCGGCCTCAAGATCGCCCTGACCACCCTCAACACCGGCCGGCTCTCCCTCCCCGCCATGTGCGTCGGCGCCGGCAAATGGTGCCTGAAGATCGCCCGTGAATGGTCCGGGGTGCGCGAGCAGTGGGGCCGGCCGGTGGCCCGGCACGAGGCCGTGGGCGCCAAGATCTCCTTCATCGCCGCCACCACCTTCGCCCTGGAGGCGGTCGTCGACCTGTCCTCCCAGATGGCCGACGAGGACCGCAACGACATCCGCATCGAGGCCGCCCTCGCCAAGCTGTACGGCTCCGAGATGGCCTGCCTGATGGCCGACGAACTGGTCCAGATCCGCGGCGGCCGCGGCTTCGAGACCGCCGAATCGCTGGCCGCGCGCGGCGAGCGGGCCGTACCCGCCGAACAGCTGCTCCGCGACCTCCGCATCAACCGGATCTTCGAGGGCTCCACCGAGATCATGCACCTGCTGATCGCCCGGGAGGCCGTCGACGCCCACCTGTCGGTGGCCGGCGACCTCATCGACCCGGAGAAGGCCCTCGGCGACAAGGCGAAGGCAGGGGCCCGGGCAGCCGGGTTCTACGCCCGCTGGCTGCCCAAACTCGCCGCCGGCCCCGGCCACGTACCCGGCACCTACCGGGAGTTCCACCCGCGCGGCCACACCGACCTCGCCGTCCACCTCCGCTACGTCGAGCGCACCGCCCGCAAACTCGCCCGGTCCACCTTCTACGCGATGTCCCGGTGGCAGGGCCGGATGGAGACCAAACAGGGCTTCCTCGGCCGGGTGGTCGACATCGGCGCCGAACTGTTCGCGATGAGCGCCGCCTGCGTCCGGGCCGAGCACATGCGGGCCTCCGGCGACCACGGCCGCGAGGCCTACCAGCTCGCCGACGCCTTCTGCCGGCAGTCCCGGCTGCGCGTCGAGGAGCTGTTCGGCCGGCTCTGGTCCAACACCGACGACCTCGACCACAAGGTCGTCGCGGGCGTCCTGTCCGGCACCTACACCTGGCTGGAGGAGGGCGTGCTCGACCCCTCCGGGGACGGCCCCTGGATCGCGGACGCCGCCCCCGGCCCGTCCACACAGAAAAACGTGCACCGCCCCATCCGCTGACCTGCGATCATCTCCGGACGTCGGACAGACGTACGAGGATGAGTGCGAGTACCCGTACGCGTACGGGCACGAGCACGCGCAAGGCGGAGAGAGCGATGCCGACGGCCGAGGAAGACCGCGCCAGCCGACGGCTGGCCTGGTGCGTGGCGCACCTGCTGCGCCACGCACCGGACCACGTCGTCGCCGACCTGATCGGCCGGCTCGACGCACCGACCCGCAAATACCTGTGCCGAGACAGGTGGCTGTCACCCTCGACCGTCACCCTGATCCTGCGCCACGGCAGCGAGCAGGACCGGCAGTACGTCGCCCGCAACCCGCACGTCCTCGGCCGGCCCCTGCCCGGGCTCCCCGGCCCCGCCCGGTACGCGGCCCGCCCCGGAGCGTCACCCGAACTGCTGCGGCAGGTCGGCCCCGGGCCCTTCACCACCGGCGAGCTGATCACCCTGCTGCGCCGGCACGGCCGCCGGCCCCGGATCCCCCTGACCCTGCTGCGGATGCCGCACGCCCCCCTCGACCCCGAGACGCTGCTGCACGAGCACACCCGGGACCCGCTGCCGCCCACCGCGGTCGAGGCCCTGCTGCTGGTAGGCGGACTGCCCCGCGAGGTCTGCCAGGCACTGCTCGACACCGGCACCCAGGACACCTCCGGCTACCGGTGGTACCGGCCCGCCGTACGGGCCGTCCGGATGGGGCTCCTCACCTGCGACGAGCTCGTCGCCCACATCGCCCCCGCGCACCGCACCCTGCTGCTCGCGCACCTTCCCGAGACCAGGGGCCTGCGCTGGTCCCTGCCCGAATGGACGGGGATGCGGACGGCCGTCGCCCGGGCGCTGCGCCCCCTGCGGGAGGACCCCCGGCTCTGGCAGGAGCTGCACCGGCACGCCCCCGCCTTCCGCGGCACCCTGCCGGTGCTCGTGGCCCGCATCGTCCGCGGCACCCTGGCCGAGCCCGCCGACGGACAGACCGTCCTCGGGCTGTCCACGGCGCTGGGCACCCTCGCCCCGAAGGCCGCCGAGCCGTTCGGGGGCGTGGAGCGCGAACTGGCCCTGGCCAGCCTCGCGGTCCCCATGGAGTCCGTCCAGGAGGACATCCGGTGGGTGCGGGACTGCCTGGCCCGCGGGCTCCTCACCGGTGAGGACGTGATCCGGCACAAGGCGCCCGCCTGCTGGGCCCTGGACGAGGACCACTGGCTGGGGGACGTGGACCACCCCGACCGCCACGACTGGCCCGCCCCGGTGCTCGCCGCGCGGGCCGAGGCCGACCGGCTGTGCGCCCTGGCCCTCGGCGCCGATCCGGACGCCTGGTGGCGCGTGGCCGTCACGCTCCCGGACTTCGCCGGAACGCTCCCGCACCTCCTGCTGCGGGTCACGGAAGGGGGCTCCGTGTCAGGCCGCTCCTGACTTCCGGCAACAATGGGGGGATGAGCGACAGCCCAGCCCCCCTCGCCGATCCGCACCTCCTCTTCGACGCCGCGGCCGGCCGCAGGGACATCGTCATCCTCGGGTCCACCGGATCCATCGGGACGCAGGCCATCGACCTCGTGCTGCGCAACCCCGGCCTGTTCAAGGTGACCGCGCTGTCCGCCGCCGGCGGGCGGGTCGGGCTCCTCGCCGAGCAGGCCCGGCAGCTGCGGGTGGAGAAGGTCGCGGTGGCCCGCGAGGACGTCGTACCGGCCCTGAAAGAGGCGCTGAGCGCCGAGTACGGTGCCGAGCCGCAGCCGGAGATCCTCGCCGGGCCGGACGCGGCCACCGAGGTCGCCGCCTCCCCGTGCCACACCGTCCTCAACGGCATCACCGGCTCCATCGGCCTGGCGCCGACGCTGGCCGCCCTGGAGGCCGGCCGGACCCTGGCCCTCGCCAACAAGGAGTCGCTGATCGTCGGCGGCCCCCTGGTGAAGAACCTGGCGAAGCCCGGCCAGATCATCCCGGTGGACTCCGAGCACGCGGCCCTGTTCCAGGCGCTCGCCGCCGGCACCCGGGCCGACGTCCGCAAGCTCGTGGTCACCGCCTCCGGCGGGCCCTTCCGCGGCCGCACCCGCGACGAGCTCGCGCAGGTCACCGTCGAGGACGCCCTGGCGCACCCCACCTGGGCGATGGGCCCGGTGATCACGGTCAACAGCGCCACCCTGGTCAACAAGGGCCTGGAGGTCATCGAGGCGCACCTGCTCTACGACATCCCCTTCGACCGCATCGAGGTCGTCGTCCACCCCCAGTCCTACGTCCACTCGATGGTGGAATTCAGCGACGGCTCCACCCTCGCCCAGGCCACCCCGCCGGACATGCGCGGGCCCATCGCCATCGGCCTCGGCTGGCCCCACCGCGTCCCGGACGCGGCCCCCGCCTTCGACTGGAGCAAGGCCTCCACCTGGGAGTTCTTCCCGCTGGACACCGAGGCCTTCCCCTCCGTCGGCCTGGCCCGGCACGTGGGCACCGTGGGCGGTACCGCACCCGCCGTGTTCAATGCGGCGAACGAGGAGTGCGTCGAGGCATTTCTGGCCGGTCGGCTGCCGTTCACGGCAATCATGGATACGGTCGCTGCCGTGGTCGATGAGCACGGGACGCCGGCACAGGGAACCTCCCTGACCGTCGCGGACGTCCTCGAAGCGGAGACCTGGGCCAGGGCCCGGGCACGGGAAATGGCGGCGAAGGCCGCCGTGGAGGCGCGCGCATGACAGCTTTCATGACGGTGCTCGGCATAGTCATCTTCGTCGTCGGGCTGCTCGTCTCCATCGCCTGGCACGAGCTCGGCCACCTCTCCACGGCCAAGCTCTTCGGCATCCGCGTGCCGCAGTACATGGTCGGCTTCGGCCCGACCCTCTGGTCGCGGCACAAGGGCGAGACCGAGTACGGGATCAAGGCCATCCCGATGGGCGGCTACATCCGCATGATCGGGATGTTCCCGCCGGGCGAGGACGGCAAGGTCACCGCCCGCTCCACGTCGCCCTTCCGGACGATGATCGAGGACGCGCGCTCGGCCGCGTACGAGGAACTGCAACCCGGCGACGAGAAGCGGCTCTTCTACACGCGCAAGCCGTGGAAGCGCGTGATCGTGATGTTCGCCGGGCCGTTCATGAACCTGGTCCTGGCCGTGGCGATCTTCCTCACCACCCTGATGACCTTCGGCGTGAACACCCAGACCACCGTGGTCGGATCCGTCTCCGACTGCGTGATCCAGCAGAGCGAGAAGCGGGACACCTGCGCCGCGGGCGACCCGGCGGCCCCCGCCAAGGCCGCGGGCCTGGCGCAGGGCGACAAGATCGTCGCCTTCAACGGCCGCCCCGTCGAGGACTGGACCACGCTGCAGAAGGACATCCGCGCCACCGTCGGCCCCGCGACCATCACCGTGGAGCGGGCCGGCCGGCAGCTGGACCTCAAGGCGAACCTCATCGAGAACAAGGTCGCCAAGACCGACGGCAGCGGCCGCTACGTCGAGGGCCAGTACGTCACCGCCGGCTTCCTGGGCTTCGCCCCGGCCGTCGGGTACGTCGAGCAGTCCTTCGGCCAGTCCGTCACCCGCATGGGCGACATGATGCAGGCCGGCGTGCAGTCGCTGGTCGACCTGCCCTCCCGGATCCCGGCCCTGTGGGACGCGGCCTTCAACGGGGGCGAGCGCGAGCAGGACGGCCCGATGGGCATCGTCGGCGCCGCCCGGGTCAGCGGTGAGATCTTCACCCTGGACGTGCCCGCCAAGAACCAGCTGGTGTTCTTCCTGAACCTGCTGGCCGGATTCAACCTGTCGCTGTTCCTCTTCAACATGCTGCCGCTGCTGCCGCTCGACGGCGGGCACATCGCCGGCGCCCTGTGGGAGTCGGTCCGGCGGACCGTGGCGCGGGTGTTCCGGCGGCCCGACCCGGGTCCGTTCGACGTGGCCAAACTGATGCCCGTCGCCTACGTGGTGGCCGGGGTCTTCGTCTGCTTCACCCTGCTGGTGATGATCGCGGACGTGGTGAACCCCATCAAGATCACCTGAGCGGAGCGCCTCCTGCCGCGCGCATCGGGGAGCCGGACACGATACGTGTCCGGCTCCCTACGTTCGGGTGGCGCAGGGCGCCTGATGCGCGTGGGCCGCGCGGCTTGGCGTAATCTCGAAGGCTGGAGCCCGCCGATATCGGGACCTTGATCCACACCTTGGGGTTGCACAGCAGATGACTGCTATCTCTCTCGGAATGCCGTCCGTGCCGACGAAGCTGGCCGACCGACGGGTCAGCCGCAAGATCCAGGTCGGTTCCGTGGCCGTCGGCGGCGACGCACCCGTCTCGGTGCAGTCGATGACGACGACCCGCACTTCCGACATCGGCGCCACGCTGCAGCAGATCGCCGAGCTGACCGCCTCCGGCTGCCAGATCGTCCGGGTGGCCTGCCCCACCCAGGACGACGCCGACGCCCTCTCCGTCATCGCCAAGAAGTCGCAGATCCCGGTGATCGCCGACATCCACTTCCAGCCGAAGTACGTCTTCGCCGCCATCGACGCCGGCTGCGCCGCCGTCCGGGTCAACCCGGGCAACATCAAGCAGTTCGACGACAAGGTCAAGGAGATCGCGCGCGCCGCCAAGGACGCGGGCACCCCGATCCGGATCGGCGTCAACGCGGGCTCCCTCGACGCCCGCCTGCTGAAGAAGTACGGCAAGGCCACCCCGGAGGCGCTGGTCGAGTCCGCGCTGTGGGAAGCCTCCCTCTTCGAGGAGCACGACTTCCGCGACATCAAGATCTCGGTCAAGCACAACGACCCGGTCGTGATGGTCGAGGCGTACCGCCAGCTCGCCGCCCAGTGCGACTACCCGCTGCACCTCGGCGTCACCGAGGCCGGCCCCGCCTTCCAGGGCACCATCAAGTCCGCCGTCGCCTTCGGCGCCCTGCTCTCCCAAGGCATCGGCGACACCATCCGGGTCTCGCTCTCCGCCCCGCCGGCCGAGGAGATCAAGGTCGGCATCCAGATCCTGGAGTCGCTGAACCTGCGCCAGCGCCGCCTGGAGATCGTCTCCTGCCCGTCCTGCGGCCGCGCCCAGGTGGACGTCTACAAGCTCGCCGAAGAGGTCACCGCCGGGCTGGAGGGCATGGAGGTCCCGCTGCGCGTCGCCGTCATGGGCTGCGTGGTCAACGGACCCGGCGAGGCCCGCGAGGCCGACCTGGGCGTCGCCTCCGGCAACGGCAAGGGCCAGATCTTCGTCAAGGGCGAGGTCATCAAGACCGTCCCCGAGTCGAAGATCGTGGAGACGCTGATCGAAGAGGCAATGAAGATCGCCGAGCAGATGGAGAAGGACGGTATCCCCTCCGGCGAGCCGTCCGTGGCCATCGGCGTCTGACGCCGGAACCGCCCGCCCCGTAGCCCCGGCCCCGGCCTGCGCAGCAGCGCAGGCCGGGGCCGCGCCGTTGCCCTGCTGCGCCCTGCTGCGCCCTGCTCGCAGCCTGTGCGAACCGAGCCCGGACATCCGAATGCGGGTACAGTGCGGAGATCAGCAGACTTGCATGGTGAGGCCCCCGACGTGTTGACGCAGACCACCACCAGGGTCCTCGAGCCCGGCGATCTCGCGCTCGCGCTCGAGGTACTCGATCGCGAACCCGTCGCGAACGCCTTCGTCACCTCCCGGGTGCAGGTCGCCGGACTCGATCCGTGGCGCCTGGGCGGGGAGATGTGGGGCTTCTACGCCGGCGGCGAGCTGCGCTCCCTCTGCTACGCGGGCGCGAACCTGGTCCCCGTCTGCGCCACCCCCGAGGCCGTACGGGCATTCGCCGACCGGGCCCGCCGTACCGGCCGCCGCTGCTCCTCCATCGTCGGCCCGGCCGACCCGACGGGGCAGCTGTGGCGGCTGCTGGAGCCGCACTGGGGGCCCGCCCGCGACGTCCGCTCCCATCAGCCGCTGATGGTCACCGAACGGCCCTCGACGGAGATCGCGCCGGACCCGCTGGTCCGCCGGATCCGCAAGGACGAGATGGACCTGATCATGCCCGCCTGCGTGGCCATGTTCACCGAGGAGGTCGGCGTCTCCCCGATGGCCGGCGACGGCGGACTGCTGTACCAGGCGCGGGTCGCCGAGCTCGTGTCCTCCGGTCGGTCCTTCGCCCGGGTCGAGGACGGCAAGGTGGTCTTCAAGGCGGAGATCGGCGCGGCGACCGCCCACGCCTGCCAGATCCAAGGGGTGTGGGTGGCCCCCGAGTTCCGCGGCCGGGGGCACTCGGAGACCGGTATGGCCGCGGTCGTGCAGTACGCGCTGCGCGATGTCGCGCCGCTGGTCAGTCTGTACGTCAACGACTTCAACACCGCCGCCAGAGCGGCCTATCGGAGGGTCGGCTTCCGGGAGGTCGGGGCGTTCATGAGCGTCCTGTTCTGACTGCGGCCGGTTCCGGCCCGGCCCTCCCGGGGGCGGCTGTGCCGATCCGCGGACCCGAAGTAAGGTCACCGCATGGTGCCTTCCCCCGCCGGCCTCGAGATCGGCCCCCTGGACCTCGTCGCGCACGTCGACGAGGCGCTGCGGGTCCAAGCCCTCGCGTTCGGACTCAGCGAGGAAGAGATCGGCATCCGGCGCTACATCGTGCAGCGCCACATGGCCTGCCGGGGCGCCCGCGCGCTCGGCGCGTTCACCGAGGACGGGGCGCTCGCCGGATTCGTCTACGGGATGCCCAACGACCGCACCCACTGGTGGTCCACGATCGTCGAGCCCTACCTGCGGGCCGGCGGCCACGAGCACTGGCTCGACGAGTCGTTCGCCATCACCGAGCTCCACGTGCACCCCGGTTTCCAGGGCCACGGCGTCGGCCGCGAGCTGATCACCCGGATCACCGACACGGCGGCCGAGCCCCGGTCCATCCTGTCGGCCATCGACACCGAGTCCCCGGCCCGGGTGCTCTACCGCTCCCTCGGCTACACAGACCTGGCCCGCCACGTCGTCTTCCCCAGCGCCGCCCTGCCGTACGCGGTGATGGGCGCCCCGCTCCCGCTGAAACGCCGCTAGCCCAGGTCCTGCAGGGCCCGAAATCGGTACCGGGCACGCGGCGTGGACGGCTAGCCTCCCGACATGGCGACGCACCACACACAGCAGCAGGTCCAGCGGATGTCCCGGCTCATGGTCAGGACGCTCCGCGAGGACCCGGCCGACGCGGAGACGCTCAGCCACCGGCTCCTGGTCCGCGCGGGATACGTCCGGCGCTCCTCGGCCGGCGTGTGGACCTGGCTGCCGCTCGGCAAGAAGGTCCTCGACAACGTATCCCGCATCGTCCGCGAGGAGATGGACGCGATCGGCGCGCAGGAGGTGCTGCTGCCGGCGCTGTTGCCGCGCGAGCCGTACGAAGTCAGCGGGCGCTGGAGCGAGTACGGCGACCTGCTGTTCCGGCTGAAGGACCGCAAGGGCGCCGACTACCTCCTCGGGCCCACCCACGAGGAGATCTTCACCCTGGTGGTGAAGGACCAGTGCACGTCCTACAAGGACCTGCCGGTGATGCTGTATCAGATCCAGACCAAGTACCGGGACGAGGCCCGCCCGCGCTCCGGGGTGCTGCGCGGCCGCGAGTTCCAGATGAAGGACTCGTACTCCTTCGACGTCACCGACGAGGGACTGGCACAGTCCTACGCCCTGCACCGGGCGGCCTACCAGCGGATCTTCACCCGGCTCGGCCTGGACCACCGGATCGTCTCGGCGGTCTCCGGCGCGATGGGCGGCTCGGCCTCCGAGGAGTTCCTCGCCCCGGCCGCGGCCGGCGAGGACACCTTCGCGGACTGCCCGGCCTGCGGGTTCGCCGCCAACACGGAGGCGGTGACCTTCGCGTCGACGCCCGAGGCGGCCGAACACCCCGCCCTGGAGGAGCTCGACACCCCCGATACGCCGACCATCGAGACGCTGGCCCGGCTGCTCGGCGTACCGGCCTCGGCGACCCTGAAGAACCTGCTGGTCAAGGTGGACGGCGAGATCGTGGCGGTCGGGGTGCCGGGGGACCGTGAGGTGGACCTCGGCAAGCTCGCCGAGCACCTGGCGCCGGCGGTGGTGGAGCTGGTCACCGCGGAGGACTTCACGGACCGGCCCGACCTGGTACGCGGCTACGTCGGCCCGCAGGGCCTGGACAAGGTCCGCTACCTGGCCGACCCGCGGGTCGCACCCGGGACCGCCTGGGTGACGGGCGCCAACCGGGCGGACACGCACGCGCGGAACGTGGTCTGCGGCCGCGACTTCGAGGTCGACCGGTACCTGGACGTGGTCGTCGTCCGGGAGGGCGACCCCTGCCCGGCCTGCGGGGCGGGGCTGCGGCTGGACCGGGCCATCGAGGTCGGCCACATCTTCCAGCTCGGCCGGAAGTACGCCGACGCGTTCGGGCTGGACGTACTGGGCCGGGAGGGCAAGCCGGTCCGGGTCACCATGGGTTCGTACGGGATCGGTGTCTCCCGGGCGGTGGCGGCGCTGGCCGAACAGACGGCCGACGCGAAGGGGTTGTGCTGGCCGGCGGAAGTCGCCCCGGCGGACGTCCACGTCGTCGCGGCGGGCAAGGCGGTGCAGCTGGCGCTGGCGGAGGAGGCGGCGGAGGGGTTGGCCGGGGCGGGGTTGAGGGTGCTGCTGGACGATCGGGTGGGGTTGTCGCCCGGGGTGAAGCTCACGGATGCGGAGCTGATCGGGGTGCCGTGGATCGTGGTGGCGGGGAGGGGGGCGGCCGAGGGCCTGGTCGAACTCCAAAACCGCCACACCGGCACCCGCGAAACCCTCCCCCTCCAAGAGGCCCTCTCCCACCTCTTGCCGTAACCGACCCCTTGCAGGGCCCGCCGGCCGCCCCTGCAGCGCCGGGCCCACCCCAGACCCGGCCGGCCCGCCTGGCCCGGCCCGCCTGGCCCGGCGCGGCCCCGCTAGGCGCGGCGCGGCCCGGCGCGGCCTGGCCCGGCGGGCCTGCGGCTCAGCCCGGCCGAGGCTGCGCCGCGAGGCCCGCTGCGCGGAGCTTTTCCCCCACCCGCCCCTTCCCGAACTGGGGCTCCGCCCCAGACCCCGCGCCTCAAACGCCGGCGGGGCTGGGAAGACCCGGGGCTCAGCCTCGGACCCCGCGCCTCAAACGCCGGCGGGGCTGGGAAGATCCGG
>NZ_JBFBAV010000020.1:0-122615 GCF_040689505.1 Streptomyces sp. NPDC051211
CCACCCAGATCAAGTGGGGCCTGGACTACATGAACGAGCGCTACGGCAGCCCGGTCGAGGCCTGGAACTTCTGGCAGGCCAACCACTGGTACTAAACCACCAGCGGACTGCAGACAAGCAGACAGCAGGCACCAGGTGCCGGGCAGCAGGCGCCAGGCGCCGCAGCCGGCACCAGGCAGCAGGCACGCGAAGGCCCCGATGGCCGACCTCCCCAGGTCCGGCCATCGGGGCCTTCCGCATCCCATCCCACAGGGTCGGTGCGCGCCCGGCGCCACAGGCGCTGTCGCCACAGGCGCTGCGCTACAGGCGCTGTCGCTACAGGCGCTGAATGATCGTGCCGGTCGCGAGCGCGCCGCCGGCGCACATCGTGATCAGCGCGAACTCCTTGTCACGGCGTTCCAGCTCGTGCAGGGCGGTGGTGATCAGCCGGGCGCCGGTGGCGCCGACCGGGTGCCCCAGCGCGATGGCCCCGCCGTTGACGTTGACCTTCTCCAGGTCCTGGTCGAAGACCTTGGCCCAGCTGAGCACGACGGAGGCGAAGGCCTCGTTGATCTCGACCAGGTCGATGTCCTTCAGGGACATCCCGGCCTTGCCGAGCACGGCCCGGGTCGCGTCGATCGGCCCGTCCAGGTGGTAATGCGGGTCGGCGCCGACCAGGGTCTGCGCGACGATCCGGGCGCGCGGCTTGAGCTTGAGCGCGCGGGCCATCTTGCGTGAGGCCCACATCACGGCGGCGGCGCCGTCGGATATCTGGGAGGAGTTCCCGGCGGTGTGGACGGCGGTCGGCATGACCGGCTTGAGCCGGGCCAGGGCCTCCATGTTGGTGTCGCGCAGCCCCTCGTCCCGGTCGACGAGCCGCCACATGCCCTGACCGGCACGCTGCTCCTCCTCGGTGGTCGGCACCTGCACGGCGAAGGTCTCCCGCTTGAAACGTTCCTCCGCCCAGGCGACGGCCGCCCGCTCCTGCGAGAGCACCCCGAGCCGGTCGACGTCCTCGCGGGTCAGGCCGCGGTTGCGGGCGATCCGCTCGGCGGCCTCGAACTGGTTGGGGAGGTCGACGTTCCACTCGTCCGGGAAGGGCTTCCCCGGGCCGTGCTTGGAGCCGGAACCGAGCGGAACCCGGCTCATGGCCTCGACCCCGCAGGCGATGCCGATGTCCATGACCCCGCCGGAGATCATGTTGGCGACCATGTGGTTGGCCTGCTGGCTGGAGCCGCACTGGCAGTCCACGGTGGTGGCGGCGGTCTCGTACGGAAGGCCCATGGCCAGCCAGGCGTTGCGGGCCGGGTTCATGGACTGCTCGCCGGCGTGGGTGACCGTACCGCCGACGATCTGTTCGACGCAGTCGGGCTGGATGCCCGTACGGGCGAGCAGCTCGCGGTAGGTCTCGCCCAGCAGGTAGGCGGGATGGAGGTTGGCGAGCGCGCCGCCGCGCTTGCCGATGGGGGTGCGTACGGCTTCGACGATGACGGGTTCCGCGGCCATGAGCTCGTCCTCTCCTGCACATCTGTACAGCGCCTCAGCGGCGGGCCGTCCCGGCGCCCCGCCCCGAACGAACCAGCACGCCCAACTAGTACGCGTTCTAGTTCTCTCCGCAGTCTTAGTGGCCCGGAGCCCCCGCACGCAAGGGTCTTGCACGCGACTTGCACGGTTTCCACACGGGCCGTCGCGGGACCGTGGCGCACCGTTGCGCAACAGGTGACGCACCGGCCCTTGTCACTTCTAGAACTCGTTACTACCTTTCAGGACAACTTCTGATGGGCCGTCAGACTTGGAGTCGCCCGATGACCTGCCCCGCGCTGCCCGACGGCTTCGACGCCACGGACCCCGATCTCCTCCAGGCCCGCGTCCCCTTCCCGGAGTTCGCTCAGCTGAGGCAGACCGCCCCGGTGTGGTGGTGCCCCCAGCCGCGCGGCATCACCGGCTTCGACGACGAGGGGTACTGGGCCGTCACCCGGCACGCGGACGTCAAATACGTCTCCACGCACCCGGAGCTCTTCTCCTCCACCACCAACACCGCGATCATCCGCTTCAACGAGCACATCCAGCGTGAACAGATAGATGCCCAGCGTCTGATCATGCTGAACATGGACCCGCCCGAACACACCCGGGTCCGCCAGATCGTGCAGCGCGGCTTCACCCCGCGGGCCATCCGCAGCCTGGAGGAGGCCCTGCGCAACCGGGCCCGGCAGATCGTCGCGGAGGCGAAGTCGGCGGCCGAGGACGGCAGCTTCGACTTCGTCACCCAGATCGCCTGCGAACTGCCGCTGCAGGCCATCGCCGAGCTGATCGGCGTACCGCAGAAGGACCGCGCGAAGATCTTCGAATGGTCGAACAAGATGATCGCGTACGACGACCCGGAGTACGCCATCACGGAGGAGGTCGGCGCCGAGGCGGCCATGGAACTCATCGGCTACGCGATGAACCTGTCCGCCGAGCGCAAGGAGTGCCCGGCCAAGGACATCGTCACGCAGCTCGTTGCGGCCGAGGGGCAGGGGAACCTGGGCTCGGACGAGTTCGGCTTCTTCGTCCTCCTGCTGGCGGTCGCGGGCAACGAGACCACCCGCAATGCGATCAGCCACGGCATGCACGCCTTCCTGACGCATCCCGAGCAGTGGGAGCTGTACAAGGCGACCCGGCCGGCCACGGCGGCCGAGGAGATCGTGCGCTGGGCCACCCCGGTGGTCTCCTTCCAGCGCACCGCCACCCAGGACACCGAACTGGGCGGCCAGAAGATCCGCGCGGGCGACCGCATCGGGCTCTTCTACTCCTCCGCCAACCACGACCCGGAGGTCTTCGAGAACCCGGACGTCTTCGACATCACCCGCGACCCCAACCCGCACCTGGGCTTCGGCGGCGGCGGCCCGCACTTCTGCCTGGGCAAGTCCCTGGCCATCATGGAGATCGACCTGATCTTCAATGCGCTGGCGGACGCCCTGCCCGACCTCCGGCTGACCGGCGACGCACCGCGGCGACTGCGCGCGGCCTGGCTCAACGGCATCAAGGAACTCCAGGTCACCCACGGCTGACCTGGCAGTCCGGAACGGCAGGGGCACTTCCTCCCACGCCCCGCCCCTGCCGTCCCCCGGCCCGACCGGCCTGCGCAGGGCAGAGCCCCGCATCCAGCCCCGCCGGCGTTCAAGGCTCAGGCGCAGGGCAGAGCCCCGCATCCAGCCCCGCCGGCGTTTGAGGCGCGGGGCGCGGCGCGGAGCCCCGGCCCTTCCAACCCCGCCGGCGTTTGAGGCGCGGGGCGCGGCGCGGAGCCCCGGCCCTTCCAGCCCCGCCGGCGTTTGAAGCGCGGGGCGCGGCGCGGAGCCCCGGCCCTTCCAGCCCCGCCGGCGTTTGAGGCGCGGAGCCCCGGCCCTTCCAACCCCGCCGGCGTTTGAGGCGCGGGGTCCGGGGCGGAGCCCCGGCAGCGGACCCGCACCCGTTCGAGTGGCGGACCGGCCGGAACGGGGTGATCCTTACAGACAGCGGCGATCCAGCCGAAGGGGCGCCGGGGCAATGAAGCCCCGGCGCCCCTTCGGCAAGCACCGGCTACGGCGAGCACCGGCCACGGCGAGGCACCGCCTACGGCTCCGACGGCCGCCCGGCAATCGCGTCGTACACCCGCACCCGCAACCGCCGCTGCCACCCCTCCGCCTCCTCCCGCGCCCGCGCCCGCTCCGCCTTCCGGCTCCCGGCCCGATAGCGGGCCCGCGCCCACGGGGATCCGGGCCGGGCCAGCCGCACCGCACCGACCACGGCCAGCAGCGGTACGAGGATCCCCAGCAGCCCGGTGAAGGCCTTGCCCTTGGCGAGCGCCGTCAGAGCGAAGGCCGCGTTGACCGCGATCAGCGCCGCGTACGTCCAGCCGGAGACGGGCGCGCCGTCCACCGACGCATCGTTCGCGCCGAACGGCGCCGCTCCCAGCAGCAGCAGCCCGCAGAACCCCGCGCCGACCACCACCGCGTCCACCGAGACCCGGCCCTCCTCGGACCAGTACACGTCCCGCAGGTGCAGGATCAGCGCGAACTCGTCCAGCACCAGCGCCGTGCCGACGCCGAAGACCGCCGCCTCGATCTCGGCCCCCGGGTGCCGGCTGCCGATCGGGGAGGCGAGCCCCAGCCCGCCGATGATCATGAAGATCACGCCGAAGACGGAATGATGGATGTGCAGCCCGCCGGGGGTGACGTTCTTCGGCCACCAGGAGACCCCCGCCCGGATCATCCGGACGCTGACGCGGATGAAGAGGAACGCCCCGAGGAAGCCCAGCAGCAGGAAGAACAGCGGCTGCTTGCCCGGGTCCACGACCTGGCGCTGGTACCAGTCGCCCATCGGTCAGGCCACGCGCCCGGCGGCCGCCCGGCCGCGCCGCTTCCGGGTCGCGCGGAACCCGCCGAGGACCACTTCCGCGGTGATCGCGCCGCTCGGTGAGTCCCCCGTCCGCTGTGCGCTCATGCCCCGATGCTTGCACCGCTCCGGACACCCCGCAGCACAGGGAGCCCGCAGCACAGGGAGCCCGCAGCGCGGGCGGGAATGCCGGAGCGCGCGGGGACGGCGGAGCATGGGCCGCGGAACGCCGAAGGCTGCGAGCCGGGGCCGGCCCCCCGCACGGCCTGCGTGCCCCGGCGCCCGGTGACAGACTGGGACCATGACTGCAGCTCCGGCTGCGCTCGGCCCGTCCTTCCGCGGGCGATTGGTGCAGCCCGGCGACCCCACCTACGACGAGGACCGGAAGGTCTGGAACGGCTCCGTCGACCGCTCCCCCGCGCTCATCGCCTACTGCACGGGCGTCGCGGACGTCATCGACGCGGTCCGGTTCGCAGCCGAGGACGGACGCCCGGTCGCGGTCCGCTCCGGCGGCCACAGCTTCCCCGGGCAGTCGGTCTGCGACGACGGCATCGTCATCGACCTCTCGCCGATGCGGGGCATCCGCGTGGACCCACAGGGCCGTACGGCCAGGGCTCAGGCCGGGGTGCTCCTCGGCGAGCTGGACCGCGAGACCCAGGCGTTCGGGCTGGCGGTGCCCTGCGGGATCGTGACGCACACCGGGCTGGCCGGGCTCACACTCGGAGGCGGCATCGGCTGGCTGATGCGCAAGTACGGGCTCACCATCGACCAGCTCCTGTCCGTGGACCTGGTCACCGCCGACGGGTCGTACCTGAAGGCGAGCGAGGACGAGAACCCGGACCTCTTCTGGGGGATTCGTGGCGGAGGCGGGAACTTCGGCATCGCCACGGCGTTCGAGTTCCGGCTGAACCCGCTGGGGCCGGTGGTGCTGGCCGGGCCCGTCATCTGGCCGATGGCCGACTCGCCCCGCGTGCAGCGCCTGTACCGCGACTGGATCACCGACGTACCGGACGAGCTGACCACGGCGGTCGTCCACCGCAAGGCGCCGCCGGTGCCGTACGTCCCGGTGGAGCTGCACGGGAAGCCGGTCGTGATCGTGGTGTGCTGCTACGCGGGGCCGGTGGAGGACGGGCAGAAGGTGCTGCGGCCGCTGCGGGAGGGCGGGCCTACGCCGGTGCTGGACCTGTGCGAGCCCAAGCCGTTCCTCGCGCAGCAGGCGATGTTCGACCCGTCGTTCCCGCACGGCCGCTGGTACTACTTCAAGGCCTGCGACGTGGACCGCCTCACCGACGGGATCACCGAGCGCACGGCCGAGTACGCAGCCCGGATCGCCTCCCCGCACACCTCGTTCACGATCTACCACCTGGGCGGGGCCGTCGCCGACGTGGGGGACGATGCGACCGCGTTCGGCGGGCGGGGCGCCGGCCACATCTTCAACATCAGCGGAGCCACCGAGGACGCCGAGGGCTTCGAGCAGGAGCGCGCCTGGGCGCGGGAGCTGTGGTCGGCGCTCGCACCGCACCACACCGGGGTGTACTCGAACTTCCTGATGGAGGAGGGCGAGGAGCGGATCCGGCAGGCGTACGGGCCCGAGAAGTACCGTCGGCTGCGCGAGCTGAAACGCCGCTACGACCCCGGCAACCTCTTCCGCCTCAACCAGAACATCCCGCCGGCCGAGTAGGACTGCCCGGGGCTGCCCAGGGCTGCCTAGGACTGCCTAGGGAGTTCTGGCCGGGGCCCGGCGCGGCCGTTCGTCGCTCGTCCGCTGCACCGGCAGTTTCAGGTGCACCCGGCGCGACCCGGACAGCACGTACACCAGCCCGAACCCGGCACCCACCACCACCGCTCCGCCCACCGCGTCGAGCACCCAGTGGTTGGCGGTGGCCACGATCGCGCACACGGTGATCAGCGGGTGCAGCGCCCCGAGCAGCTTCTGCCAGCCCTTCGGCGCCAGCACGACGATCACAATGCCGCACCACAGGGACCAGCCGAAGTGCAGCGAGGGCATCGCCGCGTACTGGTTCGAGATCGCGGTCATCGCACCGTACTGCGGATTCGCCAGGTCCTGCGGGCCGTGCACGGTGTCGATGAAGCCGAGGCCGGGCATGAGGCGCGGCGGCGCCAGCGGGAACAGCCAGAAGCCGAACAGGGCGATCACCGTGGCCAGGCCCAGGGAGGCGCGGGCCCAGCGGTAGTCGGCGGGCCGCCGCCAGTACAGGACCGCGAGGATGCTCAGCGGGACCACGAAGTGGAAGGAGGTGTAGTAGAAGTTGAAGAACCCCTCCAGCCAGCCGGTCCGCGCCACCACCTGGTTGACGGCGTACTCGATGTCCATGCCGAGCGCCTGCTCGGCGGAGAGGATCGCGCTCGCGTTGTCCTCGGCGAGCGTGCGGCTGGTCGGCGCGGCGGCCCGGATGTGCGAGTAGAGCGAGTACCCGACCCGGATCAGCAGCAGTTCCAGCAGCAGGTTCGGGCGGCTGAGGACCCGCCGCCAGAAGGGCAGCAGCGGGATCCGCGACCAGCGGGCGGTGGCCGGCCGTCCGTACGAGGTGGGGACCGGCTCCCGCCAGTACGGCGAGCTGCGCGGCAGGAACGGCACGGCACAGGCCGCCAACAGCGCGGTCAGCAGCAGCACGTTGTCGCGTACGGGCGCCAGCGCGGCCAGGTTCGGCAGCAGCACCTGGTTGGGCAGGGTCATCACCAGCACCACCGCGACCGGCCACACCGGCCGGTCGGCAGCCCGGCGGCCGACCCTCCCGGCCACCGCCAGCAGCACCCACAGCAGCTGGTGCCGCCAGCCGGTCGGGGACACGGCGACGGCCACACAGCCGGTGACGGCGACGGCGAGCAGCAGCTGCCCGTCGCGGGCGTACCGGACGGCGCGGCGCAGGCCCACGTACGCCACGGCGCCCGCCAGGACCACGTACAGGCCGATCTCGGCCGGACCGGTCAGGCCCAGCCGCAGCAGCGCCCCGTGCAGGGACTGGTTCGCGAGCCCCTCCGGGCTGCCGCCCAGGCCGGTGCCGGCCAGGTGGTCCACCCAGTACGTCCAGGAGTCGCGGGGCAGCGCGGCGAA
Source organism: Streptomyces sp. NPDC051211 (assembly GCF_040689505.1). Lineage (NCBI taxonomy): Bacteria > Bacillati > Actinomycetota > Actinomycetes > Kitasatosporales > Streptomycetaceae > Streptomyces > Streptomyces sp. NPDC051211. The sequence continues at coordinate 7,409 of NZ_JBFBAV010000020.1, forward strand.
GGCGAGGAGGAAGGCGCCGGCGAAGGTCACTGCGGTGGACCGGGCGGCGGCGCGGCGGCCGGTCGTCCACAGCAGCGGGGCGAACAGCAGGAGCGCGGGCTGGAGGGCGGCGGCGAGACCGACGAGGAATCCGGCCGGGCGTTCACCCGGCACCCGGAACACGGCCAGCAGCACCAGCAGCACGGGCAGCACGGCGGTCTGCCCGGGGAACGCCGCCTCCCGGACGGGCAGCGACACCATCATCAGGGCGACCAGGACGGGCGCGGCGAGCAGGGCGGTGCGGCGCGGCACCGGATCGGGCAGGCCGCGCGCCGCCACCAGTCCCACGGCGGCGACGAGCAGCAGCGTCGCCAGTGTCCACGCCACTTCCAGGGACTGGTCGGCGAGGCCGGCGAGCGGCTTCAGGACCATTCCCGCGAAGGGGGTGCCGGTGAACTGGCCGCTGTCGTAGAGCGAGCCCGCGAGAATGGGCAGGTGAATGCCGGTGAGCCACTCGCCCGGCGGCAACCGCAGCACGGAAGCCGCCTGCCGCACGGCCAGCACAGCGGCGAGTCCCCACAGCAGGACCCGCGCGGCGCCCAGCCGCCCGCCCGCGCCATCAGGGCCTATGACCCCGGCATGACCGTTCGCACCACTGTGCTCCGCCGCATTCGCCACGCCCCGCCGGCCTCCCGCCCTGTTGCCCGCAACCCCGACTTCGCCTGGCTGCCGCGTTCATTTATCCGGGACGACGATATCCCGGGCGGCAACGTCACCCGGCCTGTCCTTTGAACCGGCTTCCCTAGGATGGCCGCATGAGCATCGTGAAGATCAACGCACTGACGGTCCCGGCGGAGCAGCGGGAGGTCCTGGAGCAGCGGTTCGCGTCGCGGGCGGGCTCGGTCGAGAACTCGGACGGATTCGAGTGGTTCGAGCTGCTGCGGCCGCTGGAGGGTACGGACCAGTACCTGGTGTACACGCGGTGGCGGGACGAGGCCGCGTTCCAGGCGTGGATGGAAGGGCCGATGAAGGCCGCCCACCAGGGCGGTGGCGGCGCGGGTGGCGGCGAGCGGCCGGCTCCGGCGGCTTCCGGCTCCACGCTGTGGTCCTTCGAGGTCGTGCAGCAGGCTGCGCCGAAGCAGGGCTGAGCCGGCCGGCGGAAGCCGAGCCGGCACAACGGAGGGGCGCGGAAAGGCGCGGAGGGTCCGCGCCCTCTCCGCGCCTCTCCGCGCCCTTTCCGTGCCCTTCCGTGCCGTCTCCGCGCTCGGTCGGCCGTCGGGGCGGTCAGCTCCAGAAGGCGTCGGCTTCCGCGATGTCCTCCGCGCACTCGTCGATGTCGGTGATCTTGCCGCCGACGAGGGTGAAGAACAGCCCCTCGTGCATCTCGAGGCCCCGGTCCCCGCGGTCCGCCCGGAACAGGTGGAAGGACATGACGTGCCCGCGGCCGTCGGCCATCAGCCGCTCCAGGTCGACGCGCATCGTGCCGGCGGTCTCCTCACCCAGGCGCCGGTAGTGGTCGAGGACGGCCTCCCGGCCCTTGTGATGCCCGGACATCGGGTTGCTGCCGGGCACGTGATGGATGACGTCAGCCGTCATCAGCGTGCCCAGGGTCTCCATGTCGCCCTTGGCGAAGGCCTCGTAGCCGCGGCGGACGACAGCACAGTCCGGATGCTCCGACATGACGGATCACACCCTCCGTAGAAGCGAATTGACCCTTTTTCCTATCATCGGCCCGAGGGTGTGGATATTCCACGCGGCGGGGACGGCGGGGCACTCAGAATGACGCCATGAACACGCATGTGAGCACATGGTCCGTGGCCCCGGAGGCCGTCACCACCCCGGACGCCACCGCGCTGCGCCGCGCCTACTACGCCGAGGTGGCCGGCCGGTACTGGAAGCGTCCCGTCACCGAGGCGGAGATCGACCAGGGCATGCTCGACGACCCGGCCGACGGCCTGGTGCCGCCGACCGGGCAGTTCGTCGTGGGGCGCCTCGACGGCGAGCCCGCGGCCTGTGGCGGAATACGGCTGCTCGACCCCGCCACCGCTGAGCTCACCCGGGTGTACGTCGGCCCGGGCGCCCGGGGCACCGGCGGCGGCGCGGCGGTCCTCGCCGCCCTGGAGGAGGCCGCCCGCGCGCTGGGCGCGGTCCGGGTCAGGCTGGACACCCGCTCCGACCTGGTGGAGGCCCGGGCCCTCTACGCGAGACAGGGGTACGCGGAAATACCGGCGTACAACTCGGGCCCGTATGCGGAGCACTGGTTCGAGAAACACCTCGGCTGAGGCGCATCCGGCGCCCGGAGCCCAGACGGGCACCGGCTTGGGCGGGCACCGGCGCGTGAGCGGGCCCCGACTCAGGCGGCACCGACTCAGGCCGGTGCCGGCCCGGTGGCAGCCGCGCGGGTGCTCAGTGGGCGGCGTGGTCGCGGCGCGGTGGCGCGTCGTAGGGCTCCTCCGCGTCCGAGCCGCACAGTTCCCGGTTGATCTCCTCGACGAGCTGGACGAGGTCGGTCGGCCGGTCCGGCCCCCACCAGTCGCCCAGCAGCTCCGCGAGCGATTCCTGCCGTGCCGCCGCCAGCTTCCCGGCGACCTCGCGCCCCTTGTCGGTGAGGAGCAGCCGGAGCCCGTCGCGGACGGCCAGACCGCGTTCCTCTACCTGCCGGGCGGCTTCGGTGATGGCCCGCAGGGGCACGGCGGTGCGTTCGGCGAGCAGCGCGGGCTCGACCCATCCGAACTTGCTGGTCCGCAGCAGCAGCCAGCTGGCCGCGGGCAGCAGGTCGTAGCCGGCCTTCGCGGTGATCTTCTCGTAGACGTGCTTCCGTCCCTGGAGGGTGCCCAGCACCGACAGTGCGCGGGCGACCTCGTCCCTGGAGGAGCGTTCGACCGGGTTGGAGGCCAGGGTCTCGGTCACGTCGGGGGTGGTGACGGAGGCGCGCAGCTTGTCCTCCTTGAGGAACCAGGCCACCACGAAGGCGAGGAGGACCACGGGGACGGCGTAGAGGAAGACATCGGTGATGGAGGTGGCGTATGCGTCGAGGACGGTGGGGCGCAGCGCGGCGGGGAGTTCGGCGATGGCCCGGGGGTCGGCCTCCAACTGGGCGACCCCCGCGCCGGGCGGCAGTGGGATGCCGGCGAGGGCGTCGGCGAGCTTGTCGTCGAGGCGGTTGGTGAAGACGGTGCCGAAGATGGCGACGCCGAAGGAGGCGCCGATGGAGCGGAAGAAGGTGGCACCGGAGGTGGCGACACCGAGGTCGGCGTAGCTGACGGCGTTCTGCACCACGAGCACGAGCACCTGCATGACCAGGCCGAGGCCGGCGCCGAAGACGAAGAAGTAGACGCTCATCTCCCAGGTGGAGCTGGTGCGGTGGAGCTGGTGCAGGAGGAGGAGGCCGAGGGCGGTGACGGCGGTGCCGGTGATCGGGAAGACCTTCCAGCGGCCGGTGCGGCTGACGATCTGCCCCGAGGCGGTCGAGGAGATCAGCATGCCCAGGACCATCGGCAGCATGTGGACGCCGGACAGGGTGGGTGAGACGCCCTGGACGACCTGGAGGAAGGTCGGCAGGTAGACCATCGCGCCGAACATCGCGAAGCCCACGATGAAGCTGATCACGGAGCAGAGGGTGAAAGTGCGGATGCGGAACAGTTTGAGCGGCAGCACGGGTTCCATGGCCCGCCGTTCCACCAGGACGAAGGCGACCAGCAGCACGGTGCCGAGGACGGCCAGGCCGATGATCCGGGCCGATCCCCAGCCCCAGGTGCCGCCGAGGGAGGCGACGAGCACCAGGCAGGTGGCGACGGAGGCGATCAGGAAGGTGCCGAGGTAGTCGATGGTGTGCCGGGAGGAGCGCGCCGGAATGTGCAGGGCCGCCGCGATGACGGCCAGGGCGACGATGCCGATGGGGATGTTGATGTAGAAGACCCAGCGCCAGGACAGGTGGTCCACGAACAGGCCGCCGAGCAGCGGCCCCAGCACACTGGTCGCGCCGAACACCGCGCCGAACAGGCCCTGGTACTTGCCGCGTTCCCGGGGCGGGACGATGTCTCCGACGATCGCCATCGACAGCACGATCAGTCCGCCGCCGCCCAGCCCCTGCAGGGCGCGGAAGCCGATGAGCTGCGGCATGTCCTGGGCGAGGCCGCAGAGGGCGGAACCGATCAGGAAGATGACGATGGCCGCCTGGAACAGCTTCTTGCGGCCGTACTGGTCGCCCAGCTTGCCCCACAGCGGGGTGGCGGCGGTGGAGGCGAGCATGTAGGCGGTGACCACCCAGGACAGGTGGTCCATTCCGCCGAGCTCGCTGACGATGGTGGGCAGGGCGGTGGAGACGATGGTCTGGTCGAGTGCCGCGATCAGCAGACCGAGCAGCAACGCACCGATCGAGACGAGAACCCCTCGGGAGGCGTGTTCGGCACCGGGGCCGGAATGCGGGCCGGGGCCGGGGTCCACGGCCGGCGTGGTCACTTCCTGAGCCATGGACTTCCTCCTCGGGGCCGGTCCATTCCTCCATCCTGAGTGGTGTGTCCGGATATGGCCCGCCGGGCGGGGTTGGGTGCACCCGGGAGGGTCTGCATAATCGCAGGCAGTTGCCGGGGAGGGGTTCCAGTGAGCGCTGTGCGCTGTCCTGAATGTGGTGCCGTGCAAGAGGCGAGCAGCAGCGCGGGCGGATACTGCGGGGGGTGTGGGCGGGAGGCGGCATTCGATCCGCTGCGCATACGGCCGTACATCACGCTGCCCGGCGCCCAGCAGCCCGGATTCACCGCGCCGGCGGACCCGCCGCCCGTGCTGGGCACGGTCCACCGGGACGCGCACCCGCTGCGGTACCCGGGCCTGGACGTCCCGGACATGGGCGGCCCCGGAATTGGGAGCCCCGGAATGGGCGGCCCGGACATGGGCGGCTGGGCGCCGGGCGGCCCGGGGCTTGGTGGTCCGGGGCTTGGTGGTCCGGGGCTGGGCGGCCCGGGACTTGGCGGCCCGAGGCTGGGCGGCCCGGGGCTGGGCGGCCCGGCACCGTACGGGCCGGTCACGGAGGAGCTGCCGCCGGTGCGGCTCGGCCCGCCTGGCAGAGGCAGACGGGCGGAGACCGCTCCCCGCCGGGCGCTGCCCCTGCTCGCCGGGGCCGCCGCGGTCGCGGTGATCGGGGTGGCGGCCATGGCGCTGGCTTGGCCGGGCGACGGTGACGGGGAGGGCGACGGTGAGGACCGGGCGCTGCCCGGGCCGACGGTGTCCGCCCCTGCCGTGAGCGTGGCCCCGCTGGGGCCGTCGGCATCCGCGTCCGCATCCGCGTCCGGTGCGCACCGGCCCGCCTCCCGCTCCGCCGCCCCCACGGCATCGGCCGCTGCCTCCCCTGCGGTCGCGGCCTCCGGCTCGGCCGCCGCTTCGGCTGCTTCGGCCGAGCAACCCCTCTCGCCCGTCCCCTCGGGGAGCGTCTCCGGATCCTCGCGGCCCTCCACGGCCCCACAGGGGCCGGTGCTGCGCCGCGGGGATTCAGGAGCCGAGGTCGAGAAGCTGCAGCGGCAGCTCGCCGAGCTGGGCCTGTACCCCCGGGGGCGGATCGACGGCCGCTTCAGCCCCCGCACCGAGGAGGCGGTCAGCCGGTTCCAGCTGGCGCACGACATCACCGAGGACCCCCGCGGCGTGTACGGCCCCGAGACCCGCCGCGTCCTGGATTCGAAGAGCTACGAATCCTGACCAACGTCACACGCTGCACTGCTGGCGCCATGCATGCGCTATTTTGTATCGTGAAGAAACAAAGTGGTTCCGTCCACACTCCCTGACCGGTGGACGGAGCCACTTGTTCTCTTCTTCCTCCCTCTGGAGTCCCGCCGATGCCGGCCCTCACCACCCCCGCCCCCGTCGTCCTCACCGCCAAGGCCCTGCTCCTGGACATGGACGGCACCATCGTCAATTCGGACGCGGTGGTGGAGCGCTGCTGGCGGGACTGGGCCGTGTCGCACGGGCTGGACCCGGTGGAAGCGCTCAAGGTGGTCCACGGCCGCCAGGGGTACGCGACCATGGCCATCCTGCTGCCCGAGCGGCCCATGGAACTCAACCACGCGGACAACGCGGTGATGCTGGCCCGGGAGACCGCCGACACCGACGGAGTGGTCCCGGTCGAAGGCGCACCCCAGTTCATGGCGTCCCTCGGCGAGCTGCCGCACGCCCTGGTGACCTCCGCCGACGAAGCGCTGGCCACGGCCCGGATGACGGCCTCGGCGCTGCCGATGCCGGAGGTCCGGGTGACGGCCGAGTCCGTGGCGGCGAGCAAGCCGCACCCGGAGGGCTTCCTGAAGGGGGCCGCCGAGCTGGGCGTGGATCCGGCCGACTGCATCGTGTTCGAGGATTCGGGCGCCGGCATCGCGGCCGGGCGGGCGGCGGGCATGCGGGTGGTCGGGGTGGGTCCGCGAGCGGGCGAGCACGGCCCGACCGTGCACGTGCCGGACCTGACGGCGGTCCGGGTGGAGACGGCCGGGGACGGCTCGATCCGGCTGACACTGCACGCGGCGGCCGCCTGAGCGACCACGCGGAAGGGCCCGCCCGGGCGATGCACGACCCGGGCGGGCCCTTTCCCGTGCCGCCCGGCCCTCGCGGCGCCGGGCCGGCGCCGTCAGCCGGCGATGGCCTCGTACAGGGAGAAGGCGGCGAGCGCGGCCATGACGGCTGCGGCGATCCTGGTGATCAGCCGCAGCGGGACGTACTTCATGAGGGTGCGGCCGCCCAGGATGCCGAGGCCGGCGACCGCCCAGAGGGCGAGGACGGCGCCGAGGCCGACGGAGACGGGGTTGTCGTAGCGGGCGGCGAGGTTGGCGGTCATGATCTGGGTGAGATCGCCGAACTCGGCGACCAGGATCAGCATGAAGCCCGCACCGGACACCTTCCAGAAGGACTGGTCGGCGGGCGTCCTGATCTCCTCGTCCTCGTCGCTCTTCTTCAGGAGCAGCATCGCGGCGCCGGCGAGGAAGAGGACGCCCACGACGGCCTGGACGAGGCGGTGCGGGAGCAGGGTGAGGACGCTTCCGGCGGCGATGGCGAGCGCGACGTGGACGGCGAAGGCCGCGGCGACTCCGGCGAAGACGTAGGAGGCGCGGTAGCGGGTGCCGAGCATGAGGCCGGCGAGGGCCGTCTTGTCGGGGAGTTCAGCGAGGAAGACGACGCCGAACGCGATCGCCGTGATGCTGAAGCTGAGCACGGGGTGGAACCTCAATCGGTCGGGCAGGAGACGGCCGCACCGAGAGACCTGGCTGTTTCAGGGGTCGCTTCGGCCCGACAGCTCCCTGCGCTTACAAGGACACTGCGGCCGAAGGTCTCGCTGGCCCGCCGCTGACGCGGCCTGCCTCCGGGCGCCGGCTGGGGTGACCCAGCAGTATGTCGACGGTCCGGCGAAGAGCTACTCCCCTTCTGCTCGGTCCAGGGTACGCGAGATCCGGGCGGGTCCGGTATGGGCCTTTGGTCCCGACCTGACACCCCCCGCGGCCGGAATCTCAACTTCCGCTTGAGTAGAGGCCTTTGCACGACTTGATGTGACGTGCCCATGTCGCCACGCTGTCACCTGGCGCCCATCCCCGTGACACCTGGCGCCGCCACCATGGCCGGGCCCCGTCGGGGCCGCACCCGGCCGTTCACCCCCCGCATCCAGGGAGCCCTCATGTCTCTCACGTCCAAGGTCTACGCGCGTCGTCTTGGCGTGCTCGCGTCAGCAGCCGCTCTCGCGGTCACCGCTCTGATCACCGCGCCCGCCGCCCAGGCCGCCCCGCCCACCCCGATCAGCGCCGAAGCCGCCCGCTCGTACCTGGCCACGGTCACGCCCCGGGCGGAAGGTTCCTCCAGCGGCTACAGCCGCGACCTGTTCCCGCACTGGAGCACCGTCTCCGGCAGCTGCAACACCCGCGAGACCGTCCTCAAGCGGGACGGCGTCAACGTGGTCCAGGACTCCTCCTGCGCCGCCGTCAGCGGCAGCTGGTACTCCGAGTACGACGGCGCCACCTGGTACGCCGCCTCCGACCTCGACATCGACCACGTCGTCGCGCTCTCCGAGGCCTGGCGGTCCGGCGCGTCCTCCTGGACCACCAGCAAGCGCCAGCAGTTCGCCAACGACCTCACCCGCCCCCAGCTCATAGCCGTCACCGACAACGTCAACCAGGCCAAGGGCGACCTCGACCCGGCCGAATGGCTGCCGTCCCGGACCTCCTACCGCTGCACGTACGCCCGCATGTGGGTCCAGGTGAAGCAGCACTGGGGCCTGAGCATCGACTCCGCCGAGAAGAACGCCCTGGTGAACGTCCTGAACGGCTGCTGAGAATCTCCCCCGCGCGGGGGAGGATCCCTCCCCTGCCCGGGGGAGCCGCGCTCCCCCTCCGCCCCGTACCGTGAATCATGGGTTCAAGGGGCGACGGAGAAGGGGGAGTTGCATGGCCGGACTGCGCTTGGGACCACTGCTGCGACACATCGACTGGGACACCGGCGACGCGGCGACCGTGTGGGTCGAGACCGACCGTCCGAGCAACGTGCAGGTGCGCTGCGCGGACGGGGCCGGCGGGAGCGTGCGCACGTTCCAGATCGCCGGTCACCACTACGCCCTGGTCCCGGTGACCGGCCTGACCCCCGGGAGCACCACGGCGTACGAGGTGCTGCTCGACGGCGTCCGGGTGTGGCCGCTGCCCGAGAGCCGGTTCCCGGCGAGCACCATCAGCACCCCGGCCGTGGCCGGGCCCGGCCGGCCCGCGCCCGGGCTGCGGATCGGCTTCGGCTCCTGCCGGCAGGCCGCCCCGTCGGCCGGCTCCCGGGGACCGCACGGCCCGGATGCCCTGGACACCCTCGCGGGGCAGCTGGCCGCCGACCCGGAGGCGGTCAGGCCCGACCTCCTGCTGCTCCTCGGCGACCAGGTGTACGCGGACCAGCTGTCCGCGGCGACCCGGCGGTGGCTGGCGGCCCGCCGAGACCTGCGGGAGCCGCCCGGAGCCCAGGTCGCCGACTACGAGGAGTACACCCGGCTCTACTACGAGTCCTGGCTGGACCCGGAGATCCGCTGGCTGCTGTCCACCGTGCCCAGCCTGCAGATGTTCGACGACCACGACGTGGTGGACGACTGGAACACCAGCGCCTCGTGGCTGGCGGAGATGCGGGCCACGCCGTGGTGGCAGGAGCGGGTGCTCAGCGGCCTGATGTCGTACTGGGTGTACCAGCACCTGGGCAATCTGTCCCCGGCCGAACTGGCCGCGGACAAGCTGTACGAAGCGGTGCGGGCGAGCCCGGACGGGACGGACGCGCTGCGGGCGTTCGCGGCGGAGGCGGATGCCGATCCGGCATCGGTGCGCTGGAGTTACCGGCGGGACTTCGGCCGGGTCCGGCTGCTGATGGTGGACACCCGGGCGGCCCGCGTGCTGGCCGAGGACCGGCGCGCCATGCTCGACCCCGCGGAGCAGCAGTGGCTGCGGGACAACGCGCTGGAGGGGCACGGCGGTTACGACCACCTGCTGGTGGGGTCCTCGCTGCCGTGGCTGATGCCCCCGCTGATCCATGACGCGGAGGGCTGGAACGCGGCGCTGTGCCGCGGGGAGCGCGGGGAGCGCTGGGCGCGGATAGGGGAGGACCTGCGGCGACGCAGCGATCTGGAGCACTGGGCAGCGTTCCCTGCCTCCTTCGCAGCGCTGAGCGACCTGGTCGAGGAGGTGGCGACGGGCCCGCGGGCACCGGCGACGGTGTGCGTGCTGTCGGGTGACGTACACCACGCGTATGTGGCGGAGCCGCTGATACCGAGCACTGCCCGGGTGTTCCAGTTGACATGTTCTCCGGTCCACAACTCGATTCACACTGCGGTGAAGCTTGGATTCCGCTTGGGCTGGTCGAAGGCGGGCCGCTGGATCGGTCGACTGCTGGCGAAGCACGGCCGGACGGGCCGGCCGCCGGTGGCCTGGCGGCGTACGGGCGGTCCGTGGTTCGGAAATCAGCTGATGACACTGGGTTTGTCCGGCCGTTCGGCGCGGCTGAAGCTGGATCAGGCGCGGCGTTCGGGGAAGGGGGCGCGACTGGTGACGGTGCTGGACCGGGACCTGACCGGAGGCTGATCCCGGGCGGAACGGAAACCTCCGGGCAGGGGCGGGGCCCAACCGTGGACACGCTGGCGCCCCCGCCCGTATGTGGTCCGTACTCCCGGCGTACGCTGTATGGCTGTCAGCCGCCCCTGCCGCTCCCCGCGACGTCGCGGCGCTTCACTGGCGAGACACGCCAACCGGACTGGGGAGTTCCGTTTTGTTTGAGACTGTGGGGTCGCTGACCACGAGCCCGTTGATCTATGCCCTCGTGGCCCTGTCCGTGGTGCTGGACGTGTTCCTGCCGGTACTGCCGAGCGGGGTCCTGGTGATCGCGGCCGCGGCCGCTGCCGCCGCGGCGGGGGCCGCCGGTTCGCCGGACCCGGTCCCGCAGCAGGTGCCGGACATCCTGGCGCTGCTGGTCATCGCGACCACCGCATCCGTGCTGGGCGACCTGGCCGCCTACCGGCTGGCCTGGCGGGGCGGTGCCCGGCTGGACAAGGCGATCGCCCGGTCCCGCCGGCTGACCCGGGCGCAGGAGCGGCTGGGCACGGCGCTGGCCCGGGGCGGCGGCGCCCTGGTGGTGATCGCCCGGTTCGCTCCGGCGGGCCGGTCGGTGGTGTCGCTGGGCGCGGGCAAGACGCACCGCAAGGTGAAGGAGTTCCTGCCGTGGTCGGCCCTGGCGGGCATGGCCTGGGCAGGCTACAGCGTGGCCCTGGGCTACTTCGGCACCCAGTGGCTGGGGGCGACCTGGCTGGGCACGGCGGTGTCGCTGGTCGCACTGTTCGCGGCCGGCGGGCTGGCCGCGTACCTGGTGCGTCGGCCCGTCCCGGCGGCGGCCGCGTCCTGACGCGCGTACGGGGGGTTGCTCCCCCGGGCGGAGCAGCGGCCTCACCCGTTCACCCGGCCCCGATCGCCGCGGGGGGACCGGGCTCCTAGCGTCCTGAGCACGTGCTTCAGGAGCAGAGGAGTTCCGCCATGCCCGCCACGCACCGCCGCCACCTGATGGCCGTCGCGGCCGCGACCCTGGTCGTCGCCGCCACCCCCGTCACCGCCTACGCCAACCCCTCCGCCACGCTCTCACCGAGCACGGTGGCCCCCGGGGGCCGGGTCGGCCTGAACCTCCAAGGCTGCGGCACCAAGACCGGCAGGGCCTCCTCGCCCGCCTTCGGCAACGTGTCGCTCACCCCGGGCAATCTGGAAGCCACCAACCTGTTCGGGACGGCCACGGTCTACCGCGACGCCCGCCCCGGTGCCCACCGCGTCACCTTCGAGTGCGGCGGCTCGGGCGGACAGCGGGTGACCCTGACCCTGCAGGTCACCCCCGGTGCCGCCCGGGGCGGCACCGGGGGCAGCATCGACGGGATGAGCCCGGGCGAGATCGCGCTCGGCGGCTCCATGGCGGCCGGCGCACTGGTCGCGGGCATCTGGGTGCTGCGCCGCCGCGCGGCCTCTACGAGCTGACCGCGGCGCGTCCTCTGACCTGCAGGCCGTCGAGCAGCTCCCGGGTCGCGTCGGCCACCGCGTCCACGGCGGCGTCGAACACCTCCCGGTTGTGCTCGGCGGGATGGTGGAACCCGGACACCTTCCGCACGTACTGCAGGGCGGCGGCCCGGATCTCCTCCTCGGTGGCCTTCTCGGGGAGGGCGGGCGGGCGCAGGGTCTTGATGCTCCGGCACATACCCCCACTATGCCTCGGGCAGCCCCGCCCCGGACAGCTTCATGATCAGCCCGGCCTGGAGGCGGGCCCGGAGCCCCGGATCGGCGACATCGGCGAGCAGCTGCACGGCCTGCCGGGTGGTCTCGGCGGCCCGCCGGTCGTCCCGGAGCGAGGCGGTCTGCGCGGCCATGTGCCGCAGCGCGAGATCGGCCCGCCGGTGGAACAGCTGCCCGATGAGCGCCACCACCACCCCGACGGAACTGATGACGATCCCCAGGTAGAGGTCCCCGCTGCTCTCGGCCTTCCAGATGGCCAGGGCCACCCCGAGCAGCAGGATGCCGGCCCCGAAGGCGGCGAACAGCTGGCTGGCGACGAAGCTGCTGCGGGCCTGCGTCAGCCCGTACGCGTAGTACTCCACGAGCAGCGGCGTGAACTCATCGCGCCGCCCCCCGGCCCTCCCCGAGTCGGCATACTTCCCACCCCCGGACCCGCCCCCGGATCCGCCCCCGGATCCGCCGCCAGGCCCGGCCCCCGACCCGGCCCCGCCGTCCAACTGCGCGAGCAACCGCTCCCGCTCCCGCTCCCTCCTCCGCTCGAACCCCCGCCCCCACGCCCCCAGCCACTCCACCATCCCCTTGGCCATCCCCCGACCATCCCACGCCCAGCCCCCCGGGCCAATACGGAACGCCCCCGGAAACTCCGCGTGTACGCACGGCAGCATTCCGGCCCCCGACGGCCGTCGCTCCCTGCCGACCGGCACCAACGGCTGGAGCAGCAGCGACAACCTCGCCGTCGACCACACCGAGTCGGTGACGGTGGACCTCGGCGCCGGCCGCCGGAACGGCCGCCTGGACCTCTTCGGCCGCGCCGACGGCGCCAACACCCGGGCTCGGCTTCCCCGTCGACTCCACCGTCCAGGTCTCGGCCGACAACCCCACCTGGACCACCGTCGCCGACAAACGCGACCATCCGCGCCCCGGCGCCACAGCCCAAACCATCTCGTTCGCCCCGACCCCAGCCCGCTACGCGAAGATCACCGGCACCAGGCTGAGCACCGATCAGTTCGGCGATCACCACATGCAACTCGGCGAGATCGGCGTCAGCTGACATACGCGGCTCACACCCAGGACACCCAGCCCGAAGCCGTCAGCCCATGGACCGACTGCTCATGAGGCTTCCCCGGTCGTGAAGGGGATGCCAAGGCCCCTCGCCGTGATCGGCGAGGGGCCTTCGTGCTGGTGGGCGCAGACGGTTCCGAACCGCCGACATCTGCTTTATACGCTCGCCCGAAACCCGGATCATGCGCGGCCGGTGCACCCGTGCCCTCTTGCACGTCCCGCCCAGTGCCCACACGGTAGTCAGGATGAGCTCGCGTTCTTACAACGCAGGAGAAGGGCTACTCGGAGTGACTTGCGTAACGCCTTGGGCCAGGGAGACCTTCGGAGGTTGAACTTCAGAGATGCTGTTTGGCGGCCTTCACCAAATGGCTGATGCCGTCCCGCGTGCGCCGCCTGCGCTCATCCAGCTCGGCTCTGCTGTCCGTCCTGTGCAGGTCGGCTATCTCGACAAGCAGGACTGCCCCGGCTTGGCTCAGTGAGTCATCGTCCGTAAGCATCTGCACGCGGAAGAGGGCCTCCTCGGCGCTGAAGCGGAGGTCATACGCTCGGCCCTTCACCACTTCTGGGTCCTCCAGCCGGTGTTCATGTGAACAGAACCACAGATGAACCAAGCAGCGCCGGTAGTTGACCAACGCCGCCGCATACGCCGTGTAGGCGTCCAGCCGTTCCTGTCGCAGCTTCTCCCCTCGCGTGAACTCGTGGCCCTTCTCGGTCGTGCGTCGCTGGACGGCCAGGGTGATCCCTGAACCGAGTAGCGTTCCCAGGACGGCGATCGCGCTGGCGATGATGGCTTCCACCCCCGTAGGGGAACACGCCGACGTACGTCTTGCGCCCGAATTCCGTAAGGTGCGGACACCTGTTGCGTCCCTCGCAAGTCGATGGAGCTTCACGGGGATTGGCCTTGGGCTGCAGAGCCGGCACCTCTGCAGAGGAGTGGTCTGCTGTGCGTCAGATTCCCCACACCGCCGGCACCACCGCGATGGTCGCCCAGCCCCCGCAGCTCAAGATGCGCGACAAGAAGACCAGCCAGGTCGCCGTCGACAACGCGAGCGGTAATAGCCTCATGACCGTCGTGCAGCTCCAGAAGCAGACCAGCGCGGCGACGGCGAAGGAATCCCACCGGGTGCTGCGGACGGCCCTCGCCGCCGCGCGCAAGGACCGCTGTATCCCGCCTTCGTGCTCGCCATCGCCCTCGGTCTCCGGCGGGGTGAGTTGGTCGGGCTCAGGTGGGAGAACGTGGATCTGAACAGCGGATGCGACAGACCGCCATCCGGGAGACCGTCGACGCCAACCCTTACTGGCCGCCGCCGGCGTACCGCCCCGGGTCGCGATGGAGATCCTGGGGCACTCGCAGATCGCCGTCACCATGAACATCCGCACGCACGTGTCGGAGGAGACGCGGCGGGAGGCGATCGGGCACATGGACCGGATGCTGCGGCGCAGGGGTCCTACGGGCTGACTGCCGTCAAGAACTACCGTCAAAGGCCCCCAACCGTGATCGGTTGGGGGCCTTTGCACTGGTGGGCGCGGACGGTTTCGAACCGCCGACATCTGCTTTGTAAGCTCGCCCGGCGCCCGCTCCTTACGCCTCAGCAGCAGTCCAGCCTGCGCTCCGGCGTCTGCCAGCAACCGCCGCGGTGCAGCCCCGTTGATGTCACCTGTGGATGTCAGGCACGGAGAGCTACCCGGGTCACTTCTTCTTCCGCAGCTTCCGCATCTTCTCTTCGGCGTCCTTCTTCTTCCGCTGCGCCACTCCGTAGCTGGACCAGCTCCCCTGATGTAACTGACACCGAGAGCTGTTCATGATCGCGGGCTTGCTGCAAGGCTGCCCCTTGGCCGTCTGCGCTCCGCACCTGGGTTGAGTCACCTGCCACCTGCTTCCAACCTCGTTGTCACCAGACTCCGAGATGGTCTCTCGCGGGCCAGGCGTCAGGAAGGCGCAACCAACGCGGCTGGAAGCACGGGCCGGCACACGGCACCGTAGGCGCCGTGCGCCTCTCACGTTGCGTGAGGTCAGTGGACCCGAGGCGGCATCCGTCACTCAGAAAGCTCACATCCAGGTACTCCGTCCCCTCCGAGGGCTTGATCTTGCCCGGACTGACGAAGGGCCAGATCTGGTGAAAGCCAGTTAGGGAAACAAAAGAATGGCATAGTGGTTTCATGACCCGTAACTACGCCGATCTCTCTCCCCATGACTTTGAGGTACTCGTCAGGGATCTACTTCAGGCTGAATTTGGCGTGCGGATGGAGACTTTCCCAAAGGGCAGGGATGGCGGTGTTGACATCCGATTGCATCATGGCGGAATGGATTCCATCGTCATCCAATGCAAGCACTCACCCGGACGAACCTTCTCGCAGATTCGAAGCCAGCTCGAACTAGAGGCCAGAAAGATCGGCAGCAGATTTGCGGGTAGGTACATGTTGGTAACGTCAGCCTCGCTAACCCGTGCCAACAAAAAGGAAATCGCACAGATATTCTGCGGTGCACGTCTGAGCGAAAGAGACGTTCTCGGCGTCGATGACATCGACAACCTCCTCACTCGACACCCTCAAATTGAGACCCAAAACTTTAAGCTCTGGATTACCTCGAGCGCCGTACTGCAACGGCTATTGAATTCTGACTTGCACCTGAGGAGTACCGGCCTAGTTGAGCGGATCATTAAACGGCGCCGGCTTTACGTGCACAGCGAAGCACACTCTGCGTCTCTGGAGATACTAAAAAAACATCACGTGTGTGTGATTTCCGGTGAGCCGGGAATCGGTAAAACCACACTGGCTGAGACGCTTCTCGTGAGGCTCATGGCGGACGGTTGGGAAGTTCACACTGCATCGGCAGACATTTCTGAAATTGAGCGCCTTTGGCAACCAGGGAGGAAGCAAGTATTTCTCTATGACGACTTCCTGGGGCAGAACTCACTGCTTGACAGTTTGAACAAAAACGAGGATAGCCGTCTAGTACAGCTTGCTGAGAAAATTGGCCAAGATGCCAGCAAGCGTCTGATCATGACGACGCGCGAGTACATCTTACGCGAAGCGAGACAGGTATATCCGCGCTTGAGGTCTTCCCCGCTGCTCTATGAGGACAGGGTCACCCTGAACCTCGCCGACTACACGAGGTTACAGAAAGCTCAAATCTTCTATAATCACATTCACT
This sequence comes from Streptomyces sp. NPDC051211, assembly GCF_040689505.1. NCBI lineage: Bacteria > Bacillati > Actinomycetota > Actinomycetes > Kitasatosporales > Streptomycetaceae > Streptomyces > Streptomyces sp. NPDC051211. Next base: position 23,345 of record NZ_JBFBAV010000020.1, read on the forward strand.
TTGCCGAAATTGGCGAGGAATCACTCAGGTCAATCCTCACCGAAAAGAGGTATGTAGAGGTTGTCGAGCACGCGAACTTTAGCCCGCGAGTGATCGAGCTCGTTGCCTCAAATTTTAAGAACTCTGGGGTCCCGGGGCGGCACTTCTACCGGTACACAATGGATGCGCTCAACAACCCTCGCGAGCTGTGGGATAGCATCTTTCAGGAGCAGCTCTCACAAGCTGAACGCGGTGTTCTGGTGGCCCTAGCCACAGTGCGACGACCCGTGGAAGCATCTGATCTATTTAAGAGTGTTTCTGCCTATCAGAGGGCAGCGGGCATGTCACCCGATAGCCCCCATCGCTTGAGTCTAGCTCTCAAGAAACTGCAAGGAACATTCGTCCACGTCATCTCGGATGCGCGTCTAGATGATCAGGTCAATGGAATCCACCCTGGAAACCTCTCAACAGTTGTCCAGTTGGCCAACCCTTCGTTCATTGATTTCATCTCCTCGTACCTTTCATCTCACCCTAGCGAGATTTCCCAAGTAGCTCAGGGTGCTGCTTTTTTTGAGCAGGTCGAGACGCTCGTGAACTGGGATATTGGCGGTAACCTCGATGAGCGACTTATCCCCTCCCTGATGGATGCCTTTTTTGGCGGGCGCACCAAGATAAAGAATCTTCCTCGTTTGGCGCCCGGGCAGCAGCATGTGCTCATGGATGCGCTGAGGCGTTTGGAGACTACTCCGTCTTGCTATTGGACCACGGAGGCAAGCGGGTATTCCATCAAGATTAGACAGTCGACCTCCGCCTTGAATCGCCATCTTGTTATGCTGATGCTGGATGCGAAATACCGGCGAACTCTCCTATTCGGGCATACGCTTACCCTGATGCTTGACGGATTGACTCAACGTATCGGGGCCGCACAGACGCTCCTAGTCACGCAAGAGATCCGACTGATCTCTTACTTGGCGAAATATTCTGAGATTAGCGACTCTGTTGTAAGGGTGAGGGATTCGCTTGCTGTGAGGCTCATGAATGTCTTGGAGTCTCCGGAGGATTTCGAGGTAGCCCTTTCTCCGTTCACGGATGTCGACGTAAAGCCCTCCGACTGGTCGAGGGCGGCCGAGTCTGAGCTGAGGAGTAGGTTCCAGGACTTTGTTTCCGAATGGGACCTTGAGGAATCGGGGAGGGTAAACACCGTCGCAGATTGCGAGGATGCAATCGATAGACTCGGTTCTATTATCGAGCATTTCGAGCTGACTGACACAGATATGCCAATCCTGAAAGACCGTCTGGCACTTTTGGAAGATGAAGTCGCACAGGACTTGGATTTTCGAGAAGAGGAAACTACTGACGGCGACGAGACTATAATTTACCCTCCGCGGCCGTCAGTGACGCGAAACTTTGATGTGCAAATCGATCCTGTCGACGAGCTTTTCGAGAGTCTCGGAGAATAGGGGGATTGCAGAGCGTCGGCGTGAGCCACATCTCACCCCCGCTGTCATCCCGTCTGCCGTTGACCCACACGGAGTGATAGCGGGGCAGGCTTCTGGGGCCCAGTTGGAGCGCCCTGCTGGACGAACGACCTGGGTCCCAGAAGCCTGGTCTGCTATGGCTTGCCTGGGTCGACGGCAGACGGGATGACAGCTCCCCACCCCCACCACAAACCGGCCCGCACCCGCACGGCCGGCCCCGGTCATCCCGGAGCCTGAGCGCCCCCGCCGGAGGCACGTCTTTGAGCGGCTGGTGATGTCGCCTTAGGATCCCGCTGCTCGGCCTCCGATGGCTCGGCGCGCGCTCCGCTGGGGCCTGTGTCAGGGGCTGAGCCTGGCAGTGTTGGGCGGAGTCATGGTTTCGCTCGGGCACAGGTGCTTGGTGGGTGTGGGCCAGCGTTGTGGGCTCGGGTGCTCAGCCGTACCGCGGTTGTCCCACCATCGAACCCGTGCCGTCTGGCGCGCGGCCGGCGGCTGGGCTGGAGCGGGGCGGAGACAGGAGCGCAGGCCCGGGCGACGGGCGCGCTCGCCGCGCTGTGCGCGGCGGGTGCCTTGATGAAGTAGGGAAACTCTTACCGCGTGGCCTCAGCGCGGAACTTGTCGAGCAGCTCGAAGAAGAGGTCCATGGCCGGTACGCCCCGGTCCTCAGCCGTGAGCTCGATGGCGTGACCCCAGGTCAGACAGTGGTACTGGCGCCTATCTGCGTCCACAGCCACTCGGCGTCGTCCGGCTGCACGATGCACGGCACGGGACCGCGACGCTGTTGACCGCTGCCGGCGTTCCGCCTCGGGTGGTGATGGAGATCCTCGGGCACTCGCAGATCGCCGTCACCATGAACGTCTACGCCCACGTCGTGCAGGACACGCAGCGCGAGGCCATCGGGCACATGGACCGGCTGTTGAGGGGACGGCGTGGTCGTTCCTGACCGTCCCCGTTGATGTCAGATGTAGATGTCAAAGGCCCCCCGCCGTGATCGGCGGGGGGCCTTTGTACTGGTGGGCGCGGACGGTTTCGAACCGCCGACATCTGCTTTGTAAGAGCAGCGCTCTACCCCTGAGCTACGCACCCGTGGATGAGTGGACAGCCTACATGGAGGGCGCACCCCCGACGCAAACGCGTAAGGGTGGGAGAGAATGGAGCAAGGCAGGGCGGGGCACGGGCGGACGGGGTACGGGAGAGGGATTGTGACGACGGCATCCCGGCGGTGGTTCGGTGGGCGGGACGAGAGCCGGCGGGCGGATGCGCAGGCCGCGAAGGATGCTGCCGCCGCCGCTTTCTACGAGCTGGACACGGCCCAGCGGGATCTGCGGATCTCGGTCGAGACGATCGCCGCGGTGGACGGGAGTCCGGCGGGGCGGCAGGCCGTCGAGGGGTTCGGGGCGCTGGGGCGGCGGATCGACGAGGTCAGCCACGCGTACATCGAGGCCGTCGACGCGCACGATCTGGACCGGGACGACCTGGACGGCGGGACGGCGACGCTGGCCAAGCAGCAGTTGGTGCGGGCGCGGGAGGATCTGGTCCGGGTCAAAGGGGAGCTGGAGCGGTACGCGCAGGGGCTACAGCCGCTGCTGGACCGGGCGGAGAGCCAGCTGGCGCAGGTGGCGCCGGCCAGGGAGCGGGCCCGGGCCGCGTTGCTGGCCGCGAGCAATGCGCTGGACGCGGTGCGGGCCGGCGGGATGCGGGCCGATGATCTGGCGGTGCGGCTCGCGGCGCTCGGGCCGGAGCTGACCAAGCTGACACAGGGGGCCGGGCAGCACGGCGTACCGGAGACCCTGCAGCGGGCGGACCGGATCCTGCGGGACTCGGAGGCGATCCGGGCCGAGGCGGAGCGGCTGCCGGAGCGGGCGGCGGAGATGGACCGGCGGCTGGTGAGTCTGCGGACCCGGGCGCAGGCGCTGCGGAACCGGGCCGAGCGGGTGGATCCGGTCCTGAGCGAGCTGCGGCGCAGGTTCTCCGCGGCGTGCTGGCAGGACCTTCAGCCGGTGCCGGAGCAGGCCGCACGTGATGTGGCGCAGGCCGAGGAGCGGCTGCGGGAGGCGGCGAAGGCCCGGGAGGAGCAGCGGTGGGCGGATGCCACCGCGCTGTTCGGGACGGTGCGGGCGCTGCTGGATGCGGTGGACGGGGCGGTGTCCGCGGCGCAGGACCGGCTGGAGCGGCTGGAGGCGGTGGCCCGGGACCCGGAGGTCGAGGTCCGGCGGACCCGGTTCGCGATCCGGGACGCCCAGCGGCTGGCGATGGAGGGCCGCAGCGTGCCCGACCCGCGGCATGCGCGGCCGCTGGACGATGCGGTGGCCCGGATGGACCGGGCGCTGGCGGGGCTGGAGGGGCGGCACCCCGACTACTGGCATTTCCTCCAGGAGATGGAGGAGGTCCGGGTGGCGGTGGGCCGGGTGGTGGCGGACATGCGGGGCCGACGCGCGGTCGAGTGAGCGGTCGAGTGAGGCCGGAGTTGTCGCGGGCTGGGCATCGGCGGATGCTGGAGGTGCGGGAACGGAGCGGAGGAGGGCGGTATGGCCAGCCACGTTTTCCACAGGCCTCGTGCGCGCCGGGTACCCCCGGTACCGGTACCGGTACCGCATGAGACTCACGGGCCTCATGCGATTTACGGGTGCCACGAGCCCCATGAGAACTATGCGCCGTACGTGCCCCACGAGCCTTATGCGCCCCGCCCGCCACGTGATCTCCACCGGACGCTGCGTCGCATCCTGCATCCGGTCAATGCCCGGCTCGACGAGCACCTGCCCACCGATCACAAGCTCAGCAAGGTCTACCGGGTCGGCGCCGGTCTGACCGGGCTGCTGCTGGTCACCTTCGGCATCCTGGGCCTCATCGACCGGATCGGGTTCTTCGACACCGGCGGAGACACCGTGCTCGCCCTGAACACCAACGGCGCGCTGAGTGTCCTGTCGATCTGCATCGGGGCGCTGTTGTTCGTCGGGATGGTGATCGGCGGGACCTTCGCCTCCACCCTGAACATCGTGATCGGGGTGGCGTTCATCCTGAGCGGGTTCGTCAACCTCGCCCTGCTGGACGGCGATTTCAACTTCCTGGCCTTCCGGATCCAGAACGTGCTGTTCAGCTTCGTGGTGGGCGTGATGCTGATGTGGTTCGGGATGTACGGACGGGTGGGCAGCGCGTTGCCGCACGACAACCCGTACTGGCAGGCCCGGCATCCCGAGCAGGCCGCCCGGGAGCGGCGGGCCGTCGGCTCCGGCCACCCCTTGCCCCGATAGGCGCGGCAGGCGGGTGGGAACCGCCCGCGAGGGGCTGGGACGGGCGACGGGCGGGGCCTAAAGTGGGCGCATGCCTCGTTACGAATACCGCTGCCGGACCTGCGACAACACCTTCGAGGTGAGCCGGCCCATGGCCGAGTCGTCCGCGCCCGCCGACTGCCCCGTCGGGCACGCCGACACCGTCAAGCTGCTCTCCGCCGTCGCCGTCGGCGGGACCGGCAGCGCCCCCGCCCCTTCCGCCGGAGGCGGCGGCGGAGGCGGAGGCGGCGGCTGCTGCGGTGGAGGCGGCTGCGGCTAGACCCGCCGGCCCGGCAGAACCGGCCGGCCTGGCAGAACCCGCCGGCCCCGCCAGACCGGCCGGCCCGGCTAGACCCGCCGGCGCGGCTAGACCGGCCGGCCCGGCTAGACCGGCCGGCCCGCCTAGGCGACCCGGCGCGAGAGGGTCAGGCCGTCCGAGATGGCCAGCAGGACGCTGTCCATCCGCCGGTCCGCCCGCACGTGGTCGTTGAAGGCGCGGACGCCCGCCGCCGAGCCCGTCGCCGACTCGTCGAGCACCGAGCCGTGGAACAGCGTGTTGTCCGTGACGATCAGGCCGCCCGGCCGCATCCGCGGAACCAGCTCCTCCCAGTAGGCGATCTGGCTCTCCTTGTCGGCGTCGATGTACGCCATGTCGACGTGCGGCTCCGCCGGCAGCGCCCGCAGCGTGTCCAGCGCCGGCGCGATCCGCAGGTCGATCCGGTCGGCGACGCCCGCCGCCTCCCAGGCCTGCCGGCCGTACTCCGTCCACTCCTCCGAGATGTCGCAGGCGATGATCCGGCCGTCCGCCGGGAGGGCCTGCGCCATGGACAGGGTGGAGAAGCCGGTGAAGGTGCCGACCTCCACGATCTGCCGGGCGCCGGTCAGCCGGACCAGGAAGGCCAGCAGCGGCCCCTGCTCCTCCGCCGACTGCATGCCGGCCGAGTCCGGGAACTTCTCCCAGGTGGTCGCGATCAGCCCGCGCTGGACCTCGTCCAGCGGCGGGTTCTGCGCCAGCATGTACGCGTACAACTCGTCGGTGATTTTGGTGCTGTTGCCCTTGGTCATGAGGTCAGTGTGCCAACCGCCCGGCCGAATTCCCGGATGATCCGCTCCCCCGCCAGCACCCCGGCCTCGGTCAGCGCCCGCACCCCCGGAGCGGCCCACTCCGACTCCGCCAGTTCGCCGTGTCCGGGCCGCCAGGCCTGGTCGGCGGCCAGCAGCAGATCCGCGTCCAGCAGCGAGTCGCCCGCCGCCAGGGTGTGCTCCGCGCCGATGCGCCGGGCCACCTCCCGCATCGCCGCGCTCTTCGTCAGCGGCCGCGGCACCGCGTAGATCTTGCGGCCCTGAAGGGAGACCGACCAGCCCCTGGCATCGGCCCACTCGGTGAGGGCCTTCAGCCACTCCGGGGGCACCAGCGCCCGCTCCACCACCAGATAGGCGAACAGGTCCTCGGCCACCCGGGCCTTGCGCAGCCAAGCCGGGTCCGCAATGGCCAGCAGGTGGCCGTGCACCTCCTCCAGCGGGGCGCACTCCCGGGCGAGCCGCTCCGCGACGGCCCGCCGCCAGTCCCGGTCCGGGACCCCGTCCACCAGCAGCTGGCCGCCGTTGGCGCAGATGGCGTACGGCGCCGGCCGGCCGGGGAAGCGGATCCGCTGGTACTGCTTGCGGGTGCGCGTGGTGGTCGGGACGAACACCACATCGGGCCGGGCCGAGAGTTCGGCCAGCAGGGCGGCCGCCGTCTCCGTCATGAAGGAGAGCGGCTTGGCCTCGTGCACCTCCACGCACAGCAGCCGCGGAGCCTCCGGGTCGGGCATGGTCAGCCCGAGGGCCGCCGACGAGTAGATGAGCGTACGGTCCAGATCGCTTGCTACCAGGACAGTCACGAGGTGGCCACAGCCTTTCCGTCGGCGCCGGTCGCGCCGCGTGTGAAGCGGGGGTGGATGAGTCCTACGCAGGTGTACGGCAGCCCGTCGACCTCCTCCACCGGCACCCCGCGCTGCTCGGCGAGCAGCCGTACGTGGTCCAGGTCGGGTCCGGCGCCGCGCTGGGCCAGGATCTTCCACGGCACCCGGCGGAGCAGCACCCGGGTGGTCTCGCCGACGCCCGGCTTGACCAGGTTCACATCGTGGATGCCGTACTCCTCGCTGATCCGCTCCACCGCCGCCCAGCCCTCCCAGGTGGGGGTGCGGTCGGCGGCCAGGAGGTCCTTGACCTCGGCGTCGACCGCGTCGGAGACCTCACCGAAGCAGGCGGCGACGGTGTCCACGAAGGCCGTGGAGACATCGGCACCGGCCAGTTCCCGGTAGAACTTGGCGCCGTGGAAATCGGCCGGGCCGACCAGGTCGGAGCGGAGCACCGTCCGGGATATCAGCCCGGAGACGGTGGAGTTCAGGCAGGCGGACGGGATGAGGAAGTCCTCGCGGGTGCCGTAGGTGGCGACGCAGCCGCCCGGGTCGGCGAGGACGACGATCTCCGGGTCGAAGCCCGGGCCTCCCTCCCTTTCCTCATGGGCTGCCAGCGCCTCGCGCAGTTCGCGGGTGATGGCGCCCTTGCCGGTCCAGCCGTCGACGAACACGACATCGGCCGGGTCGTGGTGGGCGGCCAGCCAGCGCAGCGCGTTCGCGTCGATGCCGCGGCCGCGCACGATGGAGACGGCGTAGTGCGGCAGGTCCAGGCCGTGCCGGTACTGGGCCCAGCGGCGCATCAGCACCCCGACCGGGGTGCCGGCCCGGGCCAGCGAGACCAGCACCGGGGACGGGGAGCGTTCGGCGAGGACGGTCTCGGTGACCGTGCCGACGGCGCGGGCGATCCGGCTCGCGGACGCGGCCAGGGCGGCCTGGTAGAGCTGCTGGTACTGGGCGCTGGGCTGGTACTCGACCGGCAGCGACTCGGCGTAGTGCGCACCGCCCGCCTGGATGGCCTCCTCGCGTTCCTCGGTGGGGGCCTCCAGCCGCACCTCGGAGAGGTCCTGGAGGAGCCAGCCGACGTCCTCGGGGGCGTACGAGGAGAAGGCCGGGCCGCGCAGGGGCTCGGGCAGCATGGTCGGCTCCTGCCGGTCGGAAGCGTCGGGTACGTACGAGGGGATCACCGCGAGCAGCAGCCGGCCGGTGTGCGGGCGCAGCTGCGCCAGGAGCCCCGCATGGAGTTCGGGGGTGTCGCCCGCGGAGTCCACCACCGCGACGACGGTGTCGAAGCCGGCTCCGGCGACGTTGTACGCGAAGCGCGGGCCGGGGCCGTCGGCCGGGGCGTCGTGCGCGGGGAACTCGAGCCGGGTGCGGATGGCGTAGCCGGGGTCGTCTACGGCGAGCACGGGCGAGCGGGTGGTCGTGGAGAACCGCACCTCGGCGGCGGCCCCGGTCTCCTCCAAGGCGGTCGCGAGCCGCAGCGGGGCGTACATCAGCTCTTCGTTGCCGAGTACGAGGACCCGCCCGGGCCGCGCTCCGAGCGCCGCGGCGAGCTGCCCGCCGAGCCGGGGCAACGCCTCGTCCAGCCGGATCCGGTGCGCGGGGGTGAACCCGTGCCGGCCTCCGTCGGGGACCCCGGCGGGCCAGTCGAGCACGACGCGCTCGACCCCGCCGGCCGACCCCGTGGCCTCGTCGACCCCGGCGGCCGACCCGGCGGCCTCCGCCGGGCCCGCCCCGGCGAGCTCGGCCGGAACCGGCGCCACGGCCTGCCCGGCGTTCGCGGCGTCCGCGGCGTTCGCGGCGGCGGCCCCGGCAGCCCCGGCAGCCCCGGCGGCTCCGGCAGCCCCGGCGGCCCCGGCCGAAACGGCCTGCCCGGCGTTCGCGGCAGCCGCAGCCTGCGCCGCCTCCGCCGCCCGCGCCGCCTTCGCCTCGTACTCCGCGACCAGGGCCTGGCCGCGCTCCAGCACCCCCTCCGGCAGCTGGACCGTACCGCTCGCCAGGGCGATCAGGTCGACGCGGGCGCCGAGCTCGGCGGCGAAGGCGGCGAGCCGGCCGCGGTCGGCCGGGGAGCGCATGTCGACCAGGGCGACCACCACGTAGTGCCCGCGCGGATACCGGGCGTGCAGGTCACGGATGGTGTTGAGGACCGTGTTCCCGGTGGAGAACTCGTCGTCGACCAGAACCAGCGGGCCGGTCCCGGCCAGCAGCTTCGGGTCCTCGGGCAGCAGCAGGTGGGAGGTGGCGTGCGAGTGGGACTCCTCGAAGCCGCCGGCCGGGGTCAGGCCCGGCACGGGGCGGCGGGTGGAGTGCAGGTAGGGGGCGACGCCCAGGCCGTCGGCCACGCAGTGGCCGAGCCCGGTCGCGGTCTCCGCGTAGCCGAGGACCACCGCCGACTCCGCGTCCGCGCCGAGCAGCTCCCGGACCCGCTCCCCGAGCCCGTACCCGGCGTCCCGGACCACGGCCGGGGACTGCGGGACGTGCTTGCCGAGCACCTGCGAGACCAGCAGGTGGGCCCGCTTGGGGTTGCGCCGCAGCGCGAGCCCGAGCAGGCCGGACAGCTCGTCGCCCGGCCCGGAACCGGCCAGCCTCACGCCCAGCCGCTCCGCCACCCACGTACCCGACCACACCGTGTCGATCGTCTTGCCCTTCGTCGTTCCTGCACGTGTGCCGGACATCAGACCTGGAGTCCGGCCGTCAGGAGGTCGACGAAGCCGACCTCCTCCTTCGCCACCCCGAAGACCTCGGCGCGCAGCATGGTGCGCTCGGCCCAGGCCCGGTGCGGCTTCACTTCGTTCATCTTGTTCGTATAAGCGGAGCGCAGCACCCCGCCGCCGCCCCGCTCCGGCCGCAGGATGTCCTCGGCGTCGCTGAATTCCTCGTGGGAGACCACCGACAGGGCGTTCACCGGGGTGGTGTGCGCCGGATGGATGCAGGTCTTGCCGAGGAGGCCGTTCGCCCGGTCGAGTGCGATCTCGCGCAGCAGGCCGTCGAGGTCGTGCTCTATGAGCGTGGTGCGCAGCTCCTCGGCCTGGCCGTCCAGGAAGGGGCTGCGGCGCAGCTGGGGCTTGAACATGCGCTCCTGGTGCCGGAAGTACTCCCAGACCGGGCCGGTGACGGTGAAGCCGGTGCCGTCGGCGCGGCTCAGCACGTTGACCACGTCGGCGATCACACCGGCGACGATCTGGACGTCGTAGGCGGTCATGTCGGGGGTGCGGCGCAGCCCGTAGGCCGAGCAGAAGTCGGTGACGCCGAGGCGGAGGGCGAGGACCCGGTCGCGGTAGCGGTTGACCGTGCGCGAGATGCCCGCGAGGGCCTCGACGCGGGTCTCCAGGTGCAGCAGTTCGGGGGATTCGAGGACCGGCATGGCGTAAAGGCGTTGTCCACTGGTGGCCTCGGCGGCCGCCACGGCGTCCAGGAAGGCCGTTCCGCGGTCCTCGGTGAACTTGGGAAGTACGAATCCGGCCAAGCATCGGACGGTGCCGCCGAGCCTGGTCACCAGGTCCGGGATCTGCTCCGGGGTGCGGACCCGGATGAAGAGCAGCGGGAGCTCCGCGGCCGCGTCGGCGGTCTCCGCGTCGAGCTCGGCGAACTGCCGGACCAGGTTCTCCTCGCCGCCCGCGACCTCGGCGTCGCCGATGGAATCCTCCAGGCAGAGCACCATGGACACGACTCCGCGGGCCGCCTGCTTACGGATGTCGGCGGCCAGCCGGGGACGCGTCGCCGGGCTGTAAAGGGTGGCACCGAGAGCGGCCGCGAGGATGCGCACCGGCGAGTCGGCGGTGAATTCGCCCGGCTCCCGGTGAAAGAGGTCCTTGCGGACCGCGGGCGATATGTGCCCGAAATGACGCATGTGCTTCCCCCGTACTGCTTCGGCGGCCCAACTGGCGTGGCCGGTAATAGTACGTACGAATGAGATTCAAGAGTTCCCCAAGTACATGAAATCCAGGTAACCCCTTTGCACCATGCACGGGGCCCGCTCTCCCGACAAGGTCGGGCGCGCATACGGCGTACGGGGGGGCGCATTGTCCCGCTCCGCCCCGGGAGGGCAGGATGACGGGCATGACGCACGCGATGCAGAAGGGCTCCAACATCCCGGTGACCGCCGCCGCGGTCCGGGCGGTGTTGCGCTGGACCCATGGCCCCGAGGTGCCGGACGTGGACGCTTCGGCGCTGCTCGTGGGCGCGGACGGGCGGGTGCGTTCGGACGAGGACTTCGTGTTCTACAACCAGCCCCGGCACCCCTCGGGGGCGGTGTGGCGGCTGGGGAAGAAGCGGATCGGCGAGGGCGTCACCGACGCCGTGCAGGCCGACCTCGGCTCGGTCACCCCGGCGGTGGACCGGATCCTGGTGGTCGCCTCGGCCGAGGACGTGCCGTTCGAGCGGGTCCACGACCTGCGGATCCTGCTGTACGACGCCACGGGCACGGGCGGCGGGGAGCCGCTCGCCTACTTCGACGTACGGCCCGAGACGGGCGCCGAGACGGCGCTGATCTGCGGGGAGCTGTACCGGCGGGGCGAGAGCTGGAAGTTCCGGGCGCTGGGCGAGGGCTACTCCAACGGGCTGGTGGGGCTCGCCACCGACCACGGGATCTCGGTGGACGAGACCGCCGAGGCGGCGGAGGCGGCGGAGCCCGCGCAGGCGCAGCCGGGGGCGACCGAGGCCACCACGGCGATGCGGCCGCCGTCCCCGGCGGTTCCGGCGCGGCCGGTGACGGCCCCGCCGGTCCCGTCCGCGCCGCCCACCCAGGCCCCGCCGGCCGCCCAGCCGGCGTACGGGTATCCGCAGCCGGTGTCCCCGGCCCCGGTGCCGGTGCCGGGCGGCGACCCCTCGTTCCGGCTGCCGCTGCAGGGCCCGCAGTTCATCCGGCGGTAGCCGGGCCCGAACGAGGGCGGGGCCGGGTCAGGCCTTGGTGGTCTTGTAGCCGCGGCCCCACTGCAGCCCCCAGCCGTACAGCCGGTCCAGCTCGGCCTGGAATCCGTACACGAACCTCACCTCGCGGCGCACGATCAGTTCGCCCTTGATGTTCGACAGGGAGACCACCGCGCAGGACCGGGCTTCCGGTGCCCGCTCGTCCAGGGCCACCTCGATCCGCGGGCCGTTGCCCGGGTAGAGGGTGATCATGGCGTGCGTCCGGTCGAAGGCCGGGGTCTGGTCGTAGATGTAGACGAAGACCAGCAGCCGTTTGATCTCGTCGGCGTGGTCGAGGTTGACGTAGAGGGTCTCGCCGGAGGCGGACCCGAACCGGTCGTCGCCGCTGAGCTTCACGTACGGCGGATCGTTGATGTCGCCGAGGAGGTTGCCGAGCGGCTGGACGACGCCCCGGGTGCCGTCCGTCAGCTCGTACAGGCAGCCGAGGTCGAGGTCGACGTTGACCATGCCCTGGGTGTGCGCCTGGACCACTTCCGGTTTGAAGAGCTTGAACGGATGGCGGAACAGCTGTCCGCTCTGCCCGGACCTGCCTCCGATGTCGGAGGTCCGCATCCGCCAGGACAGGTTGACCCGCAGGTTTCCGGTGACCGCGCCCTGTTTGGTCAGCGACACCGTCGGATGCCGCCGGGTCAGCTCGATCGCGTTCGACGAGGCGCTGCCCGACTGGAACTGCGCCGCCCGTCCGCCCATGAGCCCGTCGAAGAACCCCATGTCTTCCCCCACCTCGAAACGTCGACAGGGGCGGCCGGAGGGCCGCCCCTGTCAATGGTTCCGCATGTGCGCGGGGGTCATGCCTTGGCGGCCGGCCCCGTGGCTGCTTCCAGCTCCAGCCGCTTGTTGCGGCGGACGGAGGACCAGAAGGAGGCGGCGATCAGCACCACACCGATGGAGCCGGTGATGAGCTCGCTGATCTCGTGCTCGATGGTGATGAGCAGGATGACGGCGAGCGCGCCGATGGCGTAGTGCGCGCCGTGCTCCAGGTAGACGTAGTCGTCGAGGGTGCCCTGGCGGACCAGGTAGACCGTGAGCGACCGGACGTACATGGCGCCGATGCCGAGGCCGAGGGCCATCCAGAAGATGTGGTTGGTGATCGCGAACGCGCCGATGACTCCGTCGAAGGAGAAGGACGCGTCCAGGACCTCCAGGTAGAGGAAGAGGAAGAAGGCGGCCTTGCCGGCCAGGCCGACCGCGGAGACCTGCTTGCCTTCCGCCTTGGCCTTCTCCTCCTCCTCGTGCTCGCGCTCCTCTTCCTCTTCGAGCTTGTCCTCGAAGTAGGAGGAGAGACCGCCGACGATGAGGTAGGTGATCAGGCCGGCGACGCCGGCGAGCAGCACGGTGGCGGACTTGTCCGCGTGGCCGGTGCTGGTGTGGGCGTTGGTGGCGAAGGTCATAGCGGAGACCATCAGGGCGATCAGCGCGACGCAGACCGACAGCATGTCGACCTTGCCGAGCTTGGCCAGCGGCCGCTCCAGCCAGGCGAGCCACTTGTGATCGCGGTCCTCGAAGACGAAGTCGAGGAAGATCATCAGCAGGAACATGCCACCGAAGGCGGCGATGGCCGGGTGGGCGTCGGTGACCAGGGCCTCGTAACGCGGCGGGTCGTCCAGGGCCAGCTGGATGGCCTCGATCGGTCCGACCTTGGCACTGATCGCGACGATGGCGACGGGGAAGACCAGTCGCATTCCGAAGACCGCGACGAGGATGCCGATGGTGAGGAAGATCTTCTGCCAGAAGGCATTCATCTTCTTCAGGATTCCGGCGTTGACGACCGCGTTGTCGAACGACAGCGAGATCTCGAGGATCGACAGGATCAGTACGATCCCGAACGCCTCCCACCCCCACTGCCAGGCGGCGAAGGCAAGGCCGATCGCCGTGATGGCGAACGACCAGCCGAAGGTTTTCAGAACCACTGGCACCCCATGCTCTTGTACGGCTTTACGAAACGTTGACCCCGAAGTCTAGAGCGATGCCCCTCAGACCCGACGCGTACCCCTGCCCCACGGCTCGGAACTTCCATTCACCTCCGTAGCGGTAGACCTCACCGAAGATCATTGCGGTCTCGCTGGAGGCGTCCTCGGAGAGGTCGTAGCGGGCCAGTTCCTGGCCGTCCGCCTGGTTCACCACGCGGATGAACGCATTGGTGACCTGGCCGAAGGCCTGCCGGCGGGCGTCGGCGTCGTGGATCGACACCGGGAAGACGATCCTGTCCACCTCGGCGGGCACCGCGCTCAGGTCGACGATGATCGACTCGTCGTCCCCGTCGCCCTCACCGGTGAGGTTGTCACCCTTGTGTTCGACGGAGCCCTCGGGGCTCTTGAGGTTGTTGTAGAAGACGAAGTACTGGTCTCCGAGCACCCGGCCGCCGTTGCACAGCAGTGCGCTGGCGTCGAGGTCGAAAGGGGCCCCCGTGGTGGAGCGCGCGTCCCAGCCGAGGCCGACCAGCACCCGGGTCAGGTTCGGTGCGGCCTTGGAGAGGGAGACATTGCCCCCCTTGGCGAGTGTGACGCCCATGTTGTGGTCCTCCCCGGACGACGTGGTGGTGGCAAAGCCGTCCGGCGCCGCACACGGTCAGTGCGCGGCGCCGGACGGGTGATGTGCTCGCTGGCTCAGACGTTGACGCCGAAGTCCTGCGCGATGCCGCGCAGGCCGGAGGCGTAGCCCTGACCGATGGCACGGAACTTCCACTCCGCACCGTTGCGGTACAGCTCACCGAAGACCATGGCGGTCTCGGTCGAGGCGTCCTCGCTCAGGTCGTAGCGGGCGAGCTCGGTGTTGTCCGCCTGGTTCACGACGCGGATGAAGGCGTTGCGGACCTGGCCGAAGCTCTGCTGGCGCGTCTCGGCGTCGTAGATCGACACCGGGAAGACGATGCGGTGAACGTCGGCCGGGACACCGGCCAGGTTCACCTTGATCTGCTCGTCGTCGCCCTCGCCCTCACCGGTGAGGTTGTCACCGGTGTGCTCCACCGAGCCGTCGGAGCTCTTGAGGTTGTTGAAGAAGACGAAGTTGCCGTCACCGGCGACCTTGCCCTGGTCGTTGGTGAGCAGCGCGCTGGCGTCGAGGTCGAACTCGGTGCCGGTGGTGGTGCGAGCGTCCCAGCCCAGACCGACGATGACCGCCGTCAGGTTGGGGGCGGCTTTGGTCAGCGAGACGTTGCCGCCCTTGCTGAGGCTGACTCCCACGGGTCCTCCATTGGGTTCTTGTGTGGGGCGGGGCCCCGTCGTGCGGTTGCTACCGGGTCAACGGTTGGATCCTAGTGACGGGTTCCCGCCGTGGGCACCCATTACTCGGGGCGGGCTTCAGAGGCTGTCGAGGGCCTTGATGTACTCGTTCAGGTCGCGGGCGTCGGGCAGCCCGTTGACCACGCTCCAGCGCACGATGCCGTCCTTGTCGATGACGAAGGTGCCGCGCACCGCGCAGCCCTTGTCCTCGTCGAAGACGCCGTAGGCGCGGGAGGTCTCCCCGTGCGGCCAGAAGTCCGACAGCAGCGGGTAGTCCAGGCCCTCCTGCTCGCCGAAGACGCGCAGGGTGGGCACGGAGTCGTTGGAGACGGCCAGCAGCTGCACGTCGTCGTTCTGGAAGCGCGGCAGCTGGTCGCGCAGCTCGCAGAGCTCGCCGGTGCAGACGCCGGTGAAGGCGAAGGGGTAGAAGAGCAGGACCACGGCCTTCTCGCCGCGGAAGTCCGAGAGCCGGACCGTGGCGCCGTGGTTGTCCTTGAGCTCGAAGTCCGGGGCCTTGTTTCCGACCTCGATCGCCATCTCTCGCGTCCCTTCATTGGGCTGTTGGGGTGGGGCCAGCTTAGACACCGCCGTACGGGCGGTGAGAAATGCCTCGGGCCCCCGCCGACCGGAGTCGGCGGGGGCCCGTCCGCTGGGTAGCGGGGCTCGGTTCAGCGCTTGCCGGACTTGGCGGCCTTGGGCGTCATCAGCCGGCTGGCGAGCCACTCCTTGCCCACGCTGATGCTCTTGGTCTGCGACAGGCCGGCGGTCTGGGCAGCCTCGCTGATGTCACTGGCCTCGACGTAGCCGGGGCGACCGGTCTTGGGCGTCAGCAGCAGGATCAGGGCGTTGTCCTCGACCAGCTCGGTGGCGTCGACCAGGGCGTCCGTCAGATCGCCGTCTTCCTCACGGAACCACAGCACCACGGCGTCAGCCACGTCGTCGTAGTCCTCGTCAACGAGGTCGTTGGCGATGTGGGCTTCAATGGCCTCGCGGAAATCCTGATCGACGTCCTCGTCGTAGCCGATCTCCTGGACCACCTGGTCGGACTGGAAACCCAGCCGGGCGGCCAGGCTGGTCTCCGCGTGGTCCGCGGTCGCGCTCACGGGGTGCCTCCTGCTCATGTTCGGTGAATGTCTTCGGGCCGCGCGCGTACGCGCAGCATTGGGCGTAGTCCACACGGGCTCGGCGGATCGCGCAAGTACCCGGCGTCCGAGACCGTCGAAACGGTGACGATTACGGCCGTCTCGGCGCACTCTGGTGACTCATCCCACACCATTGCAGCGTATTCGGCATCGGATGAGGACTTTCCCACCTGTTTGAGGGGCGAACGGCCTTACGGACCTGCCGAATGACTTGGGCGTAAGGTTGCGATTTGGCCGGACCGGCCCTGACACCAGGCGGAGTCGCCGGAAGTTCCAGGGGTTACTTAGCGGTAAAGGTGACGATGGCGGTCTGGCGGTACACGATGGGAGGCGGTGTGACACAGGGCACGACTCCCCCGACAGCGAAGGAACAGCGTGGCTTCCGCATCCGATCGCAACCCGATCATCATTGGCGGCCTGCCGAGCCAGGTCCCGGACTTCGATCCCGAGGAGACCCGGGAGTGGCTCGACTCCCTGGACGCCGCGGTCGACGAGCGGGGCCGTGAGCGGGCCCGCTACCTGATGCTGCGGCTGATCGAGCGTGCCCGTGAGAAGCGCGTGTCCGTGCCGGAGATGCGCAGCACGGACTACGTCAACACCATCGCCACCAAGGACGAGCCGTTCTTCCCGGGCAACGAGGAGATCGAGCGCAAGGTCCTGAACGCCACGCGCTGGAACGCGGCCGTGATGGTCTCGCGGGCGCAGCGGCCGGGCATCGGGGTGGGCGGTCACATCGCCACCTTCGCATCTTCCGCCTCCCTCTACGACGTGGGGTTCAACCACTTCTTCCGGGGCAAGGACGAGGGCGACGGCGGCGACCAGATCTTCTTCCAGGGCCACGCCTCCCCGGGTGTGTACGCCCGCGCCTACCTGCTGGACCGGCTTTCCGAGCAGCAGCTCGACGCGTTCCGCCAGGAGAAGTCGAAGGCCCCGTACGGCCTGTCGAGCTACCCGCACCCGCGGCTGATGCCGGACTTCTGGGAGTTCCCGACCGTCTCGATGGGCCTGGGCCCGATCGGTGCGATCTACCAGGCCCGGATGAACCGGTACATGGAGGCGCGCGGCATCGCGGACACCTCCAAGTCACACGTCTGGGCGTACCTGGGCGACGGCGAGATGGACGAGCCGGAGTCGCTCGGCCAGCTCTCGCTGGCCGCCCGCGAGGGCCTGGACAACCTGACCTTCGTGGTGAACTGCAACCTTCAGCGGCTCGACGGCCCGGTCCGCGGCAACGGCAAGATCATCCAGGAGCTGGAGTCGCAGTTCCGCGGGGCCGGCTGGAACGTCATCAAGCTGATCTGGGACCGGTCCTGGGACCCGCTGCTGGCGCAGGACCGGGACGGCATCCTGGTCAACAAGATGAACACCACGCCGGACGGCCAGTTCCAGACGTACGCGACGGAGACCGGCGCCTACATCCGGGACCACTTCTTCGGCGACGACCACCGGCTGCGCGCCATGGTCGAGGGCATGACCGACGACCAGATCCTGCACCTGGGGCGCGGCGGCCACGACCACAAGAAGATCTACGCGGCGTACGCGGCGGCCAAGGCGCACAAGGGCCAGCCGACCGTGATCCTGGCGAAGACGATCAAGGGCTGGACGCTGGGCCCGAACTTCGAGGGCCGCAACGCGACCCACCAGATGAAGAAGCTGACGGTCGACGACCTCAAGCGCTTCCGCGACCGGCTGCACATCCCGATCACGGACGCACAGCTGGAGAGCGGCGCGCCGCCGTACTACCACCCCGGCCGGAACTCCGAGGAGATCCAGTACATGCACGACCGGCGCAGCGGGCTGGGCGGCTACGTGCCGACCCGGGTGGTGCGCGCCAATCCGCTGCAGCTGCCGGGCGATGCGGCGTACGCGGCGGCGAAGAAGGGTTCGGGGCACCAGTCGATCGCGACCACGATGGCCTTCGTCCGCATCCTGAAGGACCTGATGCGGGACAAGGAGATCGGCAAGCGGTTCGTGCTGATCGCCCCGGACGAGTACCGGACCTTCGGTATGGACGCCTTCTTCCCGAGCGCCAAGATCTACAACCCGCTGGGCCAGCAGTACGAGGCGGTGGACCGCGATCTGCTGCTCGCGTACAAGGAGTCGCCGACCGGCCAGATGCTGCACGACGGCATCTCGGAGGCGGGCTGCACGGCCTCGCTGATCGCGGCGGGTTCGGCGTACGCGACGCACGGCGAGCCGCTGATCCCGGTGTACGTCTTCTACTCGATGTTCGGTTTCCAGCGTACGGGTGACCAGTTCTGGCAGATGGCGGACCAGCTGGCGCGCGGTTTCGTGCTGGGTGCGACGGCCGGCAGGACCACCCTGACGGGTGAGGGCCTGCAGCACGCCGACGGCCACTCGCAGCTGCTGGCGTCGACCAACCCGGGCTGTGTGGCGTACGACCCGGCGTACGGCTACGAGATCGCGCACATCGTCAAGGACGGTCTGCGGCGGATGTACGGCCCGCAGCCGGAGGACGTCTTCTACTACCTGACCGTGTACAACGAGCCGATCCAGCACCCGGCCGAGCCGTCCGACGTGGACGTGGACGGCATCCTGAAGGGCATCCACCGGGTGTCCGCGGGCCAGGAGGGCGCCATCCCGGCGCAGATCATGGCCTCGGGCGTGGCCGTGCCGTGGGCCCTGGAGGCCCAGCGGATCCTGGCGGCGGAGTGGAACGTCAAGGCGGACGTCTGGTCGGCGACCTCCTGGAACGAGCTGCGCCGTGAGGCCGTCGCGGTGGAGGAGCACAACCTGCTCCACCCGGAGGAGGAGCAGCGGGTCCCGTACGTGACGCAGAAGCTGTCCGGCTCCGAGGGCCCGTTCGTGGCGGTCTCGGACTGGATGCGGAGCGTCCCGGACCAGATCTCCCGCTGGGTGCCCGGCGCGTACACCTCGCTGGGTGCTGACGGCTTCGGCTTCGCGGACACGCGGGGCGCGGCCCGCCGGTTCTTCCACATCGACGCGCAGTCCGTGGTGCTGGCGGTGCTGACCGAGCTGGCGAAGGCGGGCAGGCTCGACCGCTCGGTGCTGAAGCAGGCGGTCGACCGGTACCAGCTGCTGGACGTCTCGGCGGCCGACCCGGGCGCGGCGGGCGGCGACGCGTAGCCGTTCTTCCCGTCCCGGTGAGGGGCGCGGGGACCTGAGGTCTCCGCGCCCCTTACCCGTTCCTTACGATGCCGGGCATGAAGGAACTTTCCCGCCAGGTGCGCTGGGAGCGGCGTACGCAGAACGTGCTGCTGCTGCTCGCCGTGGCGTTCGCGGTGGCGTACGCCGTGCCGATCGTGGCTCCCGACGCGAGTCCCGCCGTCCAGCGGGCCTGCCTGTACGCCGAGTGGGCGGTGTGGGGTGCCTTCGCGGTCGACTACTGCGTCCGGCTGGGCCTGGCGGAGGACCGGCGGCTGTTCGTCCGGACGCACTGGGTGGACCTGGCCGCGGTGCTGCTGCCGCTGATACAGCCGCTGCGGCTGCTGCGGCTGGTGTCGACCCTGCTGCTGGTGGGCCGGCGGGCCCGGATGGCGCCGCAGGTGCAGCTGACCACGTATGTGGCGGGCGCGGTGGTGGGGCTGCTGATGTTCGGCTCGCTGGCGGTGCTGAGCGTGGAGCGGGACGCGCCGGGCGGCAACATCAAGAACCTGGGCGATGCGGTGTGGTGGTCGTTCACCACGATGACCACGGTCGGGTACGGGGACCACTCCCCCACCACCGGGCTGGGCCGGGTGCTGGCGGTGGGGCTGATGCTGTCCGGGATCGCCCTGCTGGGTGTGGTCACCGCGAACATCGCGGCCTGGTTCATCGCCCGTTTCGAGCGGGACGACGAGGTGGAACGGGCCCAGCTGGCGGCGATCCGCGAACTCCAGGGCGAGGTACGGGCCCTGCGCGCCGAGGTGCGCGGCCTGACCGCGGATCCGGTGACCGCGGCCGTCCCGGCCCCTGCACCCGGGCCGGCCGTGGCCGGCCCGGACGCGGTCCCCGACGCGGCCGCGGACTGGGACCCGGACAGGATCCCGGGCAGGGCCCCGGACCGGGTCTAGTTCTCCCAGACCTTGAACGCGCGGACCTGGTAGGGCGATTGCGGGAGCCAGACGCCGTCACCGGGGTAGGTCTGGAACTCGCCGGTCTCGGCGCACTCGGCCGACTGGTAGGTGGTCACCGGCCGGCCGGTCCGGTTGGCCAGGGCCTGCACGGTCTTCCCCGCGGGCAGCGGGGTGCAGCTGTCCACGGCGAGCCCGGTCAGTTCGTACAGCTGCCGGGCCCCCTGGAAGCCGGGTTTGGCCCACAGGCACAGCTGGCCCGCCCCGCAGGGCCCCAGCACGGGCGGGGCGCCCGCCCGTGCGCCCGGGGTGTCCCGGCCCGCCGGGACGGACTGGGCTGCGGCCGACGGCAGGAGGGCGGTGGCGGCGAGGACGGCTGCGGCCAGGGCGACGGAATACTTGCGCATCACGGTCAACTCCTTGTACGGCGAACCGCCCGCACGGGTGGCCAGGCCGGCCGGAGTGGCCCGTGCGGATCGCCGTGACCCCACGCTGACCTGCGAAGACGTCGGGGCGGAAGAGCGCCGGGACCGGATCATCCGGATAGGGGACGGCCCTGCCGGACCGGGCCGGCGAGGCCCTGCGCAGGCGCTGAGTTGACGCCTCCGGGGCGGGTTCCCGACCGCCCCGCCCCGCATCCGCCCCGGATCCGCCCCGGATCCGCCCCGGATCCGCCCCGGATCCATCCCGGACCCGGCCCGGACCCGCCCCGGATCCGGCAGCCCCGAACGTGTCACGGCCGGCGCCGCCGGGGTGTCCGGCGGCTCTTCCCGAACGGCTCAACACGACGGCCGCCGCGGCCCGGTCACCGGTAGCCTGACCGCTCACCCGGAGTCGGAGAGGACAGCGGAGAGGACCATGCGGTGATCACCCACCAGCGGCCCGCGCCCAGGGCGCCGGCCGGCCTGCGCGAACGCAAGAAGCAGCGCACCCGCGACGCCCTGCTCCGCTCCGCCCTCGTGCTGTTCACGTCCAAGGGCTACGAGCAGACGACCGTCGACGAGATCACCGAGGCCGTCGAGGTCTCCCAGCGCACCTTCTTCCGGTACTTCGCCAACAAGGAGGAAGCCGCCTTCGCGGTCCAGGACCTCGTCGAGGCCCACTTCCTGGCCGCGCTGGCGGCCCGGCCGGCCGCCGAGGGGCCCATGGAGGCCATGCGGCACGCCGTGCTCGACGCCTGGGACACCATCGAGGAGGCGATCTCCGACGTGGTCCCGGTCGATCTGCACATGAGGGCCTACCGGCTGATCGAGTCCACGCCCGCGCTGCTCGCCGTGCACCTGCGCCGTTCCACCGAGCTGGAGGAGCGGACCGCCCGGCTGATCGCCCGCCGCGAAGGCCTGGACCTCGACGGAGCGGACGCCGACCCGCGGCCCCGGGTCGCCGTGGCCGCCTTCTCCGGGGTGATCCGGATGACGGGCCGGCTCTGGGGCCGGGGCCAGGACAACAGCGTGGCGGCGATCCGGCGGATGACCGAGGACTGCCTCGACCAGATCGGCCCGGCCCTCGCCGCCGTCTGGCACGGCCCGCCCGGCGGACGGCCCGCCGCCGAGGGCTGCTCCTGCTCCTGCGCCTGCGCCGACAGCCGCGCCGGCGATCCGGCGGAGGCCGCGCCGGCCCGGCGGCCCTCGGTGTGACCTTTTCGGACCACCTTCGAGCGTGAGTCCCGCCACCCCGTGCACTCGGGCCGGAAAACGTCTCCTAGGGTATTTCCCAGTGAACGTGTCCGGCCCCGCCTCTTCCCTCCCCGCCTCCCCCACCGCGCTGCGCGCCTTCCTTGCGCTCGCGGTGGTGTTCGTCATGCTGGCGACCACCGGCTGGACCACCGTCCACCACCCCGACCGCGGCGTCTCCGCGCGCGCGGTCGCCCTCGCCGCCTGGGCCGGAGCCCGGGTCGGCAGCCTGCCCGTGCCGCCCGCCGACGCGCCCGTACGGACGGTCGCGCGGTTCTTCGCGGGCCTGGACGCGGTACAGCGGGACCGGCTGGCGGCCGGCTACCCGCTCGTGGTGGGCAATCTGGACGGGGTGCCCGCGCCGGTGCGCTACCGGGCCAACAAGATCGCGCTCGCCGAGGCCCGCGAGGTGGAACGGACCCGGGCCGGGGACGTCCGGCTGACGCCGGCCGACCGCGACGAGGCGGGCCGGCGGGTGCACCGGTTCGGTTCGCTGATGCAGGACGGGCGCCAGATCCTGGCCTTCGACCCCACCGGCGGCGGCCGCGCCGCCGAGGTGTTCGGCGACCTCGACCGGGCCCGCCGCATCTCCGTGGTGGTCCCCGGAGTCGACACCCACCTCCTCACCTTCGAGCGGACCGCGCGCCGCTGGACCGCCCCGGTCGGCATGGCCCAGTCGCTGTACGCCGCCCAGCGCGCAGAGGCTCCCGACCTGCCGAGCGCGGTGGTCGCCTGGGCGGACTACACCGCTCCGGCCGGCATGGGCGTGGACGCGGCCACCGGCAAGCTGGCCGTGGACGGGGCCGTACGGCTGGCGGCCTTCACGGCGGCACTGCCCTCGGACGCCACCACCGCCCTGTTCTGCCACAGCTACGGCTCCGTGGTCTGCGGGGTGGCCGCCGCCCGGCTGCCGGACCGGGTGACCGACATCGTGGCGGCGGGCAGCCCCGGCATGCGCGCCGGGAACGTGGCCGAGCTGGAGTCCACGGCCCGGATCTGGGCCATGCGCGACCCCGGCGACTGGATCGCCGACGTGCCGCACCTGGAGGTCGGCGGACTGGGCCACGGTGCGGATCCGATGTCCGAGGAGTTCGGCGCGCGACGGCTGTCGGCGGCCGGAGCGAAGAGCCACACGGGCTATTTCGAGCCAGGCACCGGCGCGGTGGACAACCTCGCCAAAATCGGAACCGGCTCGTACGGTTCCGTGGCGTGTCTGCCGGAGGACGACTCGTGCCGTCGCGGATTTTCCGGGACAGAACGGGACTGACGCGCGTAGAGACCGGAGAAATCCCTGGAAACCGGTCTTCGCCGCCGGGGGGACGTTGGGGCCCGACGCCCCTTACCATGGCCCGCATGGGTGACGTACTGGCCGGAAATCATGCCGTCTGGGAGTTCGACTCGGACTCGGTGCTCATCCGCTTCGCACGGGGGATCAGGACACGGCGGCTGTGGAACGCGCTGGGGCAGCGGCGCATCCCGTACGAGGCGCTGTCCGGGCTCAGCCTGACCCCGGGCAAGCGGGACACCGTCGTACTGCGAGCCGTACCGAGACCGGGCGCGGATCCGCTGATGGAAGCCGCCGACGGGCAGCTGAAGGAGGTCTGCGACCCCTACCGACTGGTGCTGCCGGGCGACCGGGCGGCGCAGGCCACCGCGCTGACCGAGGCGCTGCGCCCTGCGCTGGGCCCGGCCCGGGAGGCGCCGTCCTTCCTGGTCGAGGTGCCGGAACCGCCGCTGGTGCTGAAGGCGTACGACGCGCGGGCCGCCTTCGACGGCTCCACCGTCGGCTTCCGCTGGTCCCGTACGGGCGCCAGCAGCACCAAGTGGAAGGCAGGCGACCGGGAGTACCAGCTGGCCGAGCTGGGCGGGGTCGAATGGTGCACCCCGGAGGGCCCGGGCGGGCATCTGCGGCTGCGGCTGCGGGACGGCGGAGCGGACACCGCGCCGGACCACGATCCGGCCGCGGTGGTGTTCGCGCTGGGCTACGGCGCGGTGCACGAGTCGCTGCCGTTCGCCGCGGCGGTGCTGTCGGCGCTGCGTGCCCGCACCCCGGTGGCCTCCGTCCCGCCCGCCCGGCAGAGCTCCGAGCCCGCCGAAGGCTCGGACCGGATGCGGCACTTGAGCGAGCTGCACGGTGCCGGGCTGCTCACGGACGCCGAGTACGCGGCTCTGCGGGATCGTTTCGCCGCAGAGGCCGGCTGACACCGGCCGGGGCCCCTGAAGGCCCCGGCCGGTGACCGGTCACCCTTCCCGCGAGGCCGCGGTGAAGTTCATGTCCGGGTAGCGGTCACCCGCGACGCGGGCCGCGATCGGCTCCAGCAGGGCGAGTTCCGCCTCGGACAGGGTGATCCGGGTGGCCGCCACGTTCTCGGCGAGGCGGCTGCGCCGGCGGGTGCCCGGGATGGGAACCACGGTCAGGCCGTGCACCCGGGCCCGCTGCTGGACCCAGGCCAGGGCGATCTGCGCCGGGGTCGCGCCGTGTTCGGCGGAGATCTCCCGGACCGGTGCCAGCAGTGCCGCGTTCGCCTTCGCGTTGTCGCCGGTGAACCGCGGCTGCGACCGCCGGAAGTCCGCCTCCGACAGCTCCGCGCCCGCGTCCGTGAACGCGCCGGTCAGGAAGCCCCGCCCGAGCGGGGAGTACGGCACCAGGGCCACCCCCAGCTCCGCCGCCGCGCCCACCGCGCTGCGTTCCACGTCCCGGCTGAACAGGGACCACTCCGACTGGAGCGCGGCGATCGGGTGCACGGCGTGCGCCTCGCGCAGCTCCGCGCCGGTGACCTCGCTCAGGCCCAGGTGCCGCACCTTGCCCTCGGCCACCAGCTCGGCCATCGCACCCACCGACTCGGCCAGCGGCACGGCCGGGTCCCGGCGGTGCATGTAGTAGAGGTCGATGGTGTCCACGCCCAGCCGCTTGAGGCTGTCCTCGACCGCCTGCCGCAGGTAGGGCCGGTCGTTGCGGATCCCCCGGTACGCCGTGTCCTCGCCCCGGACCAGGGCGAACTTCGTGGCCAGGACGATCTCGTCCCGGTGCGCGGCCACGAACGGCGCGAGGAACTCCTCGTTGCGGCCCCGGCCGTAGACGTCCGCGGTGTCGATCAGGGTCACCCCGGCCTCCAGGGCCGCCTCCAGGGTGTCCCGGGCGCCCGCCTCGTCGGTGTCCCCGTAGAACTCGCTCATGCCCATGCAGCCGAGGCCCTGGACGCCGACCACCGGGCCGCCCGTACCCAGTTCCGCCTGCTCGATCCGGTTCCCGATCCGGTTCCCGATCCGGTTCTCGAGCCGGTTCCCGCTCCGGTTCCCGCCCCTGTCAGTGCTCACCACAGTTCCTCCCCGAGTACATTTCGATCTTGAAGTCCAGCACGGCGAGCGTGTCCGTCAGCTCCGCGATCCGCGCCCGGACGTCGCGCCGCGTCCGCTCCAGCAGCTCCCGCCGGGCCTCGGAGGTGTGCTCGCCGGCGCGGACGAGTTCCGCGTACCGGACCATGTCCGCCACCGACATGCCGGTGGCCCGCAGCTTGCCCACGAAGGCCAGCCAGTCCAGGTCCCGGTCGGTGAACCGGCGCTGTCCGGAGTGCGAGCGGTCCACCTGCGGCATCAGGCCGATCCGCTCGTACCAGCGCAGGGTGTGCTGGGTCAGACCGGTCCGGGCCTCGACCTCGCTGATCGTGTACCGCGTCTCCGTCAGGCTCATGGCGCCCACGCTAAAACCTTGGAGCGCACTCCAAGCAAGTAGGCTCGGCGGCATGGAGAGCCTGGAGAGCCTGCGCATCATCGAGAACTGGCCGGTCCCGACCGCCGCCGCGGCCGTCGTCCGCGCGGACGGCAGCGTCGCCGGCAGCCACGGCCCGGTGGACCACCGCTTCCCGCTGGCCTCCGTCACCAAGCCGCTCGCCGCGTACGCCGCCCTCGTCGCGTACGAGGAGGGCGCGGTCGAGCTCGACGAGCCGGCCGGGCCGGAGGGCTCCACGATCCGCCACCTGCTGGCCCACACCAGCGGCCTGGCCTTCGACGAGCACCGGACCATGGCCCCGGCCGGGCAGCGGCGGCTCTACTCCAACGCCGGTTTCGAGGTGCTCGGCGACCACATCGCCAAGGCCACCGGCATCCCCTTCGCCGAGTACCTGGAGCAGGCGGTGTTCGAGCCGCTGGGCATGGCGTCGACCTCGCTGGAGGGGTCTCCGGCCAAGGACGGCGTCTCCACCGTGGCCGACCTGGTGCGGTTCGCCGCCGAACTCCAGGCGCCCCGGCTGCTGGACGCGTCCACGCTCGCCGAGGCCACCTCGGTGGTCCACCCGGGACTCAAGGGCGTCCTGCCCGGCTACGGCCACCAGTCCCCCAACGACTGGGGCCTGGGGATGGAGATCCGCGACGGCAAGTCCCCGCACTGGACCGGCACCGGCTCCTCCCCGCGCACCTTCGGGCACTTCGGCCAGTCCGGGACCTTCCTGTGGGTGGACCCGCAGGCGGGCGCCGCGTGCGTGGCGCTGACCGACCGCGCGTTCGGACCGTGGGCGGTCGAGGCGTGGCCGCCGTTCACCGACGCAGTGCTCGCGGAGCTGGCCCGTTCCGTCTGATCATGGACTGAGATGCAGATCACATCGCCCGTCGTATCGATCTGTCACGATCCAGCCGGATAACCCGAGTTTGTGACCGAAAATCGCTCGATAGATTCCGGTTCTCATCCACCGCTGAACTATCGGGGGGATCCGGTTGCGGACCCGCAGGATCTGGCTGACGGCTGCCACCGTCACCACAGGCATCGCCGGCGTGCTCGTCTTCCAGGGGGTGACGGGCACCTCCGGTTTCGGCACCCCCGGAAGCGATGACAAGGCGACACCGCCGCCGGTGGTCGCCGGTCCGGTCAACTCCGAGGTGCGCACCGCACCCCTGACGGTGACCGGCGCCGAGGCCTCCTTCAAGGACGAGGACACCTCCGCCTTCAGCATGCTGGCCGTCTCCTGGGACGAGTCCGGCCGCACGGTCGACGGCGAGATCCAGGTCCGCACCAAGGCGAAGGGCTCCGGCAAGTGGTCCGCCTGGACCACCCTGGACTCCGAGGGCGAGGCCGCCAACGACGGCGCCGACCGCCCCGGCCTGCGCGGGGCCTCCGAGCCCGTCTGGGCCGGCCCGTCCAACGGCGTCGAGGTCCGGATCACCGGGAAGGGCGCGGCCCTGCCGGCCGGCCTGCGGGTCGACCTGGTCGACCCGGGCACCGCCCGGGTGCTGCGCGCCGAGCCGGCCGCCTTCAGCGTGGACACCACCACGAGCCCGTCCCCCACCGCGTCCGCGTCCACGACCGCGAGCCCTTCCGCGACCGCGACGCCCACGGCCTCCGCGCCGGTCTCCGCTCCGGTCTCGTCCTCGCCGGCGGCCGAGCCGTCCCCGTCGGCTTCCACGTCCCCGGCCGGCCCGGCACCGAGCCCCACCCCGACCCCGACCGCGAGCGCCACCGGCACGCCCACCGGGCCCGTGTCCACCGCGCCGCGCCCGCAGGTCGTCACCCGCGCCCAGTGGGGCGCCGACGAGGCCATGAACGACGAGGCCCCCGTCTACGGCAAGGAGGTCAAGGCCGTCTTCGTGCACCACACCGCGCAGACGAACACCTACGACTGTGCCGACTCGGCGGCCATCATGCGCGGCCTGCACACCCTGCACGTGAAGACGAACGGCTGGAAGGACCTCGGCTACAACTTCATCGTCGACAAGTGCGGCACGATCTTCGAGGGCCGCAAGGGCGGCACCGACCTGCCCGTCGTCGGCGCCCACACCCTGGGCTGGAACACCGACACCACCGGCATCGCGATCATCGGCGGCTACACGGACGTGGACGCCCCGGCCGTCGCCAAGGCCTCCGCGGCCCGGATCGCGGCCTGGAAGCTCGGCCAGTACGCGTACGACCCGGCGAGCAGCGTCACCATGACCGCGGCCGTCGACAACGGCAAGTTCAAGCCCGGCCAGAGCGTCTCCTTCCAGCGGATCTCCGGCCACCGCGACGGCTTCGCCACCGAGTGCCCC
Source organism: Streptomyces sp. NPDC051211 (assembly GCF_040689505.1). NCBI lineage: Bacteria > Bacillati > Actinomycetota > Actinomycetes > Kitasatosporales > Streptomycetaceae > Streptomyces > Streptomyces sp. NPDC051211. Next base: position 50,989 of record NZ_JBFBAV010000020.1, read on the forward strand.
GGCACCGCCCTCTACGGGCAGCTGCCGCTGATCCGCTCCTGGGCCGCGGGCCCGGTCACCGGCCTGACCGTCAAGTCCGTGCAGGGCGCGGGCCTTTCCGGTGCGACGTACTACACCAAGGGCCAGGTGACGGTCGGCTGGGCCTCCGCCACCCCCGCCGAGTTCGTCTCCAAGCACGAACTCCTGGTCGACGGCAAGGTGGTGGCCACCACGGCCGGCACCGCCACCTCGGCCACCGCCACCCTCGCCGCGGGCAGTCACGCCGTGCAGGTCAGGGCCACCCACCGGGCCGGGCGCACCGCGCTCTCCCCGGTGACCACCGTGGTCGCCGAGACCACCGCGCCGACCTGGCCGACGCCGGTCAACCTGGCGCTGCGCCCCGGCACCGTCAACCTGGGCGGCGTGCCGCTCACCGTGGCCTGGAAGGCGGCCGACAACGCGGCCCTGAAGCAGGTGCAGCTGTTCAAGCCGGTCTCGGCCACGTACGGGCCGACCGTGTACAGCGCCCAGCACACCGCCAAGGCCAACACGGCGACGTACTGGGACATGACGGCCGCCGACTTCGCGGGCAACACGCGGAACATGGGCGCCTGGGGCACGCCGGTGGTGGTCCAGGAGACCGCGGCCGCCAAGTCGGGCAGCTGGAGCACCAAGTCCTCCACCAGCTACCTGGGCGGCACCTCGTACACCAGCTCCACCGCCAACGCGAGCCTGAGCTGGACCTTCACCGGCCGCTCGGTGGCCTGGGTGGTGTCCCGGGCCGGCACGTCCGGCCGGGCGCACGTCTACGTGGACGGGGTGAAGGCGACCACCGTGGACCTGAGGTCGACGACCACCAAGTACCGGGACGCGATCTGGACCAAGTCCTGGCCGACGCAGGGGCAGCACACCGTCAAGATCGTCGTCGAGGGGACGGCGGGCCGTCCAGCCGTCACCACCGACGGCATCGTCTACCTCAGGGACTGACCCGGCCCCGGAACCGCGAGGGGTGTCTTGCCGATCAGGCCGGACACCCCTAGGGCAGTTCCCAGACCAGCAGTTCCCCCGGGGACCCGGCCAGGATCTCCAGGCCTTCCACGCCGGTGATCCGCACCGAGTCCCCGGGCCCCAGCTCCACCCCGTCCAGCCGCACGTCCCCGCGCACCACGTGCACGTACACCCGGGGTGCGGCCGGTACGGCGATCCGCTCGCCGGCGCCCGGGCGCCGCACGTGCAGCACCGCCGAGGCGGCCGGCACGGCGTACGGAGTGCCGTCCGCGGCATCACGGACGATCGCGTACGAGGGCTCGAACGCCGGTCCGTCAGCGGCGTCGGCAGCCTCCGCGGTGTTGCCGGAACCGGTGGGCGCCAGCCACATCTGCACGAACCGCAGGCGCTCGGTGCCGTCGTTGCGCTCGACGTGCCGCACCCCGCCGGCCGCGCTCAGGTGTTGCAGGTCGCCGGCGCGGACGGTGCCGGTGTGGCCGGCCGTGTCCTTGTGCGTCAGCTCGCCCTCGACCACCCAGGTGACGATCTCGGTGTGGCTGTGCGGGTGCTCGTCGAAGCCCGCGCCGGGGGCCAGCGTCTCCTCGTTCACGGCGAGGACCGGTCCGAAGCGCAGGTTGTCCGGGTCGTAGAAACTGCCGAAGGAGAAGGCGTGCCGGGTGTCGATGCCGGCCGCCTCGTCCCCGCCCCGGTACCGGTCCGCGCCACGGCGTACTTCCATCATGACCGCCACGGTAGCGGGCCCCGGGAGTCCGCCGGGCCGCCCGGATAAGGCAGTCTTGTCCCGTGCCCCAACCCGAACGTGACCATTCCCCCGAGCACGCGCCCCAGCCAGGGCCCGCGCACCTGCCCGCGCAGCCCGTCCATCCGCACACCGCGACGCTGCGCCGGCTGGAGAAGTCCGCCGGGCGGCTGGCCGCGAACGCGATCGCCCGCATGGACGAGACGCTGCCGTGGTACCGGGCGATGCCCCCGGAGAACCGGTCCTGGATCGGTCTGGTCGCCCAGGCCGGCATCGCCGCGTTCACGGAGTGGTTCCGGCACCCCGAGACCCCGCAGGCGATCTCGACCGACGTGTTCGGCACGGCTCCGCGCGAGCTGACCCGGGCGATCACGCTGCGCCAGACCGTGGAGATGGTCCGGACGACCATCGAGGTGATGGAGACGGCCATCGAGGAGGTGGCCGCGCCGGGCGACGAGTCGATCCTGCGCGAGGCGCTGCTCGTCTACGCCCGGGAGATCGCCTTCGCCACCGCCCAGGTGTACGCGCAGGCGGCGGAGGCCCGCGGCGCCTGGGACGCCCGTCTGGAGTCCCTGGTGGTCAACGCGGTGCTGTCCGGGGAGGCCGACGAGGGCGCCCTGTCGCGGGCCGCGGCGCTGGGCTGGAACTCGCCGGAGCACGTGTGCGTGGTGCTGGGCACCGCGCCGGACGGGGACAGCGAACTGACCGTCGAGGCGATCCGCCGGGCCTCCCGGCACGCCAAGCTCCAGGTCCTCACCGGGGTGCTCGGGGACCGCCTCGTCGTCATCGCGGGCGGCAGCGACAATCCGCTCCAGGTCGCGAAATCGCTGATCGGGCCGTTTGCGGCCGGACCGGTGGTGGCCGGGCCGGTGGTGCCGGACCTGATGGCGGCGACCCGGTCCGCGCAGGCCGCGGCGGCCGGCCTGAAGGCCTGCCAGGCCTGGCAGGACGCGCCCCGGCCGGTCCTGGCGGACGATCTGCTGCCGGAGCGCGCGATCGCCTCCGACCCTTCGGCGCGCGAGCAGCTGGTGGAGGAGATCTACAGACCGCTTGAAGAAGCGGGCTCAGCTTTGCTCGAGACGCTCAGCGTGTACCTGGAGCAGGCGAGCAGCCTCGAAGGTGCAGCTCGGATGCTGTTTGTGCACCCCAACACCGTGCGCTACCGGCTCCGACGTGTGACCGACGTCACCGGCTGGTCGCCCTCGGATGTCCGCTCTGCGTTCACTCTGCGGATCGCGCTGATCCTCGGGCGTCTGGCCGACGGAGATCAGCAGTCCTAGACTTTTGTCGGACATCAACAATTCCCCCGACGGTTCTTCGTCCCTGTCCCCACGGGCGGGGCGGACCGAACACAAGAGAGAGTGTGAGGGTGCTCGTACTCGTCGCTCCCGGCCAAGGCGCTCAGACGCCCGGCTTCCTGACTCCCTGGCTCGACCTTCCCGGCGCCGCCGAGCGTGTCGCCGCCTGGTCCAAGGCCATTGACCTCGACCTCGCGTACTTCGGCACCAAGGCCGACGCGGACGAGATCCGCGACACGGCCGTGGCACAGCCCCTGCTGGTGGCGGCCGGTCTGCTGTCGGCCGCCGCGCTCGGCGACGCCGTGCCCGGCGGGATCGCGCCCGGCGCGGTCGCCGGCCACAGCGTCGGCGAGATCACGGCCGCCGCGTTCGCCGGTGTGCTGAGCGAAGCGGACGCCCTGTCCTTCGTCCGCAAGCGCGGGCAGGGCATGGCGGAGGCCGCCGCGGCCACCCCGACCGGCATGTCCGCGGTCCTCGGCGGCGACCAGGACGTCGTCGTGGCGCACCTGGAGAAGCTGGGGCTCACCCCCGCCAACATCAACGGCGCCGGGCAGATCGTGGCCGCCGGCACCCTGGAGCAGTTGGCCGCCCTGGAGGCCGACAAGCCCGAGGGCAGCATGAAGGTCGTCGCCCTCAAGGTCGCGGGCGCCTTCCACACCCACCACATGGCCCCCGCGGTGGCGAAGCTGGAGGAGGCCGCGCAGGCCCTCACCACCGCCGACCCGACCGTGGCGTACATCTCGAACAAGGACGGTCAGGCCGTCTCCACGGGCGCCGAGGTCGTCGCCCGACTGGTCGGCCAGGTCGCCAACCCGGTCCGCTGGGACCTGTGCATGGAGACCTTCGCCGGACGCGGCGTCACCGGGATCATCGAGCTGTGCCCCGGTGGCACCCTGACGGGTCTGGCCAAGCGAGCCCTCAAGGGCGTTCCCTCCGTGGCCCTCAAGACCCCGGACGACCTTGAAAAGGCCGCGGCGCTCGTCGCCGAGCTCTCGGTCTGAAAGAAGGAGCCCACACAGCATGTCGAAGATCAAGCCTGCCAAGGGCTCCCCTTACGCCCGCATCCTCGGGGTCGGCGGCTACCGGCCGACCCGGGTGGTGCCCAACGAGGTGATCCTGGAGACGATCGACTCGTCCGACGAGTGGATCCGCTCCCGTTCCGGCATCGCCACCCGCCACTGGGCCTCCCCGCAGGAGACCGTGGCCGCGATGTCGGTGGAGGCGTCGGGCAAGGCCCTGGCCGACGCCGGGATCTCCCCGGAGCAGATCGGTGCCGTGATCGTCTCGACGGTCTCGCACTTCAAGCAGACCCCGGCCGTGGCGACCGAGATCGCCGACCGGATCGGGGCGGGCAAGCCCGCCGCGTTCGACATCTCGGCGGGCTGTGCCGGCTTCGGCTACGGCCTCACCCTGGCCAAGGGCCTGGTGGTGGAAGGTTCCGCCGAGTACGTACTCGTCATCGGCGTGGAGCGGCTTTCGGACCTGACCGACCTGGAGGACCGCGCGACGGCCTTCCTGTTCGGCGACGGCGCCGGCGCCGTGGTCGTCGGCCCCTCGGAGGAGCCGGCCATCGGCCCCACCGTGTGGGGTTCGGAGGGCGACAAGTCCGAGACCATCAAGCAGACCGTGCCGTGGGACGAGTACCGCGGTGCCGACGGCGGCGAGAAGTTCCCGGCCATCACGCAGGAGGGCCAGGCGGTGTTCCGCTGGGCCGTCTTCGAGATGGCCAAGGTGGCCCAGCAGGCGCTCGACGCGGCCGGGATCACCGCGGACGACCTGGATGTCTTCATTCCGCACCAGGCAAACATGCGGATCATCGACTCGATGGTGAAGACTTTGAAACTGCCGGAGCACGTCACGGTCGCCCGCGACGTGGAAACCACCGGCAACACCTCGGCCGCCTCGATTCCGCTCGCGATGGAGCGGCTCCTGGCGACCGGAGCGGCGAAGAGCGGCGACACCGCACTCGTCATCGGCTTCGGGGCGGGACTCGTCTACGCCGCGACGGTCGTTACCCTCCCCTAGGGCAGGGGGATCGTTCCCCGCCCGGTTCCACCCAGATAGCTATAGAAGGAGCGCCACATGGCCGCCACGCAGGAAGAGATCGTCGCCGGTCTCGCGGACATCGTCAACGAGATCGCGGGCATCCCGGTCGAGGACGTCGAGATCGAGAAGTCCTTCACCGACGACCTGGACGTCGACTCGCTGTCCATGGTCGAGGTCGTCGTCGCCGCCGAAGAGCGCTTCGACGTGAAGATCCCCGACGAGGACGTCAAGAACCTGAAGACCGTCGGCGACGCCGCGGCCTACATCCTCAAGCACCAGGGCTGACCCTGACGAGCGTTTGTCGCCACCCGGCGGTGGCGCCGTGACAATTCAGCACCCTCTACACGTGGAGAAAGAATTCCTGTGAGCCCGACCAATCGCACCGTGGTCGTCACCGGTATCGGCGCAACCACTCCGCTGGGTGGCGACAGCGCATCGACCTGGGAAGGTCTGCTGGCCGGCCGTTCCGGCGTGAAGCCCCTGGAGGGCGAGCGCTTCGCCGAACTCCCGGTCCGCATCGCCGCGCCGGCCGCCGTCGACCCGAGCGAGGTTCTGCCCCGGCCCCTGGCCCGCAAGCTGGACCGCTCGGCGCAGTTCGCGCTGATCGCGGCCAAGGAGGCGTGGGCCGACGCCGGCTACACCGCCCCGGCGGGCGAGGACGCCTCCATCGCCCCCGAGCGTCTGGGCACCGTGATCGCCTCCGGCATCGGCGGTGTCACCACCCTGCTCGACCAGTACGACGTACTGAAGGAAAAGGGTGTGCGCCGGGTCTCCCCGCACACCGTCCCCATGCTCATGCCGAACGGCCCCTCCGCCAACGTCGGCCTGGAGGTGAACGCCCAGGCGGGCGTGCACACCCCGGTCAGCGCCTGTGCGTCGGGCGCCGAGGCCATCGGCTACGCCGTCGAGATGATCCGTACCGGCCGTGCCGACGTGGTCATCGCGGGCGGCACCGAGGCGGCGATCCACCCGCTGCCGATCGCCGCGTTCGCCAACATGATGGCGATGTCCAAGAACAACGAGGAGCCCACCAAGGCCTCCCGTCCGTACGACAAGGGCCGTGACGGCTTCGTGCTCGGCGAGGGCGCGGGCGTCGTGGTCCTGGAGTCCGCGGAGCACGCTGCCGCGCGCGGCGCCCGCGTGTACTGCGAGGTGCTGGGCCAGGGCCTGTCGGCCGACTCGCACCACATCGCGCAGCCCGAGCCGACCGGCCGCGGTGTCGCGGCGGCGGTGCAGAACCTGCTCGACAACACCGGTCTGAAGCCGTCCGAGGTGGTTCACCTCAACGCGCACGCCACGTCCACGCCGCAGGGCGACATCGCCGAGATCAAGGCGCTGCGGAAGGTTCTGGGCGAGGACCTGGACCACGTGGCGATCTCCGCCACCAAGTCGATGACGGGTCACCTGCTGGGCGGCGCGGGCGGTATCGAGACCGTCGCGACCGTGCTGGCGCTGCACCACCGGCTGGCCCCGCCCACCATCAACGTGGACGAGCTGGACGACGAGATCGACGCCGACATCGTGGTCGGCGAGCCGCGCAAGCTGCCGGCCGACGGCACGATCGCCGCGATCAACAACTCCTTCGGCTTCGGCGGACACAACGTCACCCTGGCGTTCCGTACCGTCTGACGCCGTCTGGGACGCACGAGGCCCACCCGGGATCCGGGTGGGCCTTCCGCGTGGTCAGACCACTTGGTGGAGCCAGCGCACCGGGGCTCCTTCGCCGGCGTAGCGGAAGGGCTCGAGCTCGTCGTCCCAGGGCTTGCCGAGCAGCTTGGCGATCTCCGCCTCGAGCTGGGTCTCGCCGCGGGCGGACCGGGCGAGCGCGGCGCGCAGCCGGTCCTCGGGGATCAGGATGTCGCCGTGCATGCCGGTGACGGCGTGGAAGATGCCCAGGGCGGGGGTGGAGCTGTAGCGCTCGCCCTCGGCGGTGGGGCAGGGTTCGGCCGTGACCTCGAAGCGCAGCAGATGCCAGCCGCGCAGGGCCGAGGCGAGTTTCGAGGCGGTGCCGGGCTCGGCCTGCCAGGAGAACTCGGCTCTCCAGGTGCCCGGCGAGGCGGGCTGCCTGATCCAGTCGAGGTTCACCCGCACCCCGAGCACGCCCGCGACCGCCCATTCCACGTGCGGGCAGAGCGCGCGCGGTGCGGAATGCACGTACAGAACTCCACGTGTCGTCACCGGGACCTCCAGTGTGGGACGAGGTCGGGAAGAAACTCCTGAAAACGGACAGTATGTGACGTGATGTAATTTACCGGAAACGATCAGACATTGCGTCACGGGCCCTGCGGCCGAAACGCCACGGGAAAAAGCTACCGTGCGCCAGGGGTCCCGGTGTGACGTACGGTCGGTCCAGGGCCAGGGAAACACAGAGCTTTCACCCGGCGGGACGTCCCGGGAAGACCGCGGACGACGAGGGAGGGGATCACGCGATGCGCACCACCACCGAGCGCCGGCGCGCGCGGACCGCCCTCGCGGGCGCGGCGGCCGCGGCAGTTGTGCTGGTCGGGACGGTCACGGGCTGTCAGGCCGGGGGCAGCGGGTCCGGCGGGGAGCGGGGCGCGCAGGACGCCGCGCGCCCCTCCCCCGCCCCCGCTCCGCGCTGGAACACCTCACCCGCGTCCATCGCCGCTGTGGGTGACTCCATCACCCGTGGTTTCGATGCCTGTTCGGTCCTCGCGGACTGCCCGGAGGCCTCCTGGGCGACCGGGAACGACCCTGAGGTCCAGTCCCTCGCCAGCCGGCTGCTGGGCAGCGCCGAGGCCCCGGCGCGCAGCTGGAACTACGCGGCCACCGGCTCCCGGATGGCGGACCTGCCCGCGCAGCTGGCGGCGGCGGCCGGCCACCGGCCGGACCTGGTCACGGTGATGGTCGGGTCGAACGACGCCTGCCGCCCGACGGCTTCGGCGATGACCCCCGTGGCCGAGTTCCGGTCCGGCTTCGAGAAGGGCCTGGCGGAGCTGCGCAAGGCCGCGCCGAAGGCCCAGGTGTACGTGTCCAGCGTGCCGGACCTGCTGCGGCTGTGGGAGACGGGCAAGGACAGCCCGCTGGGCCGGCGGATCTGGAAGCTGGGGATCTGCCCGTCGATGCTGGCGGACGCGGGGTCGGTGACGAAGGCCGCGGTGGCCCGGCGGGAGCAGGTGCGGGCGCGGGTGGTGGCGTACAACGAGGCGCTGCGCGAGGTGTGCGCGAAGGACGCGCTGTGCCGCTACGACGGCGGCGCGGTGTTCCAGTACCCGTTCTCGGTCGAGCAGTTGAGCCGCTGGGACTGGTTCCACCCGGGCAAGAACGGGCAGGCCCGGCTCGCGGAACTGGCGCACCGGCAGGTGACGGCCGCCGAGCCGCCCATCTAGGCCGTCCAGGCCCGGCCCGGCGCAGTCCGGGGCCAGTCCGGGCGCAGTCGGGGGCAGTCCGGAGGTGCGGAACCGGGAGCGGCTGTCAGGTGCCGCTCCCGGTCCGGTTCAGGGTGGTTTTTCGGCCATCTTCCGGGTCAGAGGTGGAGGGTGGCGGTCAGCCGCGTGTCGGCGTACGAGTGGCTCGCCCGGATCTGGTAGCTGCCGCCGATCCGCTGCCAGCCGCCGGCCTGCTCGTCCCAGATCTCGAAGGCGCGGCCGGGCAGGGCGATCTCGGCCTCTACGGTCTCGCCGGGGCCCGCCTCGACGCCGGCGAACCCGGCCAGCCAGACGGCCGGCCGGCCGTGGCCGTCCTCGGCCGGGGCCAGGTAGACCTGGACCACCTCGCGGCCGGGCCGGCTGCCGGTGTTGGTGAGCCGTACCCGGACCGTGGCGCCCGTGGCGTCGGCACCGTCGGCGCTGTCGGCGCTGTCGGCACCGGCGACGGCTTCCAGGGACTCGTACGCCCAGTCGGTGTAGCCGAGTCCGTGGCCGAAGGCGTAGGCGGGGGTGATGCCCGCCTTCTCGTACGCCCGGTAGCCGATGAACAGGCCCTCCCGGTACTCCAGCCGACCCCCGGTCGGGACCACTTCGGTGACCGGGGCGTCGGCGAGGGCGGCGGGCCAGGTGGTGGGCAGCCGCCCGCCCGGTTCCGCCTCGCCGAGGAGTACGTCGGCCAGCGCGGCCCCGCCCTCCTGCCCGGGGAACCAGGTCAGGAGCACGGCGGCGACCTCCTCGCGCCAGGGCAGCTCCACCGGGGAGCCCGCGTTGACGACCACCACGGTGTGCGGGTTGACCGCGGCCACCGCGCGGACCAGGTCGTCCTGCCGGCCGGGCAGGGTCAGGTCCTTGCGGTCGAAGCCCTCGGACTCCACGCGCTCGGTGGTGGCGACGACCACGACGGCGGTGTCGGCGGCCCGGGCGGCGGCCACGGCCTCGGCGATGAGCTCGTCGGGGTCGCGCCGCGGGCCGAGGTGGAGCAGCGAGAACATGATCGCCTTGAGCGGCAGGGTGCTCATGTCGGGCACCTGGAAGAGCAGGGAGACCTCGGTGGGCTCGCCGGCGGTGAGGGTGACCCGGCCGCGTTCGCTGGGCGCGCCGAAGAAGGCCTCGAAGGGATCGGCCTCGTCGCTCATCTGCTGGATGCCGTCCCAGACGACGGTGTCGCCGACGGAGAGGGTGAAGGCGCCGAGTCCGCGGGTGCCGAAGGCGTGTTCGCCGGTCTCGCGGGGGGTGAAGGTGCCGGTGACCTCGATGGAGGCCATGGTGTCGTAGGCGGCGCCGGCCGGCAGGTCGTCGCCGATCCACTGCACCTGGCCGGAGGGCAGGCTGCCCTCGCCGAGGACGGCGCCGGAGGCGTCCCGGCAGACGGCGCGCAGCTCGAAGCCCTTGTCGGCGGGGCTGAGTTCCTCGCTGGGGTCGGCGCCGACGGCGTAGGTGAGGGAGCCGGCGGGGAGGGCGGCGGTGAGGCCGTCCAGCGGGGAAACGACCCGTTCGGGGAAGACGGTGGCGGAGCCGCCGCCGAGGACGCGGGCGTCGCGGGCGGCCGCGCCGATGAGGGCGACCGTACGGGCTCCGGTGGCGTCGAGGGGCAGCTCGGCGCCCTCGTTGCGGACGAGGACGAAGCCGCGGGCGGCGATCTCGCGGGCCAGCGCCTGCCCGTCGACGGCCTGCGGGGGCTCGGCGACCACGGCGGGGGCGCCCTCCAGCAGGCCCACCCGGGCGGCCAGCCGCAGCACGTTGCGGACGGCCTCGTCGACGGTGTCCTCCGGGACCTCGCCGGCCCGCACGGCCTCGGCGAGCGCCGGACCGTACACGGTCTGGGGGCCGGGCATGGCCACGTCGAGGCCGCCGAGGATGTCGCCGGTGGTGGAGCGGGCGGCCATCCAGTCGGAGACGTTGTACCCGTCGAACCCCCACTCGCCGCGCAGGACCTCGTTGACCAGGTACCGGTGCTCGGTCATGGTCGTGCCGTTGACCTGGTTGTAGGCAGTCATGATGCCCCAGGGGTGGGCGTTCGCGACGATGGCCTCGAAGGGGGCGAGGTAGAGCTCGCGCAGCGCGCGGGGGGCGATGACGCTGTCGACGGTGAACCGCTCGGTCTCGGCGTCGTTGCCGACGAAGTGCTTGACGGTGGTGCCCACTCCGCCTTCCTGGACCCCGCGGACGTAGCCGGTGCCGATCTCGCCGGTGAGGTACGGGTCCTCGGAGTAGCACTCGAAGTGGCGGCCGCCGAGCGGGGAGCGGTGCAGGTTGACGGTGGGCGCGAGGAGGACGTGCACGCCCTTGCGGCGGGCCTCCTGGGCCAGCAGCCGGCCGGCCCGGCGGGCCGTTTCGGGGTCCCAGGCCGCGGCGAGCGCGGTCGGGGAGGGCAGGGCGATCGAGGGGTCGTCGGCGGTCCAGCGGACGCCGCGGACGCCGATCGGGCCGTCGGACATCACCAGGGAGCGCAGCCCGATCCCGGGGATCGCGGGCAGGGTCCACATGTCCTGGCCGGCCAGCAGCCGGGCCTTGGTGTCGAGATCGAGCTTGCCGAGCGCGGCTTCCACGGCGTCCTGGCGGGTCTGATCGGCATCGGTCACGGCCGAGCCTCCTCATCGAGTGCTGTGCGGGTGCGTCCATCGTGGACCCGTTACCTGTCAATCGGTAGGCTTTGTGATCTACTCGTGATATTTCGTATGCCGTACGGTCCTGCTGACGGCTGCTGACGGTCGTTCACGGAAGGAAGGGACGCGGATGCCGAGGGCCAGGAGCGAGGAGCGGCGCGGCGAGATCGTGCGCGCGGCCCTCGAAGTGATCGCCGAGCGCGGCTACCGGGGCGCCTCCCTGAACACGGTCGCCGAGCGGGTGGGCCTGACCCAGCAGGGTCTGCTGCACTACTTCCCGACCAAGGAGGCGCTGCTGGTCGCGGTGCTGGAGGAGCGCGACCGCTGGGACACCGGGGGCGGCTCCCGGGCCGCGGCCGGCGAGTGGCGCCTGGACCTGCTGGCCTCCCTGGTCGACTACAACGCGATGCGGCCGGGCATCGTGCAGACCTTCTCGGCCCTGCTGGGCGAGAGCGTGACGGAGGGTCATCCGGCCCGGGAGTTCTTCACCGACCGCTACGCGCAGGTCCGGGCGGAGATGGCGGCGGTGCTGCGCGCCGAGTTCGGCGACCGGCTGCCCTCGGGCCTCACCCCGGAGGCGGCGGCCCCGCTGCTGACGGCGGTGATGGACGGCCTCCAGTACCAGTGGCTGCTGGACCCGGCCTCAGTGGACATGCCGGCGGCCTTCCGGGCCTTCCTCACCCTGCTGCACGGCGGCGACCGCGGCGTCGCCTGACTGTGCCCGGCCGCGCCCGGCCGCGCCTGACCGGGTCCATCCGGGGGCGGGCGGCCGTGTCGGTGGCGGGACCGGCGGGCGGGGTGCGGCACGGTGGGCGCTGTGGGCGGCCGTCCGGGCGGGACGGTCCCCGGAGCACCTGTGAGGAGTTCGGATGACCGAGTACGGAACCTCCCGGCCCAGCCGTCGTACGCTCCTGCTGGTCGCCGGGACGGCCGGGCTCGCCGGCCTGGCCGCGGCCTGCTCCGGCCCGGCCGCACAGCGCGCGCAGGGCCGGGAGCCGGCGGTTCCGGCTGCCCTGCCCTCGGGCAGCGGCAGCCCGGTCCCGGGCTGCGTCCTGGTGACGGAGTCGGGCGAGGGGCCGTACTACGTCAGCCGGGAACGGCTCCGCTCGGACATCACCGAGGGGCAGGCGGGGGTGCCGCTGCGGCTGGAGCTGACCGTGGTCGGGACGGGCTCGGGCTGCAAGCCCCTGCCGGGGGTCTCCGTCGACGTCTGGCAGGCCGACTCGGCGGGCGAGTACTCGACCGGCAAGGCCGCGTACCTGCGCGGCACCCAGGTCACCGACAGCGCCGGCCGCTGTGTGTTCAGGACGATCGTGCCCGGCTGGTACGCGGGGCTGGCCCCGCACATCCACTTCAAGGTGCGCTCCGCCGGCCGGTCCACGTCGACCTCGGTGTTCTACCTCCCCGAGGAGATGCTGCTGAAGGTGTACGCGGCGCAGCCGTACGCCCGCCGCAAGGCCCCTGCCCAGCCCAACGGCCGCGACAGCCGCTACCGGGCCAACGGCCGCGCCATGACCCTGGCCCCGGTCGCGGACGGCCCCGGATACCGGGCCGCGTACACGGTGGGCATCGCCTGAACCGGCGAACCGCCCGGCGAGGGGGCTGAGATGCTGGCCGGATGAAGATCGCCGCCGCGCAGCTCTGCTGCACCCCCGCCGACATACCGGCCAACGTCGACCGCCTCGTCTCCCTGGCCGGCCTGGCCCGCGAACGGGGAGCAGAGCTGGTCCTCTTCCCCGAACTGGCGCTCACGGGCTACGAACTGCCCGCGCTGGCCGCCGATCCCGGCCTCTGGGTGGACCCGGAGGACCCGCGCCTGGACCCGCTGCGCTCCACCGGCGTGGCCACCGTGGTCAACTGCGCCGTGCGCACCGGCGGGCCGCGGCCGGCCCTCGCCAGCCTGGTGTTCGACGCCTCGGGCGCGCTGGTCACCACGTACGCGAAGCAGCACCTGTACGAGCAGGAGCGCGAGGTGTTCGCCGCGGGCGACCGGGACGGCCGCTTCGAGCTCGGCGGCATCCGCTTCGCCCTGGCCGTCTGCTTCGACAACCATTTCCCCGAGCTCTGCGCGCGCGGCGCGACCGACGGCTGCCGGGTCCACCTGGCGAGCTCCCTCTACGGCACGGGTGCCGGGGTCCGGGAGCGGGCCGAGACCTACCCGGCCATCGCGCGGGAGCAGGGCCTGTACGTGGCGCTCGCCAACCACACCGGCCCGGCCGGCCCGTGGACGGGCTGCGGCGGCGCGGCCGTCTGGGCCCCGGGCGGCGCGCTGCTGGCCGAGGCGGACGGCCGTACCGCCTCCGTGGCCGTCGCCGAGATCCCGGAGGCGGACGGCTAGCCCCCTGGGGAGTGTCGGAGAGGTGCTTGCCGCCCCATGCGCCGAGCGGGGCCGGCGCCTCGTTGAGGCCGGCGGGTACGTGTTCTGCAGCGGGTGCCGGGAGGCCTTCGAGGCGCACCGGGCGGCCCTGGAGGTGCCGGCCGGCGAGGCGACCGGCGAGGCGGACCCGGCCGCCGTGCTGCGCGGCACGGGCGCGGCCTGACCGCCGGCTAGTAGCCCGGCGGGGGCGGGCCGAAGCCGGTGGCCGGGGCCGTGCCGGGGCCCGGGCCCTGGGCCGGGCCGGAGCCGTACGCAGTGCCGGAGCTGTACGCAGTGCCGGGGCCGTACGCAGTGCCGGGGCCGGCCTCGGACCCGTAGGCGGTGTCCCTGCCCGGCTCCGGCTCCGGGTCCGGCGCGGGCTCCTCGGGCAGCAGGTCCCGCGCCAGCAGGGTGGCGCCCGCCACCGCGCCCGGCATCAGGAAGACCGCGACCAGCGGCACCAGGAAGGCCAGCACCAGCGGGACTCCGAAGCCGAGCGCCAGCCCGCGCCGGCCGCGCAGCAGGGCGAGCCGCCGGTCCAGGCCGACGTCCCGGCGCTGGAGGGCGACGGCGGTGAGTTCGAGGGTGAGGAAGAACCCGGAGACGCAGAAGCCTATGACCGGGATCACGGTCTGGCCCAGGAGCGGGACGAAGCCGAGGGCGAAGAGCAGGATGCCGTAGAGCAGCACCCGGCCGAGGACCCGCAGGCTGTCCCTGAGGGAGATCCACAGCTCCTGCACCAGGGACCGGCCGGACTCCGGGACGTTGCCGCCCTCGCTGCGCTCCACCTGCTCGGACAGGGACTCGTAGAACGGCTCGCCGATCAGCAGGGTCACGGCGGTGAAGGTGATCACCGCGAGGAACAGGCCGAGGCAGAAGAGCAGGGCGGTCAGGAAGCCGCGGAACAGGCCGAGCCAGGGCGAGGACCAGTCCTCGGCGAACGGGGTGGCCCAGGCGACCAGGTCGTCGGCGCCGAAGCCGAGCCCGGTCAGCGCCGCCGCGTACAGGACGAATGCCACCAGTCCGGGCAGCAGCCCGAATCCGAACCACCGGCCGTGCCGGAACACCCACTTCTGTCCGGCCAGCAGATAGCCGAATCCCCCACCGAAATCACGCATGGGGGCAGCTTACGGCGGAGGCCGCACCCCCCGGCGGGGGGTACGGCCTCTTCTCGCTCGCGTCCGTGCGGGCAGGCGTCAGGCGACGCCGAGCTCCACGGTGATGTTGCCGCGGGTGGCCTTGGAGTAGGGGCACACCTGGTGGGCCTTCTCCACGAGGTCCTTCGCACGCTCCTGGTCCACGGCCGGGATCGAGGCGACGATCTTGACGATGATGCCGAAGCCGTCGTCGTTCTTGCCGATGCCGACCTCGGCGGTCACGGTGGCGCCGGAGATGTCGGCGTTCTCGTTGCGGGCGACGACACCGAGGGCGCCCTGGAAGCAGGCGCTGTAGCCGGCGGCGAACAGCTGCTCCGGGTTGGTGCCGGCGCCGCTGCCGCCCATCTCCTTCGGCGGGTTCACGACGACGTCGAGCTGGCCGTCGGCGGTGGCGACGCGGCCGTCACGGCCGTTCTCGGCGGTGGCGACAGCGGTGTACAGCACGTCGGACTGCTGGATGGACATGTAGAAGATCCTCCTGATGTGCGCCGCGACTCGCGCCCACGGTCGTGGCGGTGTGCAGAGAGCCTAACCGGTGAAAGAAACGATCATCTTTCCGGTGTTCTCACCGCGCAGCATTCCGAGGAACGCGTCCACCCCGTTCTCGATGCCCTCGACGACGGTCTCGTCGTACCGGAGCTCCCCGCTCCGCAGCCAGCCGGCCACGTCCTTCACGAACTGGTCCTGGATCCCGTAGTGGTCGCTGACCAAGATGCCCTGGAGCCGCAGCCGCTTGCCGATCACGGCCACCAGGTTGCGCGGGCCGGGGGCCGGCTCGGTGTCGTTGTACTGGGCGATCGCACCGCAGAGGGTGGCCCGGCCGTGCAGGTTGAGGGAGGAGATCGCCGCTTCCAGGTGGTCGCCGCCCACGTTGTCGAAGTAGACGTCGATGCCCTCGGGGGCGGCGGCCTTGAGCTGCTCGCCCACCGGGCCGTTCTTGTAGTTGAAGGCGGCATCGAAGCCGTACTTCCCGGTGAGCAGCTCGGTCTTCTCGTCCGAGCCGGCCGAGCCGATGACCCGGGAGGCACCCTTGATCTTCGCGAACTGGCCGACCAGGCTGCCGACCGCACCGGCCGCGCCGGAGACGAAGACGGCGTCGCCCTCCTTGAAGGAGGCGGTCTCGAAGAGGCCGGCGTAGGCGGTCAGGCCGGGCATGCCCAGCACGCCGAGGTAGGTGGAGAGCGGCGCGAGCGAGCCGTCGACCTTGACGGCGTACTTCGGGTCCAGGTCCGCGTACTCGCGCCAGCCGAGCTGGTGCAGCACGTGGTCGCCGACCTCGAAGCCCTCGGCTTCGGAGGCGACGACCTCGCCGACCGCGCCGCCGTCCATGGGCCGGTCGAGCTGGAACGGCGGGACGTAGGACTTCACGTCGTTCATCCGGCCGCGCATGTACGGGTCCACCGACATGTGCAGGTTGCGCACCAGGATCCGGCCCGGGGCGGGGGCGGCCACGGGCACCTCGCGGAGGGCGAAGTCTGCGGCGGTCGGCCAGCCCTGCGGGCGGGCCACCAGGTGCCACTCGCGGCTGACGGCAGGAAGCGCGGAAAGATCGGACATGACGAGGCTCCCGTTCGGAGGAATTGCTTCAGGCGGTGAAACAACCATGCTCCTTGATATTTCATGTTGTCAAGCAAATGGGTAGACTCGTCCCATGCCCAGTAGCCGCATCGACCCCGTCACCCTCGAAGTCGTGGACCTCATCGCCTCCGTCGTGGCCCGGTACCACGAGGAGTACGAGCACGCGGCCGCCCGCCACCAGCTCACCGGAGCCCAGGCCAAACTGCTCGGCCTGCTGTCCCTGGAGCCGCTGCCGATGCGCCGGATCGCGGAGCGGCTCAAGTGCGAGCCGTCGAACGTGACCGGCATCGTGGACCGGCTGGAGAGCCGGGGTCTGGTCGAACGCCGCCCGGACCCGGCCGACCGCCGGGTCAAGATGGCCGCTCCCACCGAGGAGGGCCTGGCCACGGCCGAGCAGCTGCGCGAGTCGCTCGGCTTCGCCCGGGAGCCCCTGGCCGGGCTGTCCACGGCCGAGCGGGTGGTGCTGCGCGACCTGCTCAAGCGCATGCTGGCCTGAGCCCCGGGCCCGGCCCCGGCCCCGGCCCGGCACACCTAGCCGAGGCTCACCAGCAGACCCAGAGGAAACACGTCTCCTCGGGCTCGGGCTCGGGCTCCGGTTCGGGCTCCGGCTGCGGCGGGGGCGGCGGCGGAGGCTTGGGCTTGCTCGTCTGGTTGCCGCCCGGCTTGGGCGCGGCCGGCTTGGGCGTGGACGGCTTGGCGGAGGAGCTCGGCGAAGCATCCGCGCTCGTCGATCCGCTCGGTTCCGGCGACGCCGAGGCGGACTCCTCGGGCAGCTCCGGCGGGTCCTCCAGCGGCTCCCCGGAAGCGGTGCCCGCGGGCACGCCCGACGCTCCGACGACCCCCACGGTCGCGGCAGCCGTACCGGTCCGGCCGGGCTTGGCCGAGGCCTTCGGGGCCTTCCCCAGCGAGGGCGCCACGGTCGGCGCCTCCACCGAGCCCTCGGGCGCGGGCTGGTCCGGCTGCTCCATGTCGTCCTGCAGGACCACCGTGGAGGCCCGGTCCCGGCGCTCGCCGTCGACCGTGATCCGGGCCAGCGCCAGCGAGCCGCCCACGGCGACGGCCAGCCCCAGCCCGATGGTCAGCGCCGTCCGGCGGCGCCGGCGGTGGACCGCCCGGCGGCGCGCCTGCCCCCGGCCCCGGCCACTGCCCTGATAGGGACCGCCGAGGACGATCGCGAGTTCGTCGGCCGGCGACTGCTCCGCCTCGTACCCGCTGTACGAGGCGTACGGGGCGGCCGGCGCGGGCATGGGGACAGGCGCGGGCCCGGGCACGGCAGCGGACGGCGCTGCGGGCAGGAGTTCGGCCGGGGTCCCGCATCCGGCGCACGCCAGCGCGCCGTTGAGGTACCTGCGACAGGCGGGGCAGTAGTCCATGGCGCCCGCAGGCTATGCGGTGTTCAGCAACATCCGTATCCCGAGAACGTAAGGATCCTGTGTTGAAATTCGGCCCCACCGCCTTCCAGCTGGTGCTGCTGCGCCGGATGTCCGACTTCCAGCCCGACCTCGCCGAACAGGCCCGGCTCCGGCTCGGCGCCACCCTCGCCGAGCAGCGCGAGGCCAACAAGCAGTGGCAGGCCATGGTGCGCTCGCCCCGCTCGCGCGGCGCCCTGGCCCGCTACCGCTCGGTGCTCGGCCCGCCCGAGTCGGCCACCGCCCGCACCCTCGGGGACGTGGAGTGCGAGGCGTTGCTGTGGCCGGTGCCGCTCTGGCCGGACCTGCGCTTCGAGGTGCTGGCCGGGCCCGACGGGGCGGTGTGGAACGAGTGGCTGGTCCGGGCCCCCGGCGCCCGGGGGCCCGTACTGCGCTCGCTGGAGGACCTGCGGCCCTGGTCGGCGACGGTGGACGAGGTGGCGCGCGCCTTCGCCCCGGTGCGGCCGATGGAGGGGAGCGCGCCGACCCGGTGGCGGCTGGCCTTCACCGTGGCCGGGCGGCCCTGCGTGGCCGAGTTCACCCACGGCCTGCTCCAGCGGGTGGACGCCTCCCCGGAAACCGGCCACGAGGACTGAGGGGGCAAGAGCTAGGAAGCGAGGAAGGCGCGGACTCCGGCCGAGGTCGCGTCGTCGCCGAGCAGGTCGTTGTGCTTCAGGCAGCCGACGCCCGTGTTCTGCGCGCCGGTCAGCGGCACGCTGGAGTCCGGGTTGATGACCTCGTCGCAGTTCGACCAGAAGGTGGCGTACTTGACCGCGCCCGGGGTCTCGTCCCCGGCGGCCAGGTTCTTCTGGACGTAGGAGTTCGGGGTCATGTCCTTGCAGGCCTGGTCCCACAGCGCGCAGGCCCATGCCGTGGAGGTGCCGTGGTTGGGGCCGGCCAGGGAGACCCAGTGGTCGACGGTCGCGGAGCCGCCGCCGAACTTCACGTACCAGCGGCTGACCAGCGACCCGAACGAATGGGCGACCACGTCGACCTTTGCCGCCCCCGTCTGCCGGCGCACCTCCTCGACGTACCCGGCGAGCTGGCCCGACAGCACCTCGTTGACCGACCGGTGGGTGTCGTAACCCCAGGAGAACAGTTCGGAGTCCGTGTACCCGGCAGCCCGCAGGTCTTCGCGCAAGGCTCCCCAGACGCCCGGGTCGGCGTTGTAGCCGTGGACGAGGACCACCGGATTGCGGGCCTGGCCCACCGCCCGGTCGGCGGTACGGCCGGCTGCCTCGGCGGGCAGCGGCGCGAGCAGTGCCGGGCAGAGCGTCAGGAGCGCCGCCAGTTTCTGTCGAGCCGTCAGCATCGGGTCCCCCTTACCTTGTTACGCACGAGTAGCGCGGGTAGTGGGGGCATGCTGCGGCCTGTCGGTACAGAAAACCACCCCCGTGCAGCACCCCTGACGGAGCAACCCAACAAGCCGTTAGACCGTTTTGCGCGAAAGATGGCAACTGTGACCGGCAGGCCGCCGGTCTTCTTGCGTCAGCGCTCCCGGGAGGATCTGCCGTGACCGTCAGTCTTGAGCAGCTGCGCCGCTGCCACGTCGCCGTCGACCTGGGAGCGGCGCGGACCCGCGTGTACGTCAAGGGCGCCGGCTTGGTGGTCGACGAGCCCAGTGTCGCCGCCGTCAACACGCGCACCGGTGCACTCATTGCCGTCGGCTCCTTCGCCGAACGGATGACCGGCCGCACCCCCGACTACATCCGAGTGGTCCGCCCCGTCTCCGGCGGCACCGTCGTCGACATCGAAATGGCCCAGCGGATGCTGCGCCACCTCCTCGGCGAGAAGCTGCGGCGCGCCCTGCGCCGCAAGCCCCGGCTGCGCGCCGCCGCCTGCACCCCGCACGACGCCGACCCACTGGCCCAGCGCGCCACCGTGGAGACCCTGGTCGGGCTCGGCGCCCGGCGCGTCGAACTGGTCGACACGCTGATCGCTGCGGCCGTCGGCTGCGGCCTGCCCGTGGAACAGCCCACCGCGACGATGATCATGGTGTGCGGGGCGGCGGCCACCCAGGTCGCGGTCCTCTCCCTCGGATCCGTGGTGACCGCCCAGCGGGTGCCGGTGGGCGGCGAGGCCATCGACCACGCGGTGGTCCAGCACCTGCGCCACGCCCACGAGCTGATGCTGCCCAGCCAGGCCGTACGGCCGCTCCAGCTGGCCCTGCACGGCAACGGCATCACCCCGGAGGGGCCCGCCTCCACCCTCATCCACGGTCTGGACGTGGCCACCGGCCTCGCCCGCTCGGTGCACGTGGACACGGCGGCGGTACGCGACGCCATCCACACCCCCCTGACCGCCGTTCTGGACGGCATCGGCAAGGTGCTGCGGGACTGCCCGCCGGACCTGGTCGCCGACCTGACGGACCGGGGGATCATGATGGTGGGAGGCAGTGCCCTGCTGCCGGGCCTGGACCAGATGCTGCGGGACGCGACCGGCATGCCCGTGGCCATCGCGGAACGGCCCGACGTGTGCGCCGTCCTGGGCCTGGGCGCCATGCTGGAAGGGAAGATCGCCCCGATGGTCCTCAACCCGCTGGCCGAATGACCGAAGGACGGGCGGACGCCCCCGCACAGCCCGCGGAGCGGCCCCGCCTGCCGATGCTGCTGGAGGCCGTACTGAGTGTCGGTTCGGAACTCGAACTGCGCTCCACCCTCCAGCACATCGTGGAGTCGGCCGCCGAGCTGTGCTCGGCCCGGTACGGCGCGCTCGGGGTGGTGGACCCCGAGCGCGCCCGGCTGACCGAACTGTTCACGGCGGGCATGACCGAGGAGGAACGGGCCCGGATCCCGCACCTGCCGGACGGCCGCTCCGGCCTCCTCGGCGCCCTGATCCGCGATCCGCGCCCGCTGAAGGTGCCGAAGATCTCCGAGGACCCCCGGTCGGCGGGCTTCCCACCCGGCCACCCCGGGATGAGCTCCTTCCTCGGCGTCCCGATCCGGGTCCACACCGAGGTGTTCGGCAATCTCTACCTGGCCGACAAACACGGCGGCGACCCCTTCACCGACGAGGACCTGGCCCTGCTGCGGGTCCTCGCCTCCCAGGCCGGCATCGCGATCGGCAACGCCCGGCTGTACGACACCGCCCGCCGCCGGGAGCGCTGGATCGAGGGCGCGGCCGCCGTCACCACCACCCTGCTGGCCGGGCGGCCGGCCGCGGACGCGCTGATGTGCGTGGCGGAACGGGCCCGGCTGCTGGCGGACGCGGCGGCAGGGGTGGTGCTCCAGCCGACGCCCCAGGGCGGCATGGAGATCGTGGCCGCCTCCACCCAAGGCGACCCCGGTGACCTGGTCGGCACCGCCATCGCCCCCGGCAGCGCGGTCCTGGAGCAGCTGCTGGGCGGCGAACCGGTCTTCGTCGAGGACTCGGCGACGGACCCCCGGATGACCACGCACGTGCGAGAGCGGTTCGGCCCCAGCATGATGCTCCCGCTCCAGAGCGGCGGACAGCTGATCGGCACGCTGGCGCTGCCGCGGGCCCGCGGCGGCCGCCCGTACGACGCGGTGGACCGGCTGCTGGCCTCACAGTTCGCCTCCCAGGCCGCGCTGGCGCTGGTCCTGGCGGACGCCCAGCACGACCGGGAGCAGCTGGCGGTGTACGAGGACCGCGACCGGATCGCCCGCGACCTGCACGATCTGGTGGTCCAGCGGCTGTTCGCGACCGAGATGATGCTGGAGAGCACCCGGCGGCGCTCCGCGGCCGCGGCCGCCGGGGAGGCGGGCGGCGATGCGGCGGTCGACGCGGTGGGCGATGACCTGGGCCGTGCGGTGGACGAGCTGGACTCCACGATCCAGGAGGTACGGACGGCCATCTTCGCCCTCCAGCAGCCGCCGACCGACGCGCCGGCCACCTTCCGCGGGCGGGTGCTGCGGGAGACCGGCGGTGCGGGGGTGCTGTTCGGCTTCCAGCCCTCGGTGCACTTCGCGGGGGCGGTGGACGCGCTGGTTCCGGACCCGGTGGCGACCGGCCTCCTGGCCGCCCTCCGCGGCGCGCTGGCAGCCGCGCACCGGCGGGCCCAGGTCTCCTCGGTCGAGGTGGAGGTCGATGCGGACCCGGCGAAGGTGCGGCTGACGGTGACGGACGACGGCCGCACCGAGGCGGGCACCCGGGGCACGACGGTGACCTGGGAGTCGGCCCTCTAGTCGGCCCCGGTCGCCCTGGTCAGCCTCGGTTCAGCCCCGGTCGGCCCCTGTTCAGCCCTGGACGTCGGCCTCTGTTCAGCCCTGGTCGTCGGTCCCTGTTCAGCCCTCCGGTCGGCTGCCGCCCGGTGGGCGGTTGGCCGCGCGGAGGGCGATCCGGGTGCTGGACTGGGCGACCCCGGCCTCCGTCTTGAGCCGGCGGAGCAGTACGTCCAGAGCGGCCGGGTCGGCGGCGCGGGCACGGACGAGGTAGTCGTGCGCGCCGGTGACGTGCACGGCTTCGGTGATGCCGGGCAGCCGGGTGATGGCCTGCTCGAACGCGTCGTTGGTGGTGTCCAGGCGCAGCGTGACGTCGATGAAGACGACCAGTCCGCCGCGGGTGTCGGCGGCCGGGTCGACCAGGACGGTGAACCCGCGGATCACCCCGTCCCGGCGCATCCGGCGCACCCGGTCGGCGGCGGCGTTGGCGCTGAGCCCGACGCGGACGCCGAGATCGCGGTACGAGATCCGCGCATCCTGCTGCAGGATGCCGAGGATCTCTCGGTCGAGGCGGTCCATACCGCGATTCTCTCAGCCGAGGCCGATATGCACCCGCGTGTTTCCCCGTCGCGCTCCCAGGCTTGCCGCCATGACCGACCTCACTACATGGACGGCCCCGTCCCTGGCCGGAGCGGCCGCGGGCCTGGGCGTGGCGATGCCGATGGGTGCGATGAGCGTGCTCCTGCTCCAGGAGGCGATCCGCTCGCGCCGGGCGGCGGTCGCGGGTGCGACGGGAATCGCGGTGGTCGACTTCGGCTACGCCGCCCTGGCGGTGGCCCTGGGCCCGTGGGTGGCCTCGCACGTGGCCCCGGTCGAGGCATGGGTCCGGCTGGCCGCCGCGGTGATCCTCCTGGCCATCGCCGCCCGAGGCCTCTGGTCCTCCCGCACCCAGGCTCCGCCCGCGCCATCCGCGCCGAACGGACCGGGGGCCGCAGGACCCGTGGCCGCAGGACCCGTGGCCGCAGGACCCGTGGCCGGAGGACCCGGAGTGTGGCGGGTCTTCCTGCGGTACGTCGCGCTGACCGCCGTGAACCCCACCACCGCCCTCTACTTCGCGGCCCTCACCACCGCCCAGGGCGCCCGCCTCGCCACCGGCGCCGCCGCCACCGCCTTTGTCGCCGGGGTGCTGCTCGCCTCGCTCCTCTGGCAGCAGTTCCTCGCCTTGCTCGGTGCGTTCGCCGGGGCCCGGATCTCCCCCGCCGTGCGGAACTGGAGCTTCCGTCTCGGCTACGGGCTCGTCGCCGCCTACGCCGTGAAAGTGGCCCTGCCGCTCCCCTGGCCCGCCTAGGGTGGCCCCGTGACCGTGACCCGCACCTCCGCCCGCGCGGCCCTCGACTCCCTCGCCGATCCCGGCAGCTTCGCCGAACTCGCCGTCCCGGAAAGGCGGTCCGGCCCGGACGGGCCGATCGGCTGGTCCGGCTACGACGATTCCCGGGGCCGGGCCGCAGCCCGCACCGGCGAGCGGGAGTCCGTCGTGGTCGGCACCGCCCGCGTCGGCGGCCGGGAAGCCGTCGTCATCTCCTTCGAGTTCGGGTTCCTCGGCGGGTCCCTGGGCGAGCGCACCGGCGACCGGCTCGAGGCCGCCTACGGACACGCCCGGCACCGCCGCCTTCCCCTCGTCTCCCTCATCGCCACCGGCGGCTCCCGCATGCAGGAGGGCATGCCGGCCCTCACCCAGCTTCAGCGGGTGGCCCGCCAGTCGGTGCTGACCCGGGCCGCCGGGCTGCCGCAGATCGCGGTGCTGCGCGATCCCACCACCGGGGGCGGCTGGGCCACCCTCGGCGCCGGCGCGGACGTGGTGCTGGCCCTGCCCGGCGCCCAGGTGGGTTTCGCCGGGTCCCGGGTCCGGCCCGCCGACGCCGATCCGGCCGCCTACACCGCCGAGGGCCAGTACGCCGCCGGGCAGGTGGACGCCGTGGTGCCGGCGGCGGAGCTCCGGGACACCCTGGCCGCCTGGCTGGGCCTGCTGGGTACCGGCGGCGGGCCCGAGCCGCGGCCGGCCGAGCCACCCGCAGCCCTGGGCCGGCTGGACGGCGTAACGGGACCGGAGACCGGCTGGGAAGCGGTCCGCCTGGCCCGGCACCCGGACCGGCCGCGGGCCGGGGCGTACCTGGACGCGTACTTCGAGGCGCGGCTGCCGCTCTCCGGGGACCGGGCGGGCGGCACCGACCCCGGCATGCTGTGCGGGTTCGGCCTCCGCGAGGGCCGGGCCATCGGGTACGCCGCCCAGTGCGGCACCGCCACCCGCCCGGCCGGCTACCGGACGGCCGCCCGGCTGATCCGGCTCGCGGACCGGCTCGGCATCCCGGTGCTCACCCTGGTGGACACCCCGGGCGCCGCCAACGACGCGGCGGCCGAGCACGCCGGCGCCGGGGCGGCCATCGCGGACGCCTTCGCGGCGCTGGCCGCGGCGACCGTCCCGGTCACCACCCTGCTGATCGGCGAGGGCGGTTCGGGCGGGGCGCTGGCGCTCGCCGCTCCCGGCAACACCTGGGTCACCCCGGACAGCTACTTCTCCGTCATCGCCCCCGAACTGGCCGCGGCCATCCTCAAACGGCCCGCCGACCAGGCCCCGGCCACCGCCGACCAGCTCCGCCTGCGCCCCCGGGACCTGGTGGACCTGGGGGTCGCCCGGGGCATCGTGGAACGCGAAAAGGGCTGACGGAGGTTCACGACCGGCCCGATCGGGCGAACCGCGCCGGGGTGACCCCGACGTGCCGCCCGAAATGCCGGGTGAGGTGCGCCTGGTCGTGGAACCCCACCGCCGCGGCCACCTCCGCCGTCCGCATCCCGGCGAGCAGCAGCCGGCGCGCCGCCTCCACCCGCCGCGCCGTCAGATACGCGTGCGGCGGCAGCCCGAAGGCCCGGCTGAACGACCGGACCAGATGCGTCGGGTGCGCCTCCCCCAGCACCGCTGCCGCCTCCCGCAGGGTGATCCCCTCGACGGCCCGCGCGTCCAGCAGCTCGCGCAGCCGTACGGCGAGCCGCACGCCCGGCGGCTGCGCCCCGGCCGGCCCCCGCCCGGACAGCCGCTGCCGCAACCGCTCCCGCACGAAGGCCAGCCGCGACTCCGCCTCGAACAGCTCCCGCCCGCCCAGCGCCCGGTGCAGCCCGTGGATCCGGGCCCGCAGCGCCGCGTCGTACAGCAGGGGCGCGTCCACCGCGGCCCCGGTCAGCCCGGCCGGCAGCACCGAGGTGTCCAGGTACAGCACCCGCTTGCGGACGCCCGCCTCGGTGACGGTCCGGCCGTCGTGCACCACCCCCGGCGGCAGCAGCACGACCGTCTCCGGCAGGCCCGCCCCGTGCCGTGCACGGTCCAGCGCGAAGTCGACCCGGCCGCTGTCGACGATCATCAGCGCCCACGTGTCGTGCACATGGGCCGGATAGGCGTGGTCGGTGAACCGGGCGTGGAACACCTCGGTGATGCCCGGCAGTTCCGGCCGCCACGCCAAGACGCTCATGTCAGGAACGTACAAGACCGGACCGCAGCCCGGCGGGCAGGCTGCCGCCATGGACAAGACAGTGAACATCGCGGAGAAGCTGGCCGGATTCGACGAGCACTGGGCGCCCCGCCGCATCGCCCGGATCAACGACTACGAGGTCAAGGCGGCCAAAATCCAAGGGGAGTTCATCTGGCACAGCCACGAGGACACCGACGAGCTGTTCCTCGTGGTGAGCGGGGAGCTGACCATCCGGCTGCGGGACGGGGACGTGGTCCTCGGCCCCGGCGAGCTGTACGTCGTACCGCGCGGGGTCGAGCACTGCCCCGTGGCCGAGGAGGAGGTGTCCATCCTGCTCTTCGAGCCGGCCGGCACCACCAACACCGGCTCGGCGGGCGGCGACCGCACCGTGGAACCGGTGGACGCCTGACCGGCGCGGAGGGTACGGGCCGGGCTGCGGTTGCAGGTGCGGGTGAAGGGGTCATGCTGGGGAGCAGAGAGCGCAGCATGGCCCGCCTGATGCCTCACGGACAGGAGGTCGCCGTGAGCAGCCTCGATTCCCATCGCCGGTACTCGGTCCTCCCGGGCCGGGCCGGGCGCTGTGCGGTCCGGTTCCTGCTGGCCGTCCTGCTCGCGCTGGGCGGTGTGCTGCTGCCGCCGTGGACCGCCGCGCCGACCGCGGTGGCCGCCCCCCGCCCCATCCACGTGGGCAGCGGTCCGGTGGGCATCGCCCTGACACCGGACGGCCACCACGCCTACGTCACCAACTCGGGGTCGTTCTCGGTGTCGGTGATCGACACGAGGACGAACAAGGTGGTCGGCCGTATCCGTACCGGCCACACCCCCTTCGGGGTGGCGGTCACTCCCGACGGCCGCCGCGCCTACGTCACCAACGCCCTGTCGGACTCGGTGTCCGTGATCGACACGACGGCCAACGAGGTCGTCGACGACGTCTTCCTCAAGGCCGACAGCAGCCCGATCGACGTGGCGATCACCCCGGACGGCCGCCGTGCCTACGTCACCAACGCCGGATCGGACTCCGTGTCCGTGATCGACACGACGGACAACAAGGTCATCGGCAGCCCTCTCCGCGTCGGCAGCACCCCGATCGGCGTGGCGATCACCCCGGACGGCCGGCGCGCCTACGTCACCAACGGCGGCTTCGGATCTCCCGTCCCTGTTTCGGTGATCGACACGAGCACCGGCAAGGTTGCCGGTCTGCCCGTCCGCATCGGCAGCTTCCCGTACGCCGTGGCCGTGACGCCGGACGGGCAACGCGTCTACGTCACCGACCAGTCGGGCACCGTAGCCGTGATCGACACGAGGACCGACACGGTGGCCGGCGACCCCATCCCCGTCGCCTTCAAACCGAACGATGTCGCGGTGACCCGCGACGGTCACCGCGTCTACGTCACCCACTCCGGAGCAGAGTCCGTGTCCGTGATCGACACGAGCACCGGCAAGGCGACCGGCACCCCCATCCCCGTCGGTGGCACCTCGGACGGAATCGCGGTGACCGCGGACGGCCGCCGCGCCTACCTCACCCACTCCTGCTGCGGCGCGGTGTCGGTGATCGACCTCGAGCCGTCGCGCTGAACCGGCAGGCGGATCCGCCCGGCCCCGGCGCACCACGCCTCCTAGGGCTGCGGCGACCGCGCGTCGTAGCGGGCGAAGCCGCGCCAGCGGGCGGCGAGGAGAGCCACGACGAGCACGCAGGCCAGTCCCCCGCCCGTGATGGCCAGTTCCGGCGAGGTGAGGTCGGCGACCGTGCCGGCCAGGAAGTCGCCGAGCCGGGGCCCGCCCGCGACCACCACGATGAAGACGCCCTGCAGCCGCCCCCGCATCTCGTCGGGGGTGGCGGCCTGGAGCATGGTGGTGCGGAACACCATCGAGATGGAGTCCATCCAGCCCGCCACGGCCAGGAAGAACAGTCCGAGCCAGAGGTTCCGGGTGACCCCGAACACCGCGACGGCCAGCCCCCAGGCCGCCACCGACAGCAGGATCGCCACCCCGTGCCGGCGGATCCGGCCCTGCCATCCGGAGAACACGCTGCCGAGCAGCGCGCCGACCGCGGTGGCGGCGCCCAGCAGGCCGACGGTCACGGCATCGCCGCCGTACCAGATCAGCGCGATGGCCGGGAACAGCGCCTTCGGCTGCGCCAGCACCATTGCGGCCATGTCGGTGAAGAAGGTCATCCGGATGTTCGGCCGGGTGGCGAGGAACCGCAGCCCGTCCAACACCGAGGCCCGGCCCCGCTTGCCGTCCGTCCGCTCCGGCAGCATCGAGGGCAGCCGCCACATCGCGTAGAAGGCACCGGTGAACGCGACGGCATCGATCAGATACGCGGCCTGGTAGCCCCAGAGGCCGACGACCAGCCCGCCCGCCATCGGGCCGAGCATGAAGCCGGAGGTGGTGGTCACCGAATTCAGTGCGTTGGCGGCGGGCAGCTGCTCGGGCGGCAGCAGCCGGGGGATCATGGCGGACCGGGCGGGCGAGTTCAGCGCACCGCACACCGACTGCAGGGCGACCACGGTGTAGAGCAGCCACACCCGGTGGTAGTCGAGCAGCGCGGCGGCAGCCAGCACCACCGAGAGCGCGCCCAGCCCGCCGGAGCTGGCGAGGCCCAGCTTGCGCCGGTCGACGGAGTCGGCGATGGCTCCGCCGTACAGGCCGAAGACGATCAGCGGGACCAGTGAGCACAGCCCGACGACTCCGACCGAGAGGCTGGACCGGGTGATGTCGTACACCTGGAGCTGGACCGCGAAGACGGTCATGGCCGCACCCGTCCAGGAGATGGTGTTGCCGACCCACAGCCGCCGGTAGTCGGGCGAGGTGCGCAGCGGGGTGAGATCGGCGAAGATCCGCCGCCGGGGCGGCGCCGTATGGTCCGGGTCCCGGCCTTGCGGGGCCTGGTCCTCCGGCTGGGTCGGGGAGGGGGTGCGGGTCACACGGGATGCTAACCGGGCGCGGATTTCCGGTCTCCCGAATTAATCCGGCCCCGCACCGGCCCGCCGAACCGGCCGTGCGTCGGCCTGGCCGGGGCGCGCCGCCGGCCCGTCCGGGGCGCGCTGCCGGCCCGCCGCACGGCCCGCCGCCGGCCCGGCTGGGACGCGGAATCCGCCGGGGCACCGGCGACCGGCCGGCACCCAGCGGCACCAGTCACCCCACCGGACCCCTGGGTCGCGGAGCCCGCCCTTCCGGGCCGGTAACTCGCCACCGCCCCAAGAGATTTGACTGAATCGACGTGCGCTCCCCACCTCGCGTCAGCCCATGATGAAAGACTCGTATGTCCAGGGAGGCGTAGTGATCGAACCTGGCAAAGGAACCGCGAGCAACACTCTGCGCATCTTCGGGCGGGCCGGAGCGGCACCGCTCACGGTCGGGGTGGAGGAAGAGTTCCTCCTCGTCGACGCCCGGACCTTCAAGGTGGTCCCGGCCGCCCCGCTCGTCCTCGCCACTGCCGCCGGGGAACCACACCAGCTGCACGCCGAGGGCACCCGCTACCAGGTGGAGATCGCCACCCCGGTCGCGGACTCGGCCGCCACTCTCCGCGAGGAGCTCGGCGCCCTGCGGCGCTCCCTCGCCAAGGCGGCCCGGATGCACGGCTGCCGGCTGCTCGCCAGCCCCTCTCCCGTGGTGGCCCTGGACGGGCCCCTGCACCTGACCGATGACGAACCCCGCCAGCGGGAACAGCACCGGCGCTTCGGCTCGCTCACCGACAGCCTGGTCGGCTGCGGTCGGCACATCCACATCGGCACCCTCGACGTGGACTCCGCCGTGGCCGTGGCCAACCGGGTCCGCCCCTGGCTGCCGACGCTGATCGCGCTGGCCGCCAACTCGCCGTTCTGGCAGGG
The DNA here is from genome assembly GCF_040689505.1 of Streptomyces sp. NPDC051211. Taxonomy (NCBI): domain Bacteria; kingdom Bacillati; phylum Actinomycetota; class Actinomycetes; order Kitasatosporales; family Streptomycetaceae; genus Streptomyces; species Streptomyces sp. NPDC051211. The sequence continues at coordinate 80,029 of NZ_JBFBAV010000020.1, forward strand.
CCGTGACACCGGCCACGCCAGCTGGCGGGCCATGGCCTGGTCGGCCTGGCCGTCGGCGGGACTCCCCCCGCACTTCACCTCCACCGCCCACTACCGGCGCTCGGTGCAGACCCTGCTCGGCTCCGGCGCGGCCCTCGACACCAAGATGGTCTACTGGGACCTCCGCCCCTCCGGGAACTGGCCGACGCTCGAGATCCGGGCGCCCGACATGTCCCCGGACATCGAGACCGCGGTGCTCCAGGCCGAACTTTCCCGTGCTCTGGTCGCCACCGCGCTGCGCGAGATCTCCGCCCGGCAGCCCGCCCCGGAGGCCCGGGACGACGTACTGCGACTGGCCCGCTGGCGGGCCGCCCACGACGGCCTGGAGGGCTTCGGCCTGGACCCGTACACCGGCACCGAACTCCCGGCCGCCGACCTCGCGGAGGCGCTCCTCGGCCACGTCGCCACGGAACTGGCGGCCGTGGGCGACCTCGACCACGCGGCCACCACCCTGGCCTCCCTGCTCCGCAACGGCTCGGGCGCCCACCGCCAGCGCGCGGCCTTCGCCCGCAGAGGAGACCTGACGGACGTCCTGCGCCACCTGGCGGACGCCACGGAAGCGTTCTGACCCCCGCCGTGACGGGCCTCACAACAACAAAAAGCCGCAGGTGCGAACGTCTCTGCACCTGCGGCTTGCAGTGGGGCGGGTGGGACTCGAACCCGTGTGGGTGACCCTGTGGTCAGCGACCGCGCCGGTCAGCCGTCGTATCCCCAACAGGCGCAGGGGGATGGTGGACCGAATGACCCGCTTCGGGCTTTGCGTGGGTGCCGAAGGGGCTCTTGGCGGGGGCGGTGATCTTCCCTTGATCTGCCCGGGTCACGCTGTCCAGCGCATCACCCTACGCGGCTGCCGGCCGCCGGCTGTCGGCCGTCCCCGTGACGGCGGCAGGCACCGACCACGTTGCCGAGCGGACAGACTCGCTACAGGCCGGATTCAGGGTCGGCGGAAGTGCGCTTGTAAGTGCACGAGTATGACTCGCCGGGTTCCCCGTACGCCGGGACACTCCCGCTCATCCGCAGCTCCCCGTTCTCCACATAGAACGCCAGAGACCTGTGGTCGTTCCGATTCTCGAAACGAAGCACCAGATAGGGCGTCAGGCCGGGGTCCTTGTTGACCGCATGCCATTTCCCGTCGACCGTAAGGCGCGTCACCTTGTCGTCGTCCGGCCCGGGGCCGGACCATTCGATCGGAAAATTCTTGACGGAGAAGCCGTAGTCGTCACGCAGTCGAATGACCGGAAGCGGCTTTCTGCATTCCGGCGCTCCGTCCCATCGACCGACCAATTCGGAATGCTGCACGGCCTCCGGAAAGACGCGGGCGGGCCCGCTCGGCCCGCAGGCGGTCGAGGCGAGAACTGTCAGGGTGGCAGCCGCAAGGCTTGCACTGATACGAAATACGTCGGGCTTCACGCCATCTGCTTTCAGTCGTTCCGGGCGGCGGGGCCGCCCCCAGGGGTTCCTGGGGGCGGCCCCGCCGTTTTCAGGGCGCGTCCCGGCCGGACAACCGGCGGGAGCGAGCGCTTCAGGCTGCCATCAGAAGAGGCTGCCCAGCCAACTTGTCACGGAGTCCAGGAAGCCACCCGAGTCCCCCGACGACGATGACGATGTCGACGACGACTGCGACGGAGCCGCGGGGTCGTCGAGGTCGACCGTCTCCGTCCACGTGATTTCCTGCTCCTTCCTGGCGAAACGCCCCGTGTCGTAATAGTCGTTGAGGCGATCGCCGATGTTCTCGCTCCACCAATCGCTGTACCCGCCGAGCTCCGGGGCGATATGCGTTCCGGAGTTCATGGTGCTCTTGTTGGTCACATGGAACTGAATGGTCGCCGTCCCCGCCTCCTTGTCGATGGACTTCACGGTGTATTCCATGTTGTAGGAACCCAGGAACGCCGCGGACATGTTCGTCGTGAAGTCCATGTAGAGGGTCTTGGTGGACAGCGAATGATTCAGGCCGTTGTTCTCTATGCGGCCCGTGTCCTTGTTCTCGTACTGGGCGACCTTCGCACCCAGATTGTAGTTTCCGCCGCTGATGTTGTCGGTCGCGATCTCCCGCACGCGCTGGACGTGGTAGTGGTCCATGAGCGACTGCGTGAAGGCGTCGTTTCCGCCGAAGTCCCGCTTCTTGGGGCCGCTGCCCGAGACCCATTCGAATCCCAGGTCCACACCATTGGGGTTACCGGGGGTTCCGAAGCACGAGGGGCAGTGGTCCCGAAGAATCGGCTCCGCGGCGATCACGGGGCTGGCAAGCGTGTCGGCGACCGTCGTGACGGTACCGACCCAAGCGTTGGCGAAGTTGTCGTCCCAGGGGCAGAAGTTGCCTCCTTCGCACCAGTCGCTCCAGTGACCGTCGATCTCGACGCCGCTGATCGGGTTGCCGCCGGTGAAGGCGTAGCGGTTCCCGGTGAAGGGATCCGACCCCAGCCGCATGTCGGCCAGGGCGCCGTTGTACATGTCCCGGCTGGTGAAGCGGTTCAGGCCGGGGCTGTAGTCACGGAAGCCCATGTCGTAGGTGCCGCTGGCGGAGTCCCAGCGCTTGGCGTTGAAGCGGTAGGGGTTGTACGCCTCCTTGTCGGGCTGGGCGGTGTCGGGCTTGTCGATGCCGGTGAACTCGGCGTCGTTGTTGTTGCCGTAGGCGGTGTAGCCGTAGGTGGACTTGGTGTCACCGCTGCTGTCGGTGAGGGTTTCGACGTCGGTGTGGCCGTTGTAGCCGTAGACGCCGAGCTCCTCGGAGCCGTCGGTGTTGCGCTTCAGCTGTGTCAGGCGTTCGCCCCACGGGCTGTACTGGTAGGACTTGGTGACCTCGCCGGCAACGGCCTCGTTGAGCACCTCACTGGAGGTACCGAGGTAGTTGAAGTCGGTGGTCTTGCCGTCGGCGTCCGTCTTGGATGCCGTGCGGTCCAGGGGGTCGAAGACGTAGGTCGTGGACTTCTTCGTGACCCCGTCGGCCTGCAGCTTGGCGTTCTTGACCACGTGGTCGAAGCCGTCGTAGTCCCGGTCCTCGACCACCTTGCCGCCCGCGACGACCGTGTCCAGTCGTCCGTACGGGTCGTAGTTGTAGTTGTTGGTCGCGGCGCCGATGTTCGAGCTGAGGAGCCGGTTGCGGTCGTAGGTGTAGTTGGTCGTGACGTTCTTGATCGTCTGGGTGACGACGTTGGCGTTGTCGTCGTGGACGTAGGTCTCGGTGCCCGCGGCGCTGCCCGTCTTCACGGACTGGGCGAGCCGGTTGACCGGGTCGTAGGTGTAGTTCGTGGTGGAGTTCAGGTACGCGCCGTGGTTTTCGGCGTTCATCTTGGACGCGACGTCCTGCGCCTGGTTGCCGTTGGCGTCGTAGGCGTAGGTGTGCGAGGAGACCAGGGTGGCGTTCGGCTTCTTCTCGCTCTGGGTCTTGAGCGCGCCGTTCAGGTAGTAGGTGTAGTCGACCGTGTTGCCGTTGGCCTTGGTCTCCTTCAGCCGCTGGCCGCGGTCGGTGTAGGTGTAGTCGGTGACCTTCGGCGAGGCGTCCGAGACGGACTTGCCGACCTTCACCGTCTTGACCAGCTCACGCAGGTCGTAGATGTACGTCGCGTACTGGTCGGGGTGGGTCGTCGTCGCCTTCTGGCCGTTGGCGTCGTAGGTGAACGACGTGGCCTTCTTCTCGACGCCGGACAGGGACTCGCTGACCTTCTGGACCTGGTTGAGGTCGGTGTAGGTCATCGTGTACGTGTCGATCTTGGCGCCCGAGGAGCCGTCCGTGATCGAGGTCAGGTTGCCGTTGAGGTCGTACGAGTAGGTGAAGTCCTTCTTCTCGTTGTCCGTCTCGGTGACCTGGCGGACGATCTTCACCGCGTCGGCGACGACCTTGCCGGAGGCATCGGTGGCCAAGGTGATCTTGGACGTGTTCCCCTGCTTGAAGGTGAACGAGCCCAGCGAGACCCAGCTGCCGCCACCGGTGGTCTGGTTGACCGCCTTGTCGGTGGTGCCGCCGTCGTGGGTGACGGTGTACTTCGCCGCCGTGGAGGCACCCGAGGTCGTCGGGTACTTCGCGTAGGCGGTGTAGGTGCCGTCCTGCGGAACGTTCAGAGTCCAGGTGAACGTGTCCGTCGACGTCCCCGCCGCGTGGGTGCGGTGGTCGTAGCCCTGCTGGCCGGTGGCCGAAGCCGTGGCCCAGGTGCCGGTCGCCGAGACGGTCTGGGTGTCGGAGTTGTCCGCCACGACCACGTGGGCGCCGACCGGCACGCCGTCGTCGGAGCGGGCCTGGAGGCTGCCGTCGGGGTAGTACGACCAGCCCTGGGTCCGCGAGCTGGAGCCGCCGGCCGAGGTGAGGGTGCGCGAGATCTGCTGACCGGTCTGGTTGTAGCCGTAGGAGGTGACGATGTCCCACGGGTCGGTGGACGTCCTGGTCCAGCCGTTGTCGAAGTAGGTGTAGTCGGTGTCGTTACGGACCGTCTGACCCTCCGACGGCGGCGCGGAGACGCGCGAGGTGCGGCCGACCGTGTCGTAGGTCGTCTGGGTGTAGACGTTGGGGTCGTTGTAGCGCGCGTCCGCCGGGTCGTAGGGCTGGAACCGCTTGACCGGGCGGTTGAGCTTGTCGTACTCGATGCGGCTGGTGAAGTCGTCCACGGTCGCGGTGGCGGTGCCGCGCGGGCTGATCACCTTGGTCTTGTTGCCCATCTGGTCGTACTCGAACTTGGTCGACCGGACCGTGGTGCCCTCGTAGGGAACCTTCTGCTCGATGACCTTGCCGCGCTCGTCGTAGACGGCCTGGGACTTGTTGCCCTCCTTGTCGGTGCTCTCGACGACCAGGGAGTCCTTGTCGTACGTGGTGGTGGTGTACTTGCCGGCCGCGTCGATGACCTTGGTCACGCGGTGGTTGAGGTCGTACTCGGTCTTGGTGGTGTAGTCGGTCGTGTCGGCGGTGGCGTTCTTCTTCGGGTCGATGACCGTGACCGGGTTGCCGACGTTGTCATACTCGTAGGAGACCTTCTCACCCTTGGCGTTCACCACCGACACGAGCTGGTAGATCGCGTCGTAGGTGCTGGTGGTGACGTAGTCGTCCGGGACGGAGGTCGTCGCCACACCCTTGGGCTCGGTCGTGGTCTTGACGTTGCCGACCTTGTCGTAGGTGTAGCGCGTCGTGCGACCGCTCAGGTTGTTGTCCGGGCCGGTCGCCGCGGTCACCTGGTCCGCGGAGTCGTAGACCGCGGTGGACACCACGCCGTCCGCGGCGGTGCTGGTGGTGACGTTGTCGTTGGCGTCGTACACCGGGGCCGGGGTGGTGATGAACACCCCCTGCGCGTGGTCCTTGGGCAGCTTGTTGACCAGCGGACGCTTGAAGACGTCGTAGGTCTGGGTGGTGGTGGTGCCCAGGGCGTCGGTCACCGAGGTGACCTGACCGCGCTCGTCGTAGACGAACGAGGTGGCGTGGTTCTCCGCGTCGGTGATCTTCTTGGGGTAGCCCATGAAGTCGAAGTCGGAGTTGACGGTGGCGTTGCCGTTGGCGTCGGTGGCCTTGGTCAACTGCCCGTAGACGTCGTAGTCGTACTTGGTGGTGTAGTCGTCGGGAACCGACAAGGTGGCGGCACCCTTGGGGTCGGTCACCGTCTTGAGGTTGCCGAAGGCGTCATAACCGAACTGCCACTTGCGGCCCTCCGGGGAGGTCTTGGTGAACAGATCGGCCGAGTAGCCGTCGGCGCGCGTCTGGTACGTGTAGGCCGTCCCCGCGGTGCCGTTCTTGTTGGCCTCCGCGTCCTTCATCGTCAGCGGGTTGCCGGTCTTCGGGTCGTACGTCCAGGTCGTCTGGGCGCCCTTCGCGTCCTTCAGGAGGATGACGTTGTTGTCCGTGTCCCAGGACATGTCCACGATCTCGGACTTGGCGTTGGTGGCCTTCACCTGGCGGCCGAAGTCGTCCAGGACGTAGTCCGTGGCGTGCGACTCGGCGTCCGTGACCTCGGTGTCGGTGAACTTCGTGTTCGTCGCGTTGGCCTTGTAGGCGAACGTCGTGTTGTTGTTCAGCCGGTCCGTGATGGTCTTGGTCCACCAGTGGTACTTCGGGTCGTCGCCGACCTGCGGGGCGTAGTAGGCCAGCTTGGTGGCATTGCCCCGGGGGTCGGTGGCCGTCACCAGCTTGACGTTCTTGTTGCCCTGCGTGGCGTCGTAGGTGAACTTGAACACCTTCGGCTGCGACGTTCCCACGCCGTCGGTGAACTGGCCGAGCAGACCCTTGTCCGTGTACCAGAAGTTGATCTTACGACCGGAGACGTCGGTGACCGACTTGATGTGGTCGTAGATCTTGGAGTTGGTCAGGTTCGAGCCCGTGGCGATGGTGCCGGTGCCCGAGACGTACTCGTAGGAGGAGTCGCCCTTCTTGAAGTAGTCCACCGTCAGCGTCTGCCGCGACGCCGGGTCGGTGATGTACGTCAGGAACTTGGTCGGCTTGTTGTTGGACTTCCGCTCCTCGTAGGTGAACAGCAGGGTGTTGCCGTTCTTGTCCACCGTGGAGGTCAGGTAGCCGTCGCAGCCGAACAGGAAGCGGCTGCCGTCCGGCCGGGTCATGGTCCAGGCGTCCGGGACCGGGTCCTTGGTCGGCTTGCAGTCCAGACCTGCCTTGGCGGCCAGCTTGTAGTGCACACCCGCCGGCGCCTTCCACGAACTCGTGACCGAGTCCCAACGGAACACGTGGGTGGTGCCGTCGCCATCGGGCAGGCGCACCTCGGTGGGGTTGGGGTTGGGGTGGAAGTCCAGCGGCGCCCCGAGCCGGATCGGCCCCGATGCCTGCATGGACCAGCCGTGACCGGAAACCGTGTCGGAGGTGTCCAGGGAGTTGTAGGCCAGCCGGAAGAACGTGTTCAGACCCCGACCCGGGTTGTTGAACGCGTTGTACGACCACACCGTGTTGCCGGAGGCGAGGTTGTTCATCAGGCTGGCGCCGGCGCCGGTGTTCTTGCCGGTGTAGCCGTAGAACTTCTCCAGACCGATCTGGTTGGAGGTCGGGTCCTCCACCGCCACGTTCTGCTTCAGCGACGGGATGGCGCCGGTGCCGGCGGACAGCCAGGTACCGTCGGCGACCTTCTTGATGTCCCAGCCGAGGACGTACTCGTTGCGCTTGTTGCCGTTGTCGGAGTTGATCGGCGTCTTGACCTGCGCCTGGATCGTCGCCGACTTGCCCGGCAGGAGGGCCGGGATCGCGGTGGAGAGCTGGTTGCCGCCGGTGGTGACGTCCGTGCCGTCGGGGAGCTTCCAGGTGTAGGAGAGCTGGCGCTCGCCCGCGGCCCACGCGGTGGCGGTGGTGTTGGTGACCGTGAACTCGACCGTGTACTGCGAGTTCGGCGTCATACGAGCCGGAGTCGTCGGCGCGTAGTACGTGTCCTCGGTCGTCGCGTCGACGTAGATGACCTGCATGTACGGACGCAGCTGGGGGTCCGAGGCTTCGGACGACAGGAACATGGTGCGCTCCTGCGGGCCGGTGGTGGTCTCGTCCTTCAGCTTGACCAGGACGCCCTTGTTGTGGGTGGGGGTCTTGACCCAGGACTGCATGAGTCCGGTGGCGTCCCACCAGTGGCGGCCGACCTCGTCGGTGATCTGCGGCACGGTGTCGGACACCGTGGCGGAGAAGTCACCGCCGGCGGTGGTCCACGGCGTGGTCGAGTTGGCGTTGTTCCAGGTGGCCTGGGTCTCGGTGAAGTCCCGGGTCAGGGAGTGGAGTTCGTAGATCGCGCCGTTGGTGGTGCTGGTGGTTTCCGCGCCCCACATGTACATCTTGTTCTCCAGCACCGTGGCGGTGGTGGGGATGGATGTGGTGGGGAACTTCAGGGCGGCGCGGGTCTTGCCGTAGGTACCGGAGTTGTTGCCGACGCTCAGCCAGGTCTGGGCCTTGCCTGAGACCAGGCCGTCGTGGTTGACGGTCGGCTGCTGCGAGGAGAGCGTGGTGTCGACCTGACCCGCCTGGATGATCCTCATCGTCCGGCCGGCCTTGGGGATGCCCAAGATGCGGGTCGGCGACCCGAGGAGCTGGCCGTTCTTGGCCTTGACCGCGAGCTGGTAGTAGTACGACTTGCCGATCTCGCTGGAGCTGGAGTCCGGGGTCGGCACCGCCGTGGTGTCCGTGTACGTCGTCGCGGTCGAGGCGATCGGGGCGATCAGCGTCGCGGCGGACGGGGTGAAGACCTGCTGCGTGGAGCGGTGCAGCTGGTACTCCGCGATGTCCAGGCCAGTGTCGCCGCTGGTGTTGGCGTACGCCGGCCAGGAAAGCTCCGGGCCGGTGGAGTGGACCACGGTCGGCGAGTTCAGCGACGTGCCGACAGCCCCGTAGGTCACCGTCAGACGCGGATACGTGGACGTCTCGCCGCCGTAGGCGTTGCCGTCGGCAGCCGCGTAGCGCGGGCCGCCGGTCGGCGCGGTGCCCGACTCGTCCTTGGCCTTGAGCACGAAACCGTGGTTGGTCGCCGTACCGGAGACCCACTTCTGGACCGTGTCGGCGACGGGGAAGTCATGCCACTTGTTGTAGTCCCAGGCGGCCTTGGTGATCTCGGAGGGGTTCACCAGCCGCACCGAGTCGGCGAGCGTACGGGTCGTGGCCGAGCCCGTGTCACCCAGGACGATCTTCCCGGCGTTGCCCTTGGCGAAGCTCAGCTCCGCCGCGTCCAGGGTCTTCCACACACCGCCGGTACCGGTCTGGTTGACCGTGTAGTTCTTGGTGCCGCCGTTGTGGGTGACCGTGTACGGGGCGGCCGTGGCCGCGTCCGCCGCCGCCGGGTAGTGCACGTCCACCCGGTAGCTGTCGGTCTCCGGGACCCTGGGCTGCCAGGTGTACGACTCGCCCGTGAGCGCGTTCTTGTTGTAGGCGTAGTCGTCGTTGGTCGCGGCTCCGCCGGTCGTGGTGGAACGCGGCCACTCGCCGACCGCCGCCGTACCGGAGTCACCGTCGTCCAGGGACACCGTGGTGCCGGACAGCTCACCCACCAGGGCGCTGGTGTTGGACCAGGTCGCCGGCGTCGCGCCCGCCTCGCTCCACGCCCCGGTGGCCCGGTGCGCCTCAAGAGCGACGACGTTGCCGTTGGTGGTGTGCGCCTGGTCGTAGTAGAGACTCAGCCGGGCCGCGTCGACCTTCACCCCCGCCGGGATCTCGCTCAGCGGGAACTTGATCAGCGAACGGGCGATGCCGGTGTCCGTCTTGCCGACCGACAGCTTCCAGGTGTTGTTGAAGTTCACCGCCGGCTGGTCCGACAGGACCATCGTGTCCTCGGAGACCGAGGCGATCGGCGTGATCGTGATCGTCGGGTCGATGACGACCGGGTACTGACGCTCCTTCGCCGCGAGCCACTTGGCGTCCGGCGTGACGGTCAGCTTCCAGCCCTTGCCGTCGGCGTCCTTAGTCAGCTTCTGGGTGACCTCGGTGCTGTAGGTGCCGCCGGTGACCGACTGCGGATCCTTCTTGGCGTCCGTCATGTACGGAGCCGGGATCACCATCACCGGAGTGCCCGGAGCCTCGCCGAAGAAGGCGATCGAGCCGTCCTTGCGGGTCTGCGGCGTCAGACCGCCCTCGGTGTCCAGGGTGAAGGTGAACGACACCGGACCGGCCGGGCGCTCGGCGAGGACGATGTCCTCCTTCACCTGACCGTTGCCGACCCGGTACGACAGGTCCGCGCCGGAGACGGCGTCCTTGTAGAGGACCCGGTCGCCCTTCGCCTCCGGCTTGAGCGCACCGGCACCGGTCAGCCCGAAGGTGACCGCCCCGCCGCCCTCCGCCTCGAAGCGCATGAACCTTCCGGCGTCGGAGCCGAACCAGCTCTTGCCGGCGTTCGCGGTGTTGGCGAAGTCGAAACCCTTGTCCTGGGTGGAGCGCACGGTGGTCTCGACCGGCTTCCAGGAGTTCCCGGACCTGTACGACGTCGGCACCGCCGTCAGTTCGGCCTCGATCCGGCCGTCCGACAGCTGCCAGAAACGCGCCTGCGACGTGCGCTTGCCCGTCAGCTCCTTGACCCGCTTCGCCTTCGGGAGCTTCTCGCCCTTCGGCAACTTCTCCCGGCTGGGTACCTCCAGTTTCCCGCCGACCGGGGGCTTGCTCAGCTCCTCGTCGTCGTCCGAGAACCAACCCGCGATCGTGTCGATGACGCCCTTGCCGTCGTCCTTCGACGGCGATGCGGGAGCCGCATACGCGATCTGCGGCAATAGCGTGCCCGCTACCGCCGACGCGACCAGACAGGAGATATATCTCCTGTACGGAACTTTCACCTCAACACCTTTCGGCATCGACGCACCCGCATCGCTGCACGCGAAATGGGCGCGCCGAACGAGCCGGAGCGGAGGTTTCCGCCCAGCTTGGAGCAATGCGGGGTGACCGCGCGGAAGGGACGAACCACGAGGTCACGAGCGTTGCCGCGGGATTTCTAACCACTTCTCCGAGACCTGGTCAACCCTGACGACATAAAGGACAATTAATTAGCCGAAGGGAGTTCAGTTCGCCCGATTTTTACGCTCGCTCGCGTTTGGTCGGCGGCATGGTGTATAACCACCCGGTTCATCTATTAGCTCACCGAAAGCCGGGCTCTTCCATGTCATCCAGTGAACTCGAGGAAAACGCCGTCCGGGAGGAGAACGAACACGAGAGCACCGAGGGCTCCCCGGTCCGGCGTGGGTTGCTGATCGCCGGCGTCGCCCTGCTCGCCTGCTTCGGGCTCGTCGGCTACAGCATCCTCAACATCGACGAACAGCCGAAGCCGCGCGCCGTGCCGACGGCCGAGGTGACGTACGAGGTCACGGGCACGGGCACCGCCGAGATCTCCTACCTCGCGCGCAGCGAATCCGGCACGGCCACGGTCGAGAAGGCCGTCACGCTTCCCTGGAAGAAGTCGGTTCAGGTGCCCCTCGGCAAGGCCCCGACGATCGCCATCATCCTCGACGGGAAGGGCGGACAGGCGTCCTGCACACTCGCGATCCGCGGCAAACACGTCCAGCGCGCCACCGCCATGGGCGAATTCGGGCGCGCCACATGCACCGGCGAACTGCCCCCCGGCGACGGCGAGGTGTGACGCAGCCCCCTGCCGCAGCCTCCACCGAGGAGCCGCTCCGTCCACCGACCGGTCCGAGTCCGCGGGCTCGGACGCGACGGAAGGCCGATGGACCAATTCAGCAGTCGAGGACCAGACGGACAGCCGGTCCACGCCGTCGATGGAGACCTCGATCCGGTACACCCTCCCCTGGGCACGCTCCCGGTCGAGGGTGATGGGCTCGGCCACGTGCTGAGCCCAAGGTCGACGCCGAGCCACTGGTCGTCGCTCCGGTCGCTGCTCCGGCGGGCGTCGGTCCTGCCGTCGACGGCCCTGCCAGGTGCGTAGCCCGTGAAGCCGACCGGCAGGGGCCGACCGGCAGGGGCCGGTCGGAGGGCAACGGCGATACAGGCAAGGAGAGGCCGTCCGACGACTTCGAGAGCTCCGACCCGGCTCAGCCGATCGCGATCCGCGGGTTCGCCGACGGCTTGACCCAGCCCATGAACCGGTCCATCGTCGCCCGCGGCACAGACACACAGCCGGCCGTCGCGCCGTTGCCGTTGACGTGCAGGAAGATCCCGGCACCGCGGCCGGGTACGGCGGGCCACCGGTTGAAGTTGATGACGAGCGCCTTGGCGTACTGCGTCGGGTAGTTGATCAGGTGCTCGCTGCCGCGCTCGCCGGACTCGGTGAGCGGGAAGTCCGCGCCCTCCGCCGTGTGCATCTGGTTGTAGAACTTCGACTCCGGGTCCTGCACCCACCAGTGGCGGTCGTCGACCTTGGTGTACGGCATGGCGGTCCCGCTGGACTCGACACCGAAGCCCTCGGTGATCGTGTACGTGCCCGAAGGCGTGGTGTACGTGCTCTGCCTGCGGGTCGCGCCGTTTACGACACCGTTGGAGCCCACGCGTCCGGCGCTCGTGGAGAACTGCGCCTTCCAGCCGGAGGAGTCCTTCTGCCATGCGGTGACGGTGGCGTACGAGCCGCTGGCCTTGACCGTGATGACCTGCGTGGCATTGCCGATGTTCACAGGCACGGGAAAGTCCGGCGCCGCGGCGGGCTCGGACGTCAGCTCCCCCGACCCGCCGACCGTCCCGCCGCCGGCCGTGGCGCCTGCGGGCTTCGTCTTCGGGGCCGCGCTGCCGGACGGCTCGGCGGAGGCGGACGGGGACTTGGATGCGGACGGTGACGCGGAGGCGGAGGGGGAGGCGGAGGCGGACGGGCTCGCCGACGCGGAGCTGCCCTTGGCCTCTTGGCCGCTCAGGTCGGCGCCGGGCGCGACGGAGGCCGCGGAACCGGCGGGCTCCTTCTGGCCGCCACAGGCCGACACGAGAGCCGTCGCCCCGATGACAGCCAGCACAGACGCGTACCTACAGGAAGAGCGCAGCACGAAGTGATTCCTCGGTTCGTCGGAACAGCGCGGCACACACCGCCACGCATCAAGGCGGCCGGTTATACAGGTTCCACAGCCACCGATACCAGGCGACAGACATTACGGACACGGCCGTCGGCGCCCCCACCGACCTCGTGGTGCTCACGGCCGGCTGGGCAACCTTCGTCACCACCGTCAAGGCGTAACCCGCGGCGGACTCCACGGCGGATCCTGGCGACGACCGATCTGCCGCCGATCAGCCTGCGTGATCTACGCCACGTCGCAGCGACCCTCACGCATGCCGGTGGCGGTGACCTTCACACGACCAAGGAGACCTTGCGGCACTCCACGATCACGCTCACCTTAGACACGTACACGAGCCTCCTGCCCGAGGTGGACAGGGCCGCGACGGAAGGGCTGCACGCGTCCTGCCGCGAGCGTGGCAGGCGGCCGGCTCGGATACCGGCGCTCACGCATCGCTCCCGCACGAGGCCCGAAACGACGGGGTGCCCCAGCCCAGGAAGCCCGGGCGGGGCACCAAGTCCGCTGATCAAAACGTTTCTGCTGACCAGCTCTGCAGTGGGGCGGGTGGGACTCGAACCCACGGCCGACGGATTATGAGTCCGCTGCTCTAACCGGCTGAGCTACCGCCCCTCCACGGCGTGGCGCGTACATGTGTGCGCGCCGTCTGCCGCAGCATAGCCGCTCATACGATCTCCTGCTCCGGATGCCCCGCATGATCGGCTTCGTCTGCCCAGAGAGACCGCGCTGAGGGCTGCCCGGTTCCGGGCCGGGCAGAAAAAATGAGCGGAAACGAGAAGAGGACCCACACGGGGTCCTCTTCTTCATCGCTCCCCCGGCTGGACTCGAACCAGCAACCCTCCGGTTAACAGCCGAATGCTCTGCCAATTGAGCTACAGGGGATCGCGCTCCCCCGACTGGACTCGAACCAGTAACCTGCCGGTTAACAGCCGGCTGCTCTGCCAATTGAGCTACAGGGGATTGCTGCGTTGCACCGAACAGACGCTCCTCCGGCCTTGCCGGGGGGCGGTTGCCCGCTGCGAGACATAGATTAGCGCAAGCAGGGGGGTGCTCCGCCAATCGGTATCCCAGCCGGCCGGGCACCGACTCAACGAAGGGTGGCAGCCATGCGGTACAAGGTCACGTTCGTCGTCGGACTCGCCCTCGGGTACGTCCTGGGGACGCGGGCCGGGCGGGAGCGGTACGAGCAGCTCAAGAAGTCCGCACGGGAGCTGGCGCAGAACCCCGTGGTGCGCAACGCGGCGGAGCAGGCGGGGCAGAGCGGGCGGCAGTTCGCGGGCCGGGCCCTCACCGTGGTGGGCGACCGGGTCGGGGACGCGGTGCCGGATTCGGTGGCCCAGCGGGTGCGGTCGCTGCGCGAGCGGCGGCAGGGGTCCGAGGACGATTGGGGAACCAGCAACACCTGAGACACCTGGGCGTCTGCCGGGTGCGGCAGAATTCTCCGCATGGGGATAGTCGCCGGGCTGGACAGCTCTTCCGCCTTCACTCGCATCGTCGTCTGCGACACGGACACCGGTGCGGTGATCCGCCAGGGGTACGCACCCCATCCACAGCCCGCAGACGACTCCCAGGGCACGGGCCCGTACGAGATCGACCCGCAGGCCTGGCTGCTCTCGCTCGGCGAGGCGGCCGGCGGCGGGCTCCTCGAAGGGGTCCAGGCCATCGGCGTCTCCGCGCAGGGCCACGGGCTGCTGCCGTTGGACGCGCAGGGCGCGCTGGTCCGGCCGGCCCTGGTCGGCAACGACAAGCGCGCCCAGGTCGCCGCGGCGGACCTGGTCGAGCGGTTCGGCGGCCGGGCCGGCTGGGTGGAGGCGGTGGGGTCCGTCCCGCAGTACGCGCAGCCCGTCGCGAAGCTCGCCTGGCTGGCCCGCAACGAACCCGACGCGGCCCGCCGTGTCGCCGCGCTGATGCAGCCGCACGACTGGCTGGTCTGGCAGCTGCTGGGCCGGCCGGCCCGGCGCACCACCGACCGCGGCGGGGCCTCCGGCACCGGCTACTGGTCGGCGGCCACCGGCTCCTACCGGCCCGACCTGGTCGAGCTCGCCCTCGGGCACCGGGCGATGCTGCCGGAGGTGCTCGGCCCGGCCGATGCCGCCGGCACCACCCCGGAGGGGCTGCTGATCTCCGCCGGGACCGGCGAGACCATGGCCGCCGCGCTGGGGCTGGGCCTGGGGCCGGGCGATGCCGCGGTCTCCCTGGGAGCCTCCGGGTCGGTGATGGCCGTGCACCACGAGGCGCTGTCCGAGCCGGGCGGGCTGATCACCTCGCTGGCCGACGCGGCCGGCATGCACCTGCCGGTGGTGAACACCTCCAACGCGGTACGGGCCCTGCGCGGCACCGCCGACCTGCTGGGCACCGATCTGGAGGGGCTGAGCGAGCTCGCCCTGAAGTCCACTCCGGGCGCCCACGGCCTCGTACTCCTCCCCTACCTGGAGGGCGAGCGGACCCCGAACCTGCCGCACACCGCCGGCACCCTGTCCGGGCTGCGCCGGGACTCGATGAAGCCGGAGCACCTGGCGCAGGCCGCCTTCGAGGGCATGCTGTGCGGGCTGGTGGACGCGCTGGACGTGCTGCGCACCCGCGGGGTCGAGATCCGGCGGGTGTTCCTGCTGGGCGCGGTGGCCGAGCTGCCCGCCGTACAGGCCGCGGCCCCGGGGCTGTTCGGCACGCAGATCGTGGTGCCGCAGCCGGCGGACTACGCGGCGCTGGGCGCGGCCCGGCAGGCGGCGTGGGCGCTGGGGGTGGCGCAGGGCACGCTGGCCCCGCACACCCCGCCGGTGTGGCCCGCGGCGGCGGCGCAGGTGATCGAGGTGGACGAGGAGCTGCTGCCGGCCTGGCAGGCGGTGCGGCAGCAGTACGCGGCGACCCGCGAGTCGGTGCACCCGGGGGCGTTCGCCTAGACACGTCCCGGGCCGGCGTCCCTGAGGAGGAGGCCCGGAAGCGTAGGGACGATCCACCTTTTGGACCGCGTTTGCGAAAAACGGTGGGGACCGGGACACCTCTTGGCCGAAGATGGGGTGACCCCCGATCTTGCCGACCCGGAGCCTGCGCGTGCTCATACGACTTCTGCGGACGTACCTCGGTCCGTACCGGAAACCCATCGGCCTGCTGGTGCTGCTCCAGCTGCTCCAGACCAGCGCCAGCCTCTACCTGCCCACGCTGAACGCCGACATCATCGACAACGGTGTCGTGAACGGCGACACCGGCTACATCCTGGGCTTCGGCGCCCTGATGCTGGCGGTGTCGCTGGCGCAGCTGGTGTGCAACCTCGGCTCCGTCTACTACGGCGCGCGGACCGCGGCGGCGCTCGGCCGGGACGTCCGCGCGGCCGTGTTCGACCGCGTGCAGAGCTTCTCCGCCCGGGAGCTGGGACAGTTCGGGGCCCCCTCGCTGATCACGCGCAGCACCAATGACGTGCAGCAGGTGCAGATGCTGGTGCTGATGGCGTTCACCCTGATGGTGTCGGCGCCGATCATGTGCGTCGGCGGCATCGTGATGGCGCTCTCCCTCGACGTGAAGCTGTCGAGCGTGCTGATCGCGGTGGTTCCGGTGCTCGGCATCTCGGTCGGCGCGATCGTGATGAAGACGCGCCCGCTGTTCCGGCAGATGCAGGAGCGGCTGGACACGGTGAACCGGGTGCTGCGGGAGCAGATCACCGGCAACCGGGTGATCCGCGCGTTCGTGCGCGACGCGTACGAGAAGGACCGCTTCCGGCAGGCCAATGCGGAGCTCACCGACGTCTCGCTGGCGTCCGGCCGCTGGCTGGCGCTGATGTTCCCGACGGTGATCGTGGTGATCAACGTGTCCAGTGTGGCCGTGGTGTGGTTCGGGGCGATGCGGATCGACAGCGGGGGCATGGAGATCGGACAGCTGACGGCCTTCCTGGCCTATCTGCTGCAGATCGTCATGGCCGTGATGATCGCCACCTTCATGTTCATGATGGTGCCGCGCGCCGAGGTGTGTGCGGAGCGCATCCAGGAGGTGCTCGACACCTCCTCCAGCGTGGTCCCGCCCGCCGACCCGGTGCGTACGCTCGTCCGGCGCGGGCAGCTGGAACTGCGCGGCGCCGACTTCCGCTATCCGGGTGCCGAGGCCCCGGTGCTGCGCGGGGTCGACCTGGTGGCCCGGCCCGGCGAGACCACCGCGGTGATCGGGTCCACCGGAAGCGGCAAGTCGACGCTGCTGGGGCTGGTGCCCCGGCTGTTCGACGCGACCGGCGGCGAGGTGCTGGTCGACGGGGAGGACGTACGGCGGATCGATCCGTCGCTGCTGGCGCGGACGGTGGGCATGGTCCCGCAGAAGCCGTACCTGTTCTCCGGCACCATCGCCTCCAACCTGCGGTACGGGCGGCCGGACGCGACCGACGGGGAGCTGTGGCAGGCGCTGGAGGTGGCCCAGGCGAAGGAGTTCGTCGAGGCGCTGGAAGGCGGTCTGGACGCACCCGTCACCCAGGGCGGAACCAATGTCTCCGGCGGGCAGCGGCAGCGGCTCGCCATCGCCCGCACCCTGGTGCAGCGGCCGGAGATCTACCTGTTCGACGACTCCTTCTCGGCCCTCGACTACGCGACGGACGCGGCGCTGCGTGCCGCGCTGGCCCGGGAGACCGAGGACGCGACCGTGGTGATCGTCGCCCAGCGGGTGTCGACCATCCGTGATGCCGACCGGATCGTGGTCCTGGACGAGGGCCAGGTCGTGGGCGTCGGCCGGCACCACGAGCTGATGGCCGGCAACGAGACCTACCGGGAGATCGTGCTCTCCCAGCTGACGGAGGCGGAAGCCGCATGAGCGGGCCCGGCGGACGGATGATGACGGGGTCGTCGGGCCAGGGTGCCCTGGACTTCAAGAACTCGGGGAAGCGACTGCTGCGGCAGATCGCCAAGGACCGGGCCAAGTTGTGGGGCATGGTGCTGGCGGTGGTCGGCAGCGTCGCCATGACGGTGATAGGCCCGAAGATCCTCGGCGAGGCCACCGACCTGGTCTTCGCGGGGATCGTGGGCCGGGAGATGCCGGCCGGGCTCACCAAGGAGCAGGCGCTGGACGGGCTGCGGGCGGAGGGCCGCGGCGGCACGGCGGACATGCTGTCGGGCACCGACTTCACCCCGGGCGAGGGCATCGACTTCGGCGCGGTCGGCGCGGTGGCGGTCTGGGCGCTGGTGGTGTTCGCGCTGGCCGGCCTGCTGATGCTGGTGGCGACCCGGCTGTCGAACCACGTGATGAACGGCACCGTGTACCGGATGCGCGAGGAGCTCCAGGCGAAGCTCTCGCGGCTGCCGCTGTCGTACTTCGACCAGCAGAAGCGCGGCGAGGTGCTGAGCCGGGCGACCAACGACATCGACAACATCGGCCAGACCCTGCAGCAGACCATGGGCCAGCTGATGAACTCCCTCCTGACCATCGTCGGCGTGCTGGCGATGATGTTCTGGATCTCGCCGCTGCTGGCGCTGGTGGCGCTGGTGACCGTGCCGGTGTCCATCGCGATCGCCGCGAAGATCGGCAAGAAGTCGCAGCCGCACTTCGTCGCGCAGTGGAAGACCACCGGCACGCTGAACGCCCATGTCGAGGAGATGTACTCGGGGCACGCCCTGGTGAAGGTGTTCGGCCGGCAGCAGGAGTCCGCGGACGCCTTCGCCGAGCAGAACGAGGCCCTGTACCGGGCGAGTTTCAAGGCGCAGTTCGTCAGCGGCCTGATGCAGCCGGTGATGCTGTTCGTCTCGAACATCAACTACGTGCTGGTGGCCGTGGTCGGCGGGCTCCGGGTGGCTTCGGGAACCCTGTCGATCGGTGACGTCCAGGCCTTCATCCAGTACTCGCGGCAGTTCTCTATGCCGCTGACGCAGGTCGCGTCGATGGCGAACCTGGTGCAGTCGGGGGTTGCCTCGGCGGAGCGGGTGTACGAGCTGCTGGACGCGGCGGAGCAGGAGCCGGACGTGGAGGTTCCGGAGCGGCCGGAGGAGATCCGCGGGCAGGTGACCCTGGACAAGGTGGCCTTCCGCTACGAGCCGGACCGGCCGCTGATCGAGAACCTGTCGCTGGCCGTCGAACCGGGTCAGACGGTCGCGATCGTCGGCCCGACCGGCGCCGGGAAGACCACGCTGGTGAATCTGCTGATGCGGTTCTACGAGGTGACGGGCGGCCGGATCGCTCTGGACGGGGTGGACATCGCGAAGATGACCCGGGAGGAGCTGCGCGGGGCGATCGGCATGGTGCTTCAGGACACCTGGCTGTTCGGCGGCACCATCGCGGAGAACATCGCGTACGGGGCTTCGCGCGAGGTCACCCGGGCGGAGATCGAGGCGGCGGCGCGGGCGGCGCACGCGGACCGGTTCGTCCGCACCCTGCCGGACGGCTACGACACGGTGCTGGACGACGAGGGCGCGGGCGTCAGCGCGGGCGAGAAGCAGCTGATCACGATCGCGCGGGCGTTCCTGTCGGATCCGGTGATCCTGGTGCTGGACGAGGCGACGAGCTCGGTGGACACCCGTACCGAGGTGCTCATCCAGAAGGCGATGGCGCGGCTGTCGCACGGCCGCACCTCGTTCGTGATCGCGCACCGGCTGTCCACGATCCGCGATGCTGACGTGATCCTGGTGATGGAGAACGGCTCGATCGTGGAGCAGGGCAGCCACGAGGAGCTGCTGGCGTCCGGTGGCGCGTACGCGCGGCTGTACGCGGCGCAGTTCGCGCAGGCGGTCGCCGAGGTCGACTGAGACGGGCGGGTGGGGGCGCCCCCGGCGGGCGCCCCGGCTCAGTCCAGATAGCCCCGGAGCTGCTCGGCGAAGGCGTGGTCGCGCAGCTTGTTGAGGGTCTTGGACTCGATCTGGCGGATCCGCTCGCGGGTCACGCCGAAGATCCGCCCGATCTCCTCCAGGGTGCGCGGCCGCCCGTCGGCGAGTCCGTACCGCAGCTGGACGACCTTGCGCTCGCGTTCGCCGAGCGTCGACAGGACGGCCTCGAGGTGCTCTCTGAGCAGGAAGAACGCGGCGGATTCGACGGGGGAGGCGGCGTCGCCGTCTTCGATGAGGTCGCCGAGGGCCACGTCGTCCTCCTCGCCGACGGGCGCGTGCAGCGAGACCGGTTCCTGGGCGAGCCGGAGCACCTCGCTGACCCGTTCGGGCGTCAGTTCCAGGTGCAGGGCGACCTCTTCGGCGGTGGGCTCGTACCCGCGTTCCTGCAGCATGCGGCGCTGGACCCGGACCACCCGGTTGATGAGCTCGACGACGTGGACGGGCACCCGGATGGTGCGTGCCTGGTCCGCGAGGGCGCGGGACATGGCCTGCCGGATCCACCAGGTGGCGTAGGTCGAGAACTTGTAGCCGCGCGCGTAGTCGAACTTCTCGACGGCCCGGATGAGCCCGAGGTTCCCCTCCTGCACGAGGTCGAGCATGGTCAGGCCGCGCCCCACGTACCGCTTGGCCACCGAGACGACCAGTCTCAGGTTGGCCTCTATGAGCCGGCGCTTGGCCATCCGCCCCATGACGACGAGCTTGTCGAGGTCCACGGCGAGCTGCGAGTCGAGGTCGGGGGTGCGCCTGAGCTTCTCCTCGGCGAAGAGTCCGGCCTCGACCCGGCGGGCCAGCTCCACTTCCTCCGCCGCGGTGAGCAGCGGGATCCTGCCTATCTCGCGCAGGTACTGCCGGAACAGGTCGGCGGAGGGCCCCCCGCCCCCGCCGCCGCTCTCGGCCCGCCGCCGCGGCTCGGGCACCCGCTCGATCAGCTCCAGCGTCTCCAGCGGCTCCGGCTCGTCGTCATCCACGGCCTCGACCTCGGGCTCATCGACGGCATCTGTGTGCTCTGCGGTATCGGTCAGGGTCTGGGTCTGCACGGGGGCGACCTCCAGGGCTCCGAGGACTCAGGCACCTCGACTCAGTGTGGGGTACGGCACATCGCCGCCACGAGGGGCGTGCGAGCACTTTCTGAGTCCGGTGCGTGACCGGATGGTTACCCGCCGACTGCAACTCCGATGCGTCTCGCACACACGTCTGACTGCATCAAGCCGGTGTGCGAAACCCGTGTGACGGTCCACTGCGGGAGCACTGCGGGAGCACTGCGGCACCGCTGCTGAACCGGCCGCGCTCCGCTCCCGGGCGGGTCCCGCCTTCGCCGGGCCGGCCGGGCTCCTGGCTAGGCCAACTCCACGCGGACCGCGCAGGTCTTGAATTCCGGCATGCGGGAGATCGGGTCCAGGGCCGGGTTGGTGAGGGTGTTGGCGCGGGCGGCGCCGGGCCAGTGGAAGGGCATGAAGACGGTGTCCGGGCGGATCGTGTCCGTGATGCGGGCCGGGGCCACCGCGCGGCCGCGGCGGGAGGTGACGGCCAGGGGGCTGCCTTCGGCCGCGCCGAGGCGGGCGGCGAGGCGGGGGTGGAGTTCCACGAAGGCGCCGGGGGCGGCGGCGTTGAGTTCGTCCACGCGGCGGGTCTGGGCGCCGGACTGGTACTGGGAGACCACCCGGCCGGTGGTGAGCAGGAGCGGGTAGTCCGCGTCCGGGAGTTCGGCGGATTCCCGGTGCGAGACGGGGATGAAGCGGGCGCGGCCGTCGTCCGTGGCGAAGCGGTCGAGGAAGAGGCGGCGGGTGCCCGGTGCCGGGGTGCCGTCGGGGCAGGGCCAGAAGATGCCCTGGTGTTCCTCGATGGCGCCGTAGGAGATGCCCGAGTAGTCGGCGGGGCCGCCGGCGGAGGCCCGGCGGAGTTCCTCGAAGACCTCCTCCGGGGCCTCGGGGAAGCCCTTGTCCACGCCGAGCCGGGCGGCCAGGCCGTGCAGGACCTGCAGGTCGCTGCGGACGCCGGGGGGCGGGGTCAGGGCCTGGCGGCGGAGCAGCACCCGGCCTTCCAGGTTGGTGGTGGTGCCGGTTTCCTCCGCCCACTGGGTGACCGGGAGGACGACGTCGGCGAGGGCCGCGGTCTCGGAGAGGACGACGTCGGCGACGGCCAGGAAGTCGAGGGAGCGGATGCGGTCCTCGATGCGGGAGGCGTGCGGCGCCGAGACGACCGGGTTGGAGCCCATGAGGAGAAGTGCGCGGACGTCCCCGCCGAGTGCGTCGAGGAGTTCGTACGCGCTGCGGCCGGGGCCGGGGAGCGAGTCGGGGTCGACGCCCCAGACGGCTGCGACGTGGGCGCGGGCGGCCGGGTCGGTGAGCTTGCGGTAGCCGGGGAGCTGGTCGGCCTTCTGGCCGTGTTCGCGGCCGCCTTGGCCGTTGCCCTGGCCGGTGAGGCAGCCGTAGCCGGAGTGGGGGCGGCCGGCCCGGCCGGTGGCCAGGCAGAGGTTGATCCACGCGGAGACCGTGTCGGTGCCTTTGGACTGCTGTTCCGGGCCGCGGGCGGTGAGGACCATGCCGCTGTCGGGGGTGCAGAACATCTCGACCGCCTGCCGCAGGCGCGGGACCGGGACGCCGGTGATGCGTTCGACGTGTTCGGGCCAGTGGGCCATGGCGGCTGCCCGGACCTCCGGCCAGCCGGTGGTGCGCGTGGCGATGAACTCCTCGTCGGTGCGGCCTTCGGCGACGACCAGGTGGAGCAGGCCGAGGGCGAGGGCCAGGTCGGTGCCGGGGCGGGGGGCGAGGTGGAGGTCTGCCTGGGCGGCGGTGCGGGTACGGCGGGGATCGATGACGATCAGGGTGCCGCCGTTCTCCTTCAGCTCGGTGAGGTAGCGGAGGGCGGGCGGCATGGTTTCGGCGAGGTTGGAGCCGACCAGGATGACGCAGCCGGTGCGCGGGATGTCCTCGAGGGGGAAGGGCAGGCCGCGGTCGAGGCCGAAGGCGCGCTGGTGGGCGGCGGCGGCCGAGGACATGCAGAAGCGGCCGTTGTAGTCGATCTGCGAGGTGCCGAGGGCGACCCGAGCGAACTTGCCCAGCGCGTAGGCCTTCTCGTTGGTGAGGCCGCCGCCCCCGAACACGCCGACGGCGTCGGGCCCGTGGGTGCGGCGGGTGCGGGTGAGGCCCTCGGCGACGGCGTCGAGGGCCTCCTCCCAGGTGGCCGGTTCGAGCCGCCCGGTGGCGTGGGTGCGGACGAGCGGCTCGGTCAGGCGGACCCGGGAGGAGAGCAGGGCGGGGGCGGTGCGGCCCTTGCCGCACAGTGC
This sequence comes from Streptomyces sp. NPDC051211, assembly GCF_040689505.1. Lineage (NCBI taxonomy): Bacteria > Bacillati > Actinomycetota > Actinomycetes > Kitasatosporales > Streptomycetaceae > Streptomyces > Streptomyces sp. NPDC051211. The sequence goes on from NZ_JBFBAV010000020.1 coordinate 102,517, forward strand.
TCCCCGGTTGACCGGGAAGTCCTCGCGTTCCACCACCTCGACCGGCGTCTCGCCGGTGGCGGGCCGCAGGTTCATCCCGCACTGGAGTGCGCAGTACGGGCAGTGGGTGGCGGTGGTGTGCATGCGCCCAGCGTGTGCCACGGGTGTTACGCGGGTCCGCGCGCCGCGTAAACACGGCGGGTGCTCCGCCTCAGCGCGCGGTCTCCCCGCCGGTGAGGTGGCGGACCGTGAGCCCGGCCGTCCAGCCGCCGTCGACGGCGAGCTCGGCGCCGGTCATGTAGCCGGAGGCGTCGGAGAGGAGGAAGGCGACGGCCGCGGCGATCTCCTCGGGGACGCCGACCCGGCCCATCGGGGCACCGGGGTAGTTGCCCTCACCGGCCTGGATGCCGACGGGGGCGGTCATCGGGGTCAGGGTCATGCCGGGGTGCACCGAGTTGACGCGGATCTTCGCCTCGGCGAGCTCCACCGCGCCGATCTTCGACAGGCCGCGGACACCCCACTTGGAGGCGCCGTACCCGGCGGTGAGGGCGAGGCCGGTCAGGCCGGCCGCGGAGGAGATGTTGACGATCGAGCCGCCGCCGCCCGCCCGCAGCAGCGGGATGGCGGTCTTGATACCGATGAACACGCCGACCAGGTTGATCTCGACGACCCGGCGGAAGTGCTCGATGCTCTCGTGCTCCAGGAACTGGCCGGTGGCTATGCCCGCATTGTTGACCAGGCCGTCGATCCGGCCGAACTCCGCCACCGCGTGGTCGAGGGCGGCCTGCCACTCGGTCTCGCTGGTGACGTCGTGCTTCAGGAAGCGGGCGGATTCGCCGAGCCCGGCCGCCGTGGCGGTGCCCTCCTCCTCCAGCACGTCGGTGATGAGCACCTTGCCGCCTCCGTCCACGACGGTGCGCGCGGCCGCCGCGCCGAGGCCGCGTGCCCCACCGGTGATGACGACGACCTTGCCGCTCAGATCCACCACAGCCACGGCTCCCCACCTCTGACACCCGACGGAACAAGACGATATGACTATCCGTCATATTCGGCGTCAGTCTGCCAGAGACCCCAGGGCCCGCGTCACCCCGTGCTCCTTCGGCCCGAGGAAGGTCGGTTCCGGTTTGAGCGAGGCGTCCAGGGCCGCCTTGCCCGCCGCGAGGATCTCCCGGGCCCCGCCGTAGTACCAGGTCGCGTCGTGTACGTCGGAGACGCCGACCCCGTACGAGTCGATGCCCGCGGCCCGGCACAGCGCGACCGCCCGGCGTATGTGGAAGCCCTGGCTGATCAGCACGGCCCGGCCGACGCCGAATATCTCCCGGGCCCGGACGCAGGAGTCCCACGTGTCGAAGCCGGCGAAATCGCTGACGATCTTCCCGTCGGGCACGCCCCGCCCGGTCAGATAGGTCCGCATGGCGTCCGGCTCGTCGTACTCCGCGCGGCTGTTGTCGCCGGTGACCAGCACGACCTTGACCCGGCCGGTCCGGTACAGCTCGGCGGCCGCGTCCAGCCGGCGGGCCAGGTACGGGGTGGGCCGCTCGCCCAGCAGCCCCGCCCCGAACACCACCGCCACATCGGTGGCGGGCACGTCCGCCGTGGTGTGCAGCCGGTCCTCGGCCACCGCGTGCGTCCACGCCGAGGGCAGCAGCGCCAGCGCGCACCCCAGCACCACCGCCTGGACGGCCCTGCGCCGCCCCGCCACCGTCCTGATCCAGCCCATCCCCATGACCGCCCCCCGCACCTCGGTTCCCGCCCTGTTCCCGTCCCGGCCTGTCCTGGATCCGGCCTTGCCCTTGTCCGGCCTCCGGCTCCGGCTCCGGCCCTGCACAAGATCGGACGATCGGGGCCCGGCCCCCAGTTCCACCCCCCTCCCCTTTCACTCGTACGAATGACCGAGTGAGCAACCGGAAAACACCCGTCACCCCTGCGCAACGGCCCGGCAACCTGGGCCCGCCAGGATCGGTGCATGACGGAGCCGGTGCACCCTCCCGAGTCCCCCGCCCTTTCCGCCCTCCCGAGCCACCTGTCCCTCCCCTTCGGCAGTGCGGCCGAGCTGCTGAGCCGTATCACCGCCCAACTCGGCACCCAGCTCAGCAGCCTGCGTCCGCCCGGATCCCGGCTGAACGGAGCCCTCGCATGCCCACCCTCGTCGCCGTCGCCCACGGCAGCCGTGACCCGCGCGCCCTCGACACCGTGACCGCCCTCCTGGACCGCGTCCGCGAGCTCCGCCCCCGCCTCGACGTCCGGCTCGGCCACATCGAGCTGAACGCGCCCCTGCTCGACGACACCCTGCGGGAGCTGCGGGGCGAGGCCGTGCTGGTGCCGCTGCTCCTCGCCCCCGGGCACCACGTCAAGCGCGACCTCCCCGAGGCCGCCGCCCGCGCCGCCCACCTGCGCACCGCCGTCGCCGCACCGCTCGGCCCGCACCCCCTGCTCGTCGAGGCCCTCCAGGACCGACTGCTCGACGCCGGCTGGACGCCCGGCACCGCGGTGGTCCTCGCCGCCGCCGGGTCCCGCGACCCCGACTCGGCCGCCTGCACCCGCCGGATCGCGGCCCTGCTGGCCGAACGCCTCGGCGGGGTACCCGTCGTCCCCGCGTACGCCTCGGCCGCCCGGCCCGCCGTACGCGAGGCCGTACGCACCCTCGCCGCCCGCGGCCACCGCGTCGCCGTCGCCTCCTGCTTCACCGCGCCCGGCCGGTTCGCCTCCCAGGCCGCCGGGGCCGCGCCCGGCCCGGCCGCCGAACCGCTCGGCGACCATCCCGCCCTCGCCCGGCTGCTGCTGCACCGCTACGACCGCGCGACCGCCCGCACCCGCCCGGCCGCCGGCCCGGCCGGACGGGAACTCGTCACCGCCTGATCCCGGTTTGTCGGTCCTTCCGGTTAACGTCATTGCATGGAAGGCACCGTGCACGACCCGTACGATCCGTCCGACACCGAGCGCTGGGCCACCGAGCCCGACAAACGCCCGGGGCGGACAGCCTTCCAGCGCGACCGGGCCCGGGTGCTGCACTCCGGCGCGCTCCGCCGGCTGGCCGGGAAGACCCAGGTGGTCACCCCCGGCACCCGCTCCTACGACTGGGACGCCAGCCCCCGCACCCGGCTGACGCACTCCCTCGAATGCGCCCAGGTCGGGCGGGAGCTCGGCGCGGCCCTCGGCTGCGACCCCGACCTCGTCGAGACCGCCTGCCTCTCGCACGACATGGGCCACCCGCCGTTCGGCCACAACGGCGAGGAGGTGCTCAACGACTTCGCCAAGGACTGCGGCGGGTTCGAGGGCAACGCCCAGTCGCTGCGCCTGCTCACCCGCCTGGAACCCAAGCGGTTCGTGAAGGATCCCGCGACCGGCGAGCCGATGAGCGTCGGCCTCAACCTGACCCGCGCCAGCCTCGACGCGGCCACCAAGTACCCCTGGGCGCGCGGCGGCCACCCCACCGACCCGGACTCGGTCAAGTTCGGCGCGTACGACGACGACCTGCCCGTCTTCCAGTGGCTGCGGCGCGGCGCGCCCGCCGACCGCAAGTGCTTCGAGGCGCAGGTGATGGACTGGGCGGACGATGTGGCGTACTCCGTCCACGACTTCGAGGACGGCCTGCACGCCGGGCACATCGACCCCAACCTGCTGTTCGCCGAACCGGAGCGGAGCGCCATCTGGCGGGTGGCGATCGGCCGGTACGTGCCGGCCGGAACCGACCCGGAAGAGCTGCGCGAGGCCCTCGACCGGCTGCTGGAGGAGGACTGGTGGCCGCACGGGTACGACGGCTCGGCCGTCGCCCAGGCCCGCCTGAAGGACGCCACCAGCCAGCTGATCGGCCGGTTCTGCCTGGCCGCCGAGGGCGCGACCCGGGAGGCCTACGGCACCGGCCGGCTGACCCGGTACGCCGCCGAACTGGTGGTCCCCCGGGAGACCCGCAACGAGTGCGCCGTACTGAAGGCCGTCGCCGATCTGTACGTGATGCAGCGCGAGGAGCAGGAGCGGGTCCGGGCCGGTCAGCGCATCGTCCTGGCCGAACTGGCCGAGGCGCTCAGTGCCCGCGCGCCCGAGGGTCTCGACCCCCAGTTCCGCGCGCTGTTCGACGCCGCGCCCGACGACCGGGCGAGGAAGCGCGCGGTCATCGACCAGATCGCCTCGCTCACCGACGCCTCGGCGCGCTCGCTGCACACCCGTCTCACCACCCGCTCGCGCCCCCCTTACGGGTGAGCCGATCGGGCCACGTCCCCTTCACGCGGCAGGCTCGGTGCGGGACGCTCGCATGTGGTCGCATGTGAAGCAGAGGTTATGAGGAGGCATCAGGTGGTCGACGCACACCGGACATTCGTCATCGTCGGCGGGGGTCTGGCCGGGGCCAAAGCGGCGGAAGCACTGAGGTCGGAGGGGTTCACCGGCCGGGTGATCCTGATCGGCGACGAGCGCGACCACCCCTATGAACGCCCGCCGCTGTCGAAGGGGTACCTCCAGGGCAAGGAGGAGCGCGAGAGCGTCTTCGTCCACGAACCCGGCTGGTACGCGCGTGCCGATGTCGAGCTGCACCTGGGCCAGCCGGCCGTGCAGCTGGACCGCGAGGCCAAGAAGGTGGTCCTCGGCGACGGCACGGCACTGCACTACGACAAGCTGCTGCTGGCCACCGGGGCGGAACCGCGCCGGCTGGACATTCCCGGCACCGGGCTGGCCGGGGTGCACCACCTGCGCCGGCTCGCGCACGCGGAGCGGCTGCGCGGGGTGCTGGCCACCCTCGGCCGGGACAACGGGCACCTGCTGATCGCGGGGGCCGGCTGGATCGGCCTGGAGGTCGCGGCCGCGGCCCGCGGCTACGGCGCCGAGGTGACCGTGATCGAGCCGGAGGCCACCCCGCTGTACGCGGTGCTCGGCCCGGAGCTCGGCCGGATCTTCGCCGATCTGCACACCGAGCACGGGGTCCGCTTCCATTTCGGGGCCCGGCTGACGGAGATCACCGGGCAGGACGGCATGGTGCTGGCCGCCCGCACCGACGACGGCGAGGAGCACCCGGCGCACGCGGTGCTCGCCGCGATCGGCGCGGCCCCGCGCACCGCGCTCGCCGAGACCTCCGGGCTCGCCCTGGTCGACCGGGCGCACGGCGGCGGCATCGCGGTGGACGCCTCGCTGCGCACCTCCGACCCGGACATCTACGCGGTGGGCGATGTGGCGGCCGCCCACCATCCGCTGCTCGGCACCCGGCTGCGGGTCGAGCACTGGGCGAACGCGCTCAACGGGGGCCCGGCCGCGGCCCGGGCCATGCTGGGCCAGGAGGTCAGCTACGACCGGGTGCCGTACTTCTTCTCGGACCAGTACGACCTCGGCATGGAGTACTCGGGGTACGCCCCGCCGGGCGCGTACGACCAGGTGGTGATCCGCGGTGACGCGGGGAAGCGGGAGTTCATCGCCTTCTGGCTGTCCGAGGGCCGGGTGCTGGCGGGCATGAACGTGAACGTGTGGGACGTCAACGAGACCGTCCAGGCGCTGATCCGGTCGGCGGCGCCGGTGGACCGGGAGGCGCTGGCCGATCCGTCGGTTCCGCTGGCCTCGCTGGTGCCCGCCGCGGGGGCGGAGGGCGCCTGACGGGTTTGTCGTGGCCCGGCCGTAGAATTCACGCGTGGCAGGCAGGATCAATGACGACGATGTGAAGGCGGTCCGGGACGCGGTCCCGATCGACGCCGTCGTTTCCGAGTACCTCCAGCTGCGCAATGCCGGCGGCGGCAACCTCAAGGGCCTCTGCCCGTTCCATGACGAGAAGTCCCCGTCCTTCCAGGTCAGCCCCAGCAAGGGGCTCTACCACTGCTTCGGCTGCCAGGCGGGCGGGGACACCCTCGACTTCATCATGAAGATCGACCACCTGTCCTTCTCGGAGGCGGTGGAGCGGCTGGCCGGGCAGGCCGGCATCACCCTCCGGTACGAGGAGGGCGGGTACACCGCCGGGACCAGCGGCCGCGGCGAGCGGATCCGGCTGGTCGAGGCGCACAAGGCGGCCGCCGAGTTCTACATCGGCCAGCTGGAGTCCCCCGAGGCGGAGATCGGCCGCAAGTTCCTGGCCGAGCGCGGCTTCGACCAGGCCGCGGCCGCCCACTTCGGGGTGGGGTACAGCCCGGCGGGCTGGGACCACCTGACCCGGTTCCTGCGCGGGCGGGGCTTCAGCGACAAGGAGCTGATCCTGTCCGGGCTGGCCCAGGACAGCCGCAGCGGGAAGCCGATCGACCGGTTCCGCGGCCGGCTGATGTGGCCGATCCGCGACATCACCGGCGAGGTGGTGGGCTTCGGCGCGCGCAAGCTGCGGGACGACGACAACGGGCCGAAGTACCTGAACACGCCCGAGACGGCGATCTACAAGAAGTCCCAGGTGCTGTACGGCATCGACCTGGCGAAGAAGGAGATCGCGAAGACCTCGCGGGCGGTGGTCGTCGAGGGCTACACGGATGTGATGGCCTGCCATCTGGCGGGGGTGACGACGGCGATCGCGACCTGTGGCACGGCCTTCGGCGGTGACCACATCAAGATCCTTCGGCGGCTGTTGATGGACAACGCCACCGCCGAGGTGATCTTCACCTTCGACGGTGACGCGGCGGGCCAGAAGGCCGCGCTGCGGGCCTTCGAGGACGACCAGAAGTTCGCGGCGGAGACCTCCATCGCGATCACCCCGGGCGGCATGGACCCCTGCGAGCTGCGGCTGGCGGAGGGGGACGCGGCGGTGGCCGCGCTGGTGGACTCGCGGACGCCGCTGTTCGAGTTCGCGCTGCGGCACATCGTGGCCCGGCACAACCTGGAGCACCCGGCCGGCCGGGCGGCCGCGCTGGACGAGGCGGCTCCGGTGGTCGCCAACATCAAGAACATCGCGATCCAGCACGAGTCGGCGGTGCAGCTGGCGGGCATGCTGGGCGTGCGCGACGAGCAGTTCGTGGTCAAGCGGGTGGCGCAGCTGGCCCGTTGGGCGCGGGAGCGCGGCGGACAGCCGCCGCGGCAGCAGCAGCAGCGCGGGCAGGCGTACGAGGCTGCGCCGGCCGCCGACCGGGCCGCCGCGCCGGGCCCGGCGCTGAACCTGCGCAGCCCGGCGCACCGCACCGAGCGGGAGCTGCTGAAGCTGGCGCTGCAGCGGCCGGAGCTGGTCTCCCCGGCCTTCGACGCGTACGGGGTGGACGAGTTCACGGCCCCGCCGTACGCGGCGGTCCGGCAGGCCGTCCAGGACGCGGGCGGCGCGGCGCAGGCCGGCGAGGGCTATCTGGCGCGGGTCCGCGAGGCGGCGCCGAACGACACGGTCCGGGCGATGGTCACCGAGCTGGCGGTGGAGGCGGTCCTCACCAAGTCGGTGGACGAGGTGTACGCCGGCGAGCAGCTGGTCGCGGTGCGGCTCCGGGCCGTCGAGCGGCGGGTCAACGAGCTCAACAGCTCGATCGCCCGGCTGAACCCGCAGACCCAGGCGGAGCAGCACCAGGCGGTGAACCAGGAGCTGTGGGTGCTCCGCCAGTACGGTCTGCGCCTGCGCGCCCAGGGCGCGGCGGGGCTGTAGTCCCCGCCGGGCCGGAGGGGGTGCCGGTTCAGGTGCGGTGGAGCCAGTCGCCGCCCGGTATCGCGGTGCCGGTCTCCGCGAGGCGGCGGGCCACCGGCGGGGCCGCCAGGTAGACCCAGGCGCGGACCGGGGTGCCGTCGTGGCGGTGGGCGTCCCGGGGCACCCGGTCGTAGACGTTCCGGGGGCGGCCGGGACCGTGGTACTCCTCCAGCCGGTCCAGGTCGGCGAGCAGCTCCTCGTACGCGCCGGGTGCCGCGGTGATCAGCCAGCCGGTGACGGAGGTACCGGGGTGGTGCACGGCGTACGGGTAGCCCGGGCCCTCGTAGAGCAGGGCGTCCGGGAGCCGGGCGGGTTCCTCCGCGGCGGTGCGGCCGCGCAGGAAGAGGTCGTGGTTGTACTCGCCCGGGCGCAGGGTGCCGTACACGAAGAAGGGCAGCTCGGTCACGGTGCGACCTCCGCCGCGACCCAGGCGAGGTAGTCCGCGCTGCCGTGCGTCACCGGGGTGGCGATGATCTCCGGGGTGTCGTACGGGTGGCCGGCCCGCAGCCGGGCTTCCAGGGCGGGGTAGGCCCCGGCGGTGGTCTTGAGGAGAACCTGCCACTCCTGGGCGGTCTCGATCTCGCCCTTCCACCGGTACACGGAGGTCACCGGGCCGGAAACCTGGGCGCAGGCCGCCGACCGTGATTCCACGGCGTCGCGGGCGAGGGCGGCTGCGGCGTCCGCGGAGTCCACGGTGGTCAGCACGGTGATGACCGTGGATTGCGGCGACGGGTCCGGTACTGGCCGATCGACCGGTGTCACAGGGTCCTCCCTCGGATGGAACGGTAAGGAGATTCTCGCCCCCGGCCACTCGGGCTCCACCCCGGACGCCGGCGGGGCCGGGTGGTCCACGCAACGGCACAGCCGGGTCACCCGGACGGCGTGGGGGGCCCGGCCGTCGGGCAGGAGCGGGCTGACCTGGGGGAACGGGTGGTGGAGGGCGGTGCCCGGGGGCGGATGTGACGGCGCATCAGCAGGCGCCACCGCCGCCGCCGGGATTAGCTCGTGGCACGACCCCGCGTCACGAGGAGCGAGGAACCCCCATGCGCCGACGCACCGCCCATCTGCTCACCGCCTCCACCCTGACCGCCGCCGCGTTCACCGGGCCGGTCGCAGGTGCGCTCGCGCTGGCCGGACCGCTGGGCGGGCCGCTGGACGGACCCCTGGGCGGGCCGCTGGCCGCCGGGGACTTCGCTCCGCTGGAGGTCTGGCCGAAGTCCGCCGCGCCCGGCACCACAGTCACCGTGAACACCACCGCCTGCGGCTCCGGAAGCCACGCCGACGGCGATGCCACCACGGTCGGCGGGGGCCGGTTCCGGCTGGTGCCGAGCACGCACAAGGAGGTGGTCGTGGGGCAGTTCCAGGTCGCCCACGACATCCGCCCCGGCACCTACTCCATCGGCGCGACCTGCGCCAACGGCAAGTTCGCCACCGGCGATCTGGCCGTCACCGAGCGGACCGGCCCGCAGGGCCACGTCCGCACCGGTGTCGGCGGCGGTACGACCACCACCGCCGACCCCACCAAGATCACGGCGGGAGCGGCTGTGCTGGCCGCGGCCGCCGTCGGCGGTACCTGGCTCCTGCGTCGCCGGGCGAGCGGCACGCAGGGCTGACGGGCGCCCACCGCGGCCCCGGCCGCGGTCCGACCGGTACCGCCCCCCGTCGCCCGCCCCGCGAGGTCCCCCCCGTTCGCGGGGTGGGCGACGGCCAGTCACCGTCACACCGAGGGGCCATCCATGGGAGGCGACACCCGAAGCGGAGGCGACACCCGAACGGCCGGCCGTGCCGGACTCCTCGCCCTCGCCGCCTGCATCGGCATCTGGCTGGTCACCAGCGGCTCCGCCGAGCAGGTCCGGCCGCCGCAGCCCTCCCCCGCCGAGGCCCTGGGCACCCCGACCGGCCCGGCCGCCGCCCACCCCGGGGCGCTCGCGCCGCTGCCCGGCTCCCCGCCCACCCGGATCCGGATCCCGTCCATCCGCGTGGATGCGCCGCTGACCGGCCTCGGCCTGGGGCGCGACGGCAGTCTCCGGCCCCCGCCTCCGGCCCGCCGCGAGCTGGCCGGCTGGTACCGCGACGGGACGCCTCCCGGCGCGGCCGGCACCGCCGTCATCGCGGGCCATGTGGACCACGCGAGCGGGCCGGCGGTCTTCTACCGCCTGGGCGCGCTGCGCCGCGGGGCGGCGATCGAGGTGCAGCGCGCGGACGGCCGTACCGCCGTGTTCACCGTGCACGCGGTCGAGGTGTACGACGCCGAGGCGTTCCCCGACGACCGGGTGTACGGGCCGGCACCGCGGGCCGAGCTCCGGGTGATCACCTGTGGCGGCGGCTTCTCCCCCCGCACCGGCTACCGGGGCAATGTGGTGGTCTTCGCGCACCTGACCGGCACGTATGCGAAGAAACCCGTCAAGCCCACTGCTCCAGGCCGAGCTTGACCACCAGCGCGCAGACCACGGTGAGCAGCACCATGCGCACGAACCCGCTGCCCTTCTTGATGGCCAGCCGGGCGCCGGCCATGCCGCCGAGCAGGTTGAAGGCCGCCATCAGTGCGGCGAGCCGCCACATCACCGCACCCTGGGAGGCGAACACGAGGAGGGCGCCGCCGTTGGTCCCCACGTTCACGATCTTGGCGGTGGCGGAGGCGGTCAGCAGGTCCAGGCGGAGGAGTCCGGTGAGGGCGAGCACCAGGAAGGTGCCGGTGCCGGGCCCGATCAGGCCGTCGTAGAAGCCGATGCCGACCCCCGCGAGGAGGATCGCGGCGAGGATCCGCTGCCGGGTGACGGGCCCGTCGACGGGGGCCGCCCCGAACGAGGGCCGGAAGATCACGAAGGCGGCCACCAGCAGCAGCACCACCATGATCACCGGGGTCATGGTCTCCTTCTGGAAAGCCCCCGCCAGCAGGGCGCCGCCGGCCGCGCCCGCCATCGCGGCCAGGCCGATCCGGGAGGCCACCTTCACGTCCACCGGGGCCTTGCGCGCGAAGGTCACGGCCGCGCCGGTGGTGCCGACGATCGCCACCGCCTTGTTGGTCCCGAGCGCGTGGGTGAGCGGGACCTGGGAGGGGAGGCCCAGCAGCAGGGCGGGTAGCAGCAACAGGCCGCCGCCGCCCACCACCGCGTCGATCCAGCCCGCCGCCGCGGCGGCCAGGCACAGCACGATGATCATCGTCAGGGATATGTCAGGCACGGGGACGACCCTAAGGAGGCGATGGGTGCAGAGCCCATCAATCTCCGGTTTCTTGCGCAAGGCTTGAGCTTTCTCCGGCCGGCACCCGGTCCGGCGCCACCGGGGCGGACGGGTCCAGCGCCGCGGTCAGCACGGTCGCGGCGAGCACACTGGCCAGCCCGAGCCCGGCCGCCAGCCGCCGCGCGGGCGGCAGTACGGCGGCCCGTACGACGGTCCGTACGGCCGGCAGGACGGTGGAGGGCCTGCGGTGCCGGGCCCGCCCGACGACGGCACCGGCGCCCGCCGCGGCCGCGCCGCCGTACACCGGCACGGCCAGGGCCACGTGCAGGGGATGGCGCGGATCGGTCAGCGGGGCGGTCATCGGGTTCGTCATGGGGTCGGTCATGGGATCGGTCATGGGTTCGGTCATGGAAAGAGCGGCTGCCTCTCGCGGGGTCAGAAGCTGAAGCACTCGGAATGGATGCGCCCGGCCGGCACCCCGGCCCGCAGCAGGGCGGTCTGCGTCGCCCCGGCCATCCCCGGCGGCCCGCACAGGTAGACGTCGTGCTCGGTCAGGTCCGGGACCAGCGCGCGCAGCGCCTGCGGGGCCAGCGGGTCGTACGCCCCGCCGGAAGGGCCGAGCAGGTAGTGCAGCCCGGCCTGCCGGCCGGCCGCGATGGCCTCCAGCTCGGCCCGCAGTACGAGGTGCTCCTCGGCTCCGGCCCGGTAGAGCAGGGTGAGGTCGCCGGGGCCGCCGGGCAGGGTCTCGAACAGGGCGCGCATCGGGGTGATGCCGACCCCGCCGGCGATGAGCAGCACCTTGGCGCGGGTGCGGCGGGCGGCGGTGAGGGCGCCGAACGGGCCGGTGGCGATCACCCGGGTGCCGGGCCGCAGCCTCCGGATGCGGCGGCTGTGCCCGCCGAGGGCCTTCACGGTGATGCGGAGGGTGTCGCCGCGGACCGGTGCGGAGAGGGAGAACGGCAGGGCGGTGTGCCAGAGCCGCCGATGCAGGAACCGCCAGCGCAGGAACTGGCCCGGTTCGGCCCGGAGTTCGGCGAGGTGTTCCCCGTATACGAGCACGGACACCACCCCGGGCCCCTCGTCGCGGACCTCGGCGACCCGCAGCGTGTGCCGCAGGGCCTGCCGTACGGGAACCACCGCGCGGTACCAGACGAGCAGGACCGCGACCACGGTGTGGGCGAGGGCCCAGAACCAGCCGAACGCGTCGAGGTCGGGCCCGGCGAGCTGGTGGACGAAGCCGAGGGCGGCGGCGAGGTGCACGGTCAGGTGGACGCCACGCCAGGTTTCGTGGGAGACGCGGCGGCGCACCGCGCGGGCGGAGCTGATGCCGACGGCGGCCAGCAGCGCGGTACCGGCCGTGGCGGCGGCGAGCGCGGGATAGCCGAGCAGTTCGCGTCCGGCGGTGAGGAGGTCGACGCGCTCGTGCACGGCGAAGCCGAGGAGGGCGAAGAGGCCGTGTCCGAAGCAGAGCAGCAGGACGTACTTCCCGCCGGCGGCGTGCCAGCGGGCCAGCCGGTCGGCGCCGACGCCGTGCTCGACGGCGGGCACCCGGGCCATCAGGAAGAGCAGGACGAGCACCCCGTAGCCGGCGAACAGGCCGGTGAGGTGGGCGGCGGTCGCGAACAGCGCGTCGAGCCGTGCGGAGGGCCGCACCTGGGCCGCCCACAGCAGGGCGACGGCCCCCGCCCCGCCCAGGATTCCGGCCCTGACCCGTCCCACCGCATCGCGCATACGGGGCACGCTAGGCGGCGCCGGCACCTACCAGAAGATCCTTAAGCCGGGCTTGAGGAACGCCTCACCGGCCCTTAACCCGGGCTGGGAGACCAGCGTTCCGTCCGGGTAACAGGAGCGATGCGGCCAGGAAACAGCGGCCGCGCACGCTCGTGCCATGACCTCGCAACAGCATGTGGTGGTGATCGGCGGCGGCCTGGCGGGCCTGCGTCTCGCGCAGCGCCTGGCCGAGGCGTCCCCCGCCGGGTACCGGGTGACCGTGCTCGGCGAGGAGAGCCACGCCCCGTACAACCGGGTGCTGCTCGCCGAGGTCCTCGCGGGCCGGTACGCCCCTGAGGTCATCGCCCTGCCTCCGGCCGGGCCGGCGCTGCGGCGCGGGGTGCGGGCGGTCCGGATCGACCGGGCCGAGCGGCGGGTGCACTGCGACGACGGCTCGGTCGAGCCGTACGACACGCTGGTGCTGGCCACCGGCTCCAACCCGGTGCTGCCGCCGCTGCGCGGCCTGTTCCGGCCGGACGGGCGGGAGCTCCCGGACGGGGTGCATCCGTTCCGGACGATGGACGATTGCCTGGCCCTGGCCGGAGCGGTCCGGCCGGGCCTGCGCGCCGTGGTCGTCGGCGGCGGCCTGCTCGGCGTCTCGGCCGCCCGGGCGCTCGCCGCCCGGGGTGCGCAGGTGGTCCTGACCCAGCAGGGCGAGCGGCTGATGGAGCGCCAGCTCGACGCGGAGTCCTCGGAGCTCCTGCACACGCATCTGGCCGCCCTCGGCGTGGAGATCCACACCCAGTGCCGCGCCCGCGGCCTGACCACCACGCCCCGGGAGCAGGACGGGCCGAACCCGGCCCATGCGGGTGCCCGGCCGGGCACCGACGCCCCCGGCCGGGTCACCGGGGTCGAGCTCGCCGACGGGTACCGGCTCGACGCCGACCTGGTGGTGCTGGCCTGCGGGGTCCGGCCCCGCACCGGCCTCGCGCAGGCCGCCGGGCTCGACGTACACCGCGGGATCCTGGTCGACGACGAACTGCGCACCAGCGACCCCCGCATCCACGCCATCGGCGACTGCGCCGAGCACGCCGGGCAGGTGTACGGCCTGGCCGGGCCCGCCCTGGAGCAGGCAGAGGCCCTGGCCGGGATCCTGACCGGAGCCGCCCCCGGCGGAACCGGCGGCACCGGCACCGCCACCGGCACCGGCCTCGGCGGAAGCGGAGCCGCGGGTCCCGGCGGAACGACCGGCACCGGCCTCGGCGGAGGCGCGGATACCGGCACCGGCACCGGCACCGGCGGAGGCGCGGACACCGGCATCGGCGTCGGCGGAGGCGGCCGAGCAACCCCCGCGGCCCCCGGAACGCCCGAAGCCCCCGCGCCCCGCCCCTACACCGGCACCCGCGCCCTCACCCGCCTCACCCTCCCCTCCGGCCTCGATCTGGCCGCCTTCGGCGAGACCACCCCCCGGCCCGGAGACGACGTGGTGCGGCTCACCGACGCGACCCGCCGGACCTACCGCAAGGTCGTCGTCCGCGGCGACCGGCTCGTCGGCGGGGTGCTCCTCGGCGAGCTCTCCGCCGTCGGCACCCTCGCCCGCACCTGGGAGGGCGACGAGGCCCTCGACCCCACGCACCAGCTGATCCACCTGCTCACCGATGACGGAGGCTCCTGACAATGACCAAGCCCACGATCCTGCTCATCGGGCACGGCATGGTCGGCCAGCGCTACCTCGAAGCGCTCGCCGAGCGCGGCCTGACCGGCACGCACCGGATCACCGTGCTGTGCGAGGAGCCCCGGCCGGCCTACGACCGCGTCCACCTCACCTCGTACTTCTCCGGCAGCACCCCCGAGGACCTCTCCCTCACCCCGCCCGGCTTCCTGGCCGGCCACGGCATCGAGCTGCACCTCGACGACCCGGCCACCGCGGTCGACCGGGCGGCCCGCACCGTCACCTCCCGCTCCGGCCGGGTCTTCCCGTACGACGTGCTGGTGCTGGCGACCGGCTCGTACCCCTTCGTGCCGCCCGTGCCCGGCAAGGACGCCGCCGGCTGCTTCGTCTACCGGACCATCGAGGACCTCCTCGCCATCGAGGACTACGCCAAGGGCCGGGCGGCCGACGGCGGCGAAGGGCGCGGCGCGGTCGTCGGCGGCGGACTGCTCGGGCTGGAGGCCGCCGGGGCGCTGCAGGGGCTGGGCCTGGCCACCCGGATCGTGGAGTTCGCGCCCCGGCTGATGCCCGCGCAGGTCGACGACGGCGGCGGCGCGGCCCTGTTGCGCACCATCGAGTCCATGGGCCTGACGGTGCACACCGGCGTCGGCACCCAGGAGGTGCTGACCGGGCCCGACGGCGCGGTGCGCGGGATGCTGCTCTCCGACGGGTCCAGCGTGGAGACCGACCTCGTGGTGTTCTCGGCCGGTGTCCGGCCCCGCGACCAGCTGGCCCGGGACTGCGGGCTGGCGGTCGGCGAGCGCGGCGGCATCACGGTGGACGCCCGCTGCCGCACCTCCGACCCGCACGTCTACGCCATCGGCGAGTGCGCCCTGGCATCCGACGGCCGGGTCTACGGACTGGTCGCCCCCGGCTACGAGATGGCCGAGACCGCCGCCGACGACCTCGTCGGCCGGGACCGGGAGTTCACCGGCGCCGACCTGTCCACCAAGCTCAAGCTGCTCGGCGTGGACGTGGCCTCCTTCGGCGACGCGCACGGCGCCACCGACGGCAGCCTGGACGTGGTCTACTCCGACTCCCGCTCGGGGGTGTACAAGAAGCTGGTGGTCGCCCCCGACGGAGTGCTGCTCGGCGGGGTGCTGGTCGGTGACGCCGACGCGTACGGCCTGCTGCGCCCGCTGACCGGCAGCGTGCCGCCGGTCAGCCCGGAGCAGCTGGTGCTGCCCGCCGGGATCGGCGCGCCGGCCGCGTTCGGCCCGTCCGCCCTGCCCGACGAGGCGGTCATCTGCTCCTGCCACAACGTCACGAAGAAGGCGATCGCCGCCTTCGGCACCCTGGCCGAAGTGAAGAAGTGCACCAAGGCGGGCACCGGTTGCGGCAGTTGCGTCAAGGTGATCGGCCAGCTGCTGCCGGCGAGCACCGACAAAGGGCTGTGCGGCTGCTTCGGCTACACCCGCGCCGAGCTCTACGAGATCGTCCGTACCCTGCGGCTGACCTCGTACGAGGAACTCCTCGACAGCCACGGCCGGGAGGGCGCGCGGGGCGGCGACGGCTGCGAGGTCTGCAAGCCGACCGTGGGTTCGATCATCGCCTCGCTCGCCCCGAGCATCGGCGCGAGCGGCTACGTCCTGGCCAGCGGCCAGGCGGCACTGCAGGACACCAACGACCACTTCCTGGCGAACCTGCAGCGCAACGGCTCCTACTCGGTGGTCCCGCGGATCCCGGGCGGCGAGATCACCCCGGAGAAGCTGATCGTGATCGGCGAGGTGGCCCGCGACTTCGGCCTCTACACGAAGATCACCGGCGGGCAGCGGATCGACCTGTTCGGCGCCCGCGTCGAGCAGCTCCCGCAGATCTGGGCCCGGCTGGTCGAAGCCGGCTTCGAATCCGGACACGCCTACGGAAAGGCCCTGCGGACGGTCAAGTCCTGTGTGGGGCAGACCTGGTGCCGGTACGGGGTGCAGGACAGCGTACGGATGGCCATCGACCTGGAGCTGCGCTACCGGGGCCTGCGCGCCCCGCACAAGCTGAAGTCGGCCGTGTCCGGCTGCGCCCGCGAATGCGCGGAGGCGCAGAGCAAGGACTTCGGGGTGATCGCCACCGCCAACGGCTGGAACCTGTACGTCGGCGGGAACGGCGGGGCCACTCCGCGCCACGCGGACCTGCTCGCCCAGGACCTGTCCGATGCCGAACTGGTCCGGCTCATCGACCGGTTCCTGATGTTCTACATCCGCACGGCCGACCGGCTGGAGCGGACCTCCACCTGGCTGGAGCGGCTGGAGGGCGGCCTGGACCACCTGCGGGACGTGGTCGTGCACGACTCGCTGGGGCTGTGCGCCGAGCTGGAGGCCCTGATGGCCGAGCACGTCGCGCACTACCGGGACGAATGGGCGGAGACCCTGGACGATCCGGACCGGCTGCGGCGGTTCGTGTCCTTCGTCAACGCGCCGGGCGCCCCCGATCCGGCCGTGAAGTTCGTGCCCGAGCGGGACCAGGTCAAGCCCGACCTGACCGTACTCACCCTGGAGCCCCTGGGAGGGACCCGATGACCGTCGAACTGTGCGTGGACGGGGGCTGGCTGACCGTCTGCGAGCTCTCGCAGCTGGTGCCCGGACGGGGGGTGGCGGCGCTGCTGCCCGACGGGAGTCAGGCCGCGGTCTTCACGGACCGGGCCGGCCGCCCGTACGCGATCGGCAACCGCGACCCCTTCACCGGCGCGCAGGTGCTCTCGCGCGGGCTGCTGGGGACGGCCGCGGGGCGACCGTTCGTGGCGTCCCCGCTGCTGAAGCAGCGCTTCGACCTGGAGTCGGGGCGCTGCCTGGACGATGAGGAGGTGGCGGTCCCCACCTACCGGGTACGGACCGCCGCGACCTCGTGACCGGCATCAGCCCTCGATGGCGGCCGGGTCCATCCAGACGAACTCCCACACGTGGTGGTCCAGGTCCTCGAAGGCCCGGCCGTACATGAAGCCCATGTCGATGGCCGGCCGGGGCTCGGTGGCGCCGGCCGCGAGGGCGGCGCCGACGACCTCGTCGACCTTGGCCCGGCTGTCGGCGCTGAGCGCGACCATGACCTCGGTGGCCTTGGCGGCATCGGCGACCGGCTTGGTGGCGAACTCCTTGAACTTCGCCTCGGTCAACAGCATCGCGAAGATCGTGTCGCTGATGACCAGACAGGCGGCCGTCTCGTCGCTGAACTGCGGGTTGAAGGAGTAGCCGAGCTTCTCCCAGAACGCCTTGGTCGCGTCCAGGTCCTTGACGGGCAGGTTCACGAAGATCATCTGGGGCTGGGACATCGCGGGTCTCTCTTCTCTCGGGTTCCGTTCGGTGCTGTCGAGAGGTAGACCGGAGGCCTCCGGGAAACTCATCGCTCCCGCCCAAGTTTTTTTGAGGTTTCCCGAAACCGCAGGTCAGAGCGGGGCCGGACGGGGCCCGGCGGGGTCAGACGAGGGACGAGCGGAGCTCCAGGGCGGACAGCGGCACGAAGCCCGGCCCGTCCCCGGTGAGCGGCGCGTCCTCGCCCGCCAGCCGCTTGTGCAGGGTGAGCGCGATCCGCTCCCCCTGCGCCTTGGCCCGCTCCGCCAGCGGGCCCGCGTACAGCCCGTCGACGGAGGCGTGCCACAGCTGCACCCAGCGCCCGAAGTCCTCGCCGGTCATCGGCCGCACCGAGTGCAGGGCCGCATGCGGCACGAACGCGTTCCGCCGGTAGTCGGCGGTACGGAACAGGGCGCGCTCCCAGAAGTCGGTGATCCGGGGCAGGTGGACGTCCAGGTCCGTGCCGGCGATCCGGGTGAAGAACGGGCCGATCCGCGGGTCGGCGAAGGCCGCCGTGTAGAAACGGCGCAGCAGGACTTCGAGGTCCTGGCGCCCGGCGATGTCGGCGACTGCACGGTGGTGTTCCATCCCTCCACCATCCTCCCGCACTCCGGACGCTCCCAGGGCAGAAAGTCACACAGTGCCGGGCCCTACGGGACGCGCACGGCACCCCTATCGTCGGAAACATGGCCGTGAAGAAGATCACCGAGAAGCTGTCGGACCAGGCCCTGACCGAGGAGACCGGCCGGGGCTGGGCCGCGTGGTTCGCCGAGCTGGACGCCTGGGGCGCCACCGGCCGTACCCACACCGATATCGCGCGCCACCTGGTGGACGCGTACGGGGTGAGCGGCTGGTACGCACAATCGGTGACCGTCGGCTACGAGCAGGAGCGCGGCATGCGCGAGGTCGGTCAGTCCTGCGAGGGAGACTGGCAGGCCAGTGGCAGCCGTACGGTCCACGCCTCCGCCGAACGGATCACCGAGGCCTTCGCCGACGACACCCTGCGCGAGCGCTGGCTGCCCCACGCGGACTTCAGCCTGCGCACGCACCGGCCGGGGAAATCCGTGACCGCCGACTGGGACGGGGGCAGCAGCCGGATCTCCGTCTATCTCACCCCGAAAGGCGCGGACAAGACGCAAGTGGGACTGGGCCACACCAAACTGGCGGACGCCGATGCCGTGGCCGTCTACAAAGCCTTCTGGAAAGAGCGCCTCGGCGTCCTGAAATCCCTCCTGGAGGAGTGAGCAGGAGGACGCAGGAGGATTGAACCCGACCGGTCGCTCGGGCGTAATGAGGAATTGACGTCCAGTCAACTCTGGGCTCCTAGGTTCCTCGACGCGTGCGACCCCGACCGGCCGACCGGCCGCGGGGCCTTCCTCCCACAGGAGTGACCGTGGAACGTCGTACCTTCCTGCGCGGTGCCGTCATCGGCACGTCGGCCGCCGCCTTCGGCGGCACGCTGATGCGCGGCGCCGCCTACGCGGCCCCCGCCCAGCCCGGCCCCGGCCCCTACGGGGCGCTCGGCGCGGCCGACGCCAACGGCATCATGCTTCCCGCCGGCTTCACCAGCCGGGTCATCGCCCGGTCCGGGCAGACCGTCAGCGGCACCTCGTACACCTGGCACAACGCGCCCGACGGCGGCGCCTGTTACACCGACGGCACCGGCTGGATCTACGTGTCGAACTCGGAGATCAACCCGGGCGGCGGTGCGAGCGCCGTCAAGTTCAACTCCTCCGGCACCGTCACCGGCGCCTACCGCATCCTGTCCAACACCCGGCAGAACTGCGCGGGCGGCAAGACCCCCTGGAACACCTGGCTGTCCTGCGAGGAGGTCAGCCTGGGCTACGTCTACGAGACCGACCCGTACGGCGTCAACACCGCCGTCCAGCGGCCCGCCATGGGCCGCTTCAAGCACGAGGCGGCCGCCGCCGACCCGGTCCGCCAGGTCATCTACCTGACCGAGGACGAGTCCACGGGCTGCTTCTACCGGTTCATCCCGAACACCTGGGGCAACCTCTCCTCCGGCACCCTCCAGGTCCTCAAGGCGGGCACCGGCACCTCCGGCAGCTTCACCTGGGCCAACGTGCCCGACCCGGACGGCTCCCCGACCGCCACCCGCAGCCAGGTGTCCGGCTCGAAGAAGTTCAACGGCGGCGAAGGCTGCCACTACGCCAACGACACCGTGTGGTTCACCACCAAGGGCGACAACCGCGTCTGGCAGCTCAACCTCACCAACAACACCTACGAACTGGCCTACGACGACTCCCTGGTCTCCGGCACCCCGCCCCTGACCGGCGTCGACAACGTCACCGGCTCGACCTTCGGGGACCTGTACATCGCCGAGGACGGCGGCAACATGGAGATCTGCATGATCACCCCGGACGACGTGGTCTCCCCGTTCCTGCGGATCACCGGCCAGTCCTCCTCCGAGATCTGCGGCCCGGCCTTCTCCCCCGCCGGCAACCGCCTCTACTTCTCCAGCCAGCGCGGCACCACCGGCAGCTCCTCGGGCGGCATCACCTACGAGGTAACGGGCCCGTTCCGCGTCTGAGGCAGGGGCAAATCCAGCCCCGCCGGCGTTCGGGCAATCCAGCCCCGCCGGCGTTTGAGGCGCGGGGGTCCGGGGGCAGCGCCCCCGGCAACGGCGCCGCACGGCACCACCGGCCGCACCCCGGCGGGGTTCATC
>NZ_JBFBAV010000021.1:0-114364 GCF_040689505.1 Streptomyces sp. NPDC051211
ACATCGCGAAGCGACGCGACGAAGGAGCGCCCTTGACCGGGCGGACGGACACGGAACGACACTGGGACTGCCGGGAAGGCCCCCCGCCTGCTCCTTCGATTCCGCCCAGGCGAAGCCCCGGCCATCCCTTGGCCCCGCCCAGCAGACCGGCCCGGCCCGGCCGAGCCCGCCCGGCCAGTCGCCGTCCAGCGGTTGAGCGGGGTCGCGGCGAAAGACGTGGGCTCGCGGCGTGGGCCTCGTGCAGCGGCGCGGGTGCCGCGGCCTTGGGGTGGGTCAGTGGGGAGGTGACGTGGTGAGGCGGGTGGGTTGGAGGCCGGTGAGGAGGGTGGTGAGGGCTTCGTCGATGGTGGGGCCGAGGTACCAGTCGCCGGTGTGGTCGATGGAGTAGACGCGGCCCTCGGCGTCGAGGGCGAGGTGGGAGGCGCCGTCGGCCTCGACGCCGAGGGGGCAGAGGCTGGTGGACAGGGCGCGGCCCAGGTCGGCGAAGGTGCGGGCCAGGTGGAGGCCGGTGAGGGGGTCCAGCCGGATGGGCGTGGGGGCTATCTGGCGGCCGGGCCCGGGGGCGGTGATGGTGAGGCCGCCGAATTCGGCCCAGGCTTCGACGGCGGCGGGGAAGACGGTGTGCTGGTGGCCGGCCGGGGTGGTGTGGTCGCGGAGGGCGTCGGCCCAGTATTCGGCCTGCTTGATGTCCCAGCGGCCGGGCTGCCAGCCGGCGGTGCGCAGCGCGGAGTCGACGGAGACCGGGAAGCGGGTGGCCGACGAGCGGTCGTAGGAGGCTGAGGTGGCGGTCATGGCTTCTCGGGGGTGGTCAGGTCGACGGGGCGGACGCCGAAGTGGGCGAGGAGTGCGTCGCAGGAGCGGCAGGGCGGGGCGTAGCTGCCGTGCAGGGGGTCGCCGTCCTCGCGGATGCGGCGTGCGGTGATGCGGGCGTGTTTGAGGGCGCGGCGGGCTTCGCTTGCGGTGAGGGGTTTGCGTGAGGCGCGTTTGCTGCGGGCGCCTTCGACGGTGGTGAGGTGGCGGGAGAGGAGGATCGCTTCGGGGCAGCGGCCGGTGAAGCGTTCCCGCTGGTTGCTGGTGAGGGTGTCGAGGAAGTCCTGGACGAGTGGGTGGAGTGCGGGCGGCAGGTCGCCTTTTCCGGCGGTGCTGGTGAGTGTTTCGCCGCGGACGGAGAGGGCTGCGGCGATGGTGGGGAGGATGCCGTCGCGGCGGAACCGGAGGGTCGGGGCGGTGTGGCCGTCGGTGCTGCTCCAGCGCAGGCGCGGGTCGCCGGCCGGTGCGGTGGTTTCTGACGGTCCGGTCCGTGTTGCCGTGTTCTGCATGTCGTTTCCCTCCCGTGGCGGCGGTGGTGGCCGCTGTCGCGCACGCCCCCGTGCTGCGGGGACAGCCTGCCAAATGTCCTCATGGGTGCGGAAGCGGGGTCGAATATTCGTATCAATTCGGATGTTCCGGGGCGGTGGTCGGGGGTGGGGCTCGGGGGAGGGTGGGGCTCTTGCCGTAGCGCATAGGCTGTGCGGAACCAGCCAGATCCAGCAGGGGGCTACCGCCATGACGACAGGTCGGCTCGGGCAGCAGGCCGCGCCACCCAACGCCGCGTACTCCGGGCAGGTCGTGCACTTCCCGGACCCCGTCCGGGCTGCCCGGCATCCCCAGGGTGTCCGGATGGACGAGAACGGACATCCGGATTTCGCGCCGTACGCGCGGGCGGCGGTGGAGATCGCCGAGCCGCCGGAGGGTTTCGGCGTGGACGAGCTGCGGCTGACGGACTACGTGTCCGCGAACGCGGCGATGCATGCGGCGGGCCATGAGCTGTGGGACACGGTGGGTGCGGTGGCGACTCCGCACGGCTGGACCTGGCACCACGTGTCGGGGTCGCGGCGGCTGGAGCTGGTTCCGGTCGAGGTGAAGGCGTTGCTGCGGCACCATGCGGGTCTGGCGACGGCGCCGGTGGACCACGAGAAGCGTGGGACGCGGCCGTTGCAGGAGGTGCGTCCGGTGCATCTGGAGCTGCCGAAGTCGGTGGTTTCGGTGTCGGAGCAGCAGGTGCAGGGGGTCGAGGAGGATCTCGGCTACCGGCTGCCGGAGGCGTACCGGTCGTTCCTGAAGGCGGCGGGCGGTTGTGCGCCGGCCGGGGCCGGGCTGGATGTGGACCTGGGCCTGCTCGTGGACCAGCCGTTCTTCACGGTGCGTGAGGAGGCGGCGGTCAATGACCTCGTGTACGTCAACAAGTGCCTGCGGGACCACCTGACGAAGGACTACCTGTGCGTGGGTTTCGTGCAGGGCGGGCTGCTCGCGGTGAAGGTGAAGGGCGAGGCGCCGGGTTCGGTGTGGTTCTCGCCGTACGACGATGCGCGCGACCGGGACGGGTGGTCGGTCCAGGAGCGGGTGGAGCGGCTGTTGCTGCCGTGCGGTGCGGATTTCGACTCCTTCCTGGAGCGGCTGGCGGGGAATCCGCCGGAGTTGGAGACGGTGGCCGGTCTGATGGTGGACGGCGGTTTCGCACGTTCGGTTCCGGTGTCTGGTCCGTCGGTGGAGGGGTGATTGCGTCGTGGTGACGTTCGCGCAGGCGCAGGAGCGCGCCGAGGAATGGATCAACGGGGATGTGCCCGCGTACCAGCACCGGGAGGTGCGGGTGCGGGAGTTCGGCCTCGGTTTCGTGGTGTGGGCGGAGGACCGTCCGGCGGGTCCGGTGTCGGGGGGTGGCCGGCAGCGGCTGGTCATCGCGCGGGACAGCGGTGAGGTGACGCTCTGGCCGGGGCTGCCGGTGGGTGAGGTGATTCGCCGGTACGAGGAGGAGTACGGGGCGGCCGGGTCCGGTGGCGGGCAGGAGGCTTCGGTTCCGCCGCCGCGGATCGATTCGGAGCAGACCTCGTTCATGTTGAGTCCGCCGGAGTGGCTGTTGGAGGCGGGGGCGTCTTCGGTGCCGATGGCCACCTCTTCTTCTTCGGCGCCTGTTGTTTCTCCGGCGTCGTCTGTGGCTTCCCCGGTGTCACCTGTTGCTTCTTCCGCGCCGGTCGATTCTTCAGGGCCGGGGGGCTCTTCGGAGCCTGTTGCTTCTGCCGGGTCCGTGGCGTCTTCCGCGCCTGGGGAGTCTTCGGCGCCGGGGGCGTCTTCCGCCGCTGGTGCGGCCGGGTCCGCCGGTGGAGGGGTGGGCCATGAGCCCGCCGCTTCGGACGGCGTGCCGGCCGGGGCGACGCCGTGGGCCGGGACGGATGTGAATCCGGGGGCGGAGGACGTGTCCGTGCCGCTGCCCGCGACCGTGTTCGCGCCGCCGCTGTCCGGGTCCGACATGGACGATCTGCCGCCGTCCGGTGTGGAGCCGGAGGCCAGGACCACGCTGATGGCGGGGGGCAGCCAGCTGCCCCGGACCGCTGTGGCGCCGGCCATCGACCTGAGCCGGAGTGGTCCGGACGCTTCGGGCGCCGACGACATCGCCGATGCGCCGACCAGCAAGGCGCAGGTGCCGAGGCGGCCTGCGCCGGCCGGTGGGGACGCGGCGCACGCGGCGACGATGCTGGCGGGGCCGGGTCAGCCCGCGCCGCCCGGTCTGCCCGGTGCGCCCGGTCTGCCCGGTGCACCTGGTGTGCCCGGTGCACCTGGTGCGCCTGGCGTCGGTCAGCCGCCCTCGCCTCCCGGTCCGCCCGGGGTGCCGGGTGGGGATGCGCACCACGCCGCGACGATGTTGGCCGGGCCGGCCGTGGGTCAGCCCGGGCCCCCCGGTCCGCCCGGTGCGCCCGGTGTGGGTCAGCCGCCTGCGCCGCCCGGGCCGCCCGGTGTGCCGGGTATGGGGCAGCAGCCTGCGCCTCCCGGCCCTCCCGGTCCCCCTGGTGCGCCGGGTGGGGACGCTCACCATGCCGCGACCATGCTCGCCGCGCCGCCGGCGGGTCAGCCTGCGCCGCCCGGTCCGCCCGGTCCGCCCGGTGCGCCCGGTGCGCCGGGCGTCGGTCAGCCGCCCGGGCCGCCCGGTCCGCCCGGGGTGCCGGGTGGGGATGCTCACCATGCCGCGACCATGCTTGCCGCGCCGCCGGCGGGTCAGCCTGCGCCGCCCGGGCCGCCCGGTGCGCCCGGGATGGGGCAGCCGCCCGGTCCGCCTGCTCCCCCCGGGGTGCCGGGTGGGGACGCGCACCACGCCGCGACCATGCTGGCCGGCCCCCCCGTCGGTCCGCCGCAGCCGCACCAGCCCGGTCCGCCCGGTGTGCCCGGGACGCCGCCCGGTGGTGTGCCGCAGCCCGGGCCCGCCGGGGTGCCCACCGTGGGTCCCGGCTACCAGGCCGTGCTGCGCTACCGCGCGCCCGACGGTTCGGAGCAGCAGATCATCCGCCGCTCCGCGCCCGGTACCCCGCACCCGGAGTGGCAGATCCTGCACGAGCTGCGCGCCATGAACGTGCCGCCGCAGCAGGTGCTGGAGCTGCACACCGAGCTGGAGTCCTGTGAGCTGCCCGGCGGTTACTGCGCCCGGATGATCCGGGAGACCTGGCCGCAGGTGCGGATCACCAGCGTGGCCCCGTACGGTCAGGACCACGCGGGCCGCCAGCAGGGCATGCGGCATCTGCTCACCCACCAGGGGGAGTTGCACCAGGTCGCCGACGGTCCGGCGCGTCCGGCTCCGGTTCGGGCGCCGTTGCCGCAGGTCCCGTTGCAGCCGGCCATTCCGATGGAGGCCATCGCGCAGGAGCTGGCGGGGGCGTTCGGTCCGCAGGGCGTGTTCCGGTTCGAGCAGCGGGCCGTGTCCCGTCAGGGTGTGCCGGAGATCGTGGCGCAGACCCTGGTGTGGGCGGGTCTGCCGGTGGACTTCGGGCCGTTCTTCTGGGCGCAGGCGGTGCCGGGTCAGCCGGTGCCGACGCTGGCCGAGCTGGCCGCGCAGCGCCAGGTGCAGCCGGCGTCGGATGCCGGCTCGTACCTGGTCGTCGGCAGTGACTTCGGCAAGGCGCTGTGTGTCCAGTACGGGACCGCGAACATCGTGGCGGTGCCGGTCGAGGGCGGGCCCGGTGGTGCTCCGGTGCCTCCGCAGTTCGTGAACTCGAGCCTGCCGCAGTTCGTCCGGTGCATCGCGATGCTGGGTCACATGTGGCGGCTGAGGCAGCATCTGACGCCGGAGCAGGCGGGCCGCTGGACCGTCGATTTCCAGGCGAATCTGGCGGGGCTGGACAGTGCCGCGCTGGCCTCGCCGGAGAGCTGGTGGTCGGTGCTGCTGGAGCAGATGTGGGACGGACTGCTCTGATCGGGCGATTTCAGCACTGATCGGAATGGCCGGGCCGGGACCCTCGAAGGGGGTCCCGGCCCGGCCATTCCGGCTTCTGCCCGCAAATGGAGCATCCTTGACTGGAATCCCCGCGAGAGAGGCGCTTCCAGGATGAGTGCACCCATGTCACCTCAACCGCACGGCTTCGCGATCGTGCGGGGGCGCGGCTACCGCACGGCGGAGGTGGACCGGTATCTCGCCCGGTTGTCCGGGAGCCGGGACGAGGCCTGGGAACGGGTGGCGCGGCTGACCGTGCTCGCCAAGCGGATGGAGGCGGAGGCGGAGCGGCTGCGGGAGGCGGTGGACCGGCTGGCTCCGCAGACGTACGAGGACCTGAGCGAGCGGGCCCGCCGGATCCTGTCCCTCGCCGAGGAGGAGGCGGACGTGCTGCGGCGGGACGCGCGGGCGGACGCGTCGGCGGCGCTGGGTGCGGCGGAGGCCCATGCGGAGCGGGTTGCGGAGCTGGCCCGGGCGGATGCGGAGGCGGTCCGCGACCAGACCGAGGTGCGGGCCCGGCAGGGGCTGATGCGGGATCAGCGGGAGGCGGAGGAGCTGCTGGCGGCGGCCCGTGCGGACGCCGAGGAGTGGCGGGCGGAGGCGCAGGCCGCGCTGGTGGAGATGCGCCGGCGGTCGGACGCGCTGCTCGCGGACCGCGAGGCGGAGCAGGTGGAGCGCTGGGACGCGGCGGGGCGGGAGCTGGCGGACCGCGGTGATGAGCTCCAGGCGCGCCATGCCGAGCTGGAGGAGTACGCGCAGGCCCGGCTGGCGGAGGCGCGGCGGGCGTTCGCGGAGGCCGAGGAGGCGGCGCGGCACGGCCAGGAGGACGCGGAGGCGCGTGGCGCCGAGCTGCTCGCGGCTGCGCGGGTGCGGGAGGAGCGGATCGGGCGGGAGACGGAGCGGGTGCTGCGGGAGCACGCGGAGGCGCAGGAGGAGATGCGGGCGCACATGAACCATGTGCGTGCCAGCCTGGCGGCGCTCACGGGCCGGGCTCCTGCGGAGGACGTCGGCTAGGCCCTGTCCGGGTCTTCGAGGACCGGCCCGCGGAGCCGCGGGCCGGAGAGGACCGCCTGGCCAGGGCCGGGGCCGGTGCCCGGCCGGGGCCGCCCGGATGGGCGGCCCCGGTGCGGGTCAGCCGATCTGGGTGTAGGTGGGGAAGGCTTCGCCGTAGGCGTTCCAGCCTCGGCCGATGTACTGGCGGCCGGCGAAGGTGGACGTGCCCGACCCGCCGGTGCCCCGGTAGACGTACATGTCGCCCTTGGCGGTGCGGGCGACGATGTCGGCGCGGCCGTCGCCGTCCTGGTCGCCCGTCGCGGCGATGGCGTTGTAGCCGTTCCAGCCGGAGCCGATCCACTGGCGTTCGCCGAAGGGTGCCTTGGCGTTGCCGGTGCCGGGGTGGATGTAGAGGTTGCCGTTCCAGTCGTGGCCGACGATGTCGGTGCGGCTGTCACCGTTGATGTCGCCGGCGCCGACGACCGCCTTGTAGGTGTTCCAGTAGGGGCCGATCCAGGTCGGCGTCCCGAAGTCGACGCCGTTGTTCTTGCCGGCCTTCAGGTAGAGGTTGCCCCAGATGTCGCGGGTCAGCAGGTCGCCCTTGCCGTCGCCGGTGAGGTCGCCGGGGCCCACCACCAGGTCGGTGTTGGCGTAGTCGCCGGGGACGGTGACGCCCTTGGTGACGTTGGTCAGGCTCCCGGTGCGGAAGGCGAGCACGGCGGGTCGGGCCGATCCGTCGACTCCGGCGGCCATGACCAGGCGGGAATTCTGGGGGAAGGCGACCGGGTCGTACGACGGGTAGTGGCCGTCGTTCTTGTTCTCGTGGACCCAGGCCCGGCCGGCCGCGTCGATGCCGGTGAAGCCGCCCTTGCCGTACAGGGGGGTGTTGCCCTGGCCCACGGAGATGCCGGGCCAGCCGCCGACGCCCCAGGAGCTGATACCGCTGCGGGGGCTGAAGGAGCCGTTGCCGTAGGACGTGTACTCGTACAGTTGGCCGTTGTTGGTGACCGCCAGCAGGTCGGCCTTCCCGTCGAAGGTCTGGTCGTCTTCGGCGATGATCCGGCTGTAGACGTTCCAGCCGCCGCCGACCCAGGAGCGGCTCTTGAAGGGCGCGGAGGCAGAGCCGGTCCCCTTGTAGTAGTAGAGGTTGCCCTTGCGGTCGCGGCCCAGCAGGTCTCCGCGCCCGTCGCGGTCCAGGTCGCCGGCGCCGACGAGCTGGTCGTAGATCTGCCAGCCGCCGCCGACCTTGACCCGGCCCGCGAACGGCTCGCCGGTCGCGTTGCCGGTGGCGCGGTACAGGTACAGGTCGCCGCCGTGGGTACGGGCGAGGAGGTCGGGACGGCCGTCGCCGGTCAGGTCCCCGGCGCCGAGGACGCGGTTGTAGATGTACCAGCCGGAGCCGGTCCAGGTCGGGGCGGCGGTGCCGGTGGTGTTGGCCTGGTGCAGCGAGAGGCGTCCGTCGTTGGACAGCTGGAGCACCTCGGGCCGCGCGTCACCGCGTACGTTGCCCAGCTTGATGATGTCCATGGGCCGCGTGTGGGGTTCCCCGTGGAATCGGTAGTCCGCCATCACCATCTGCTTGCTCGACCACCAATTGGCGTGCCCCAAGGGGCTCCGCTCCAGGAAGTCGCTCCGCCCGTCGCCGTCGATGTCGAGGCGCGGCTTGGCGGGGGCGGTGGCGTACGTGGAACGGCCGGCGGACGGGTCCGCGGCGGCGGCCGGGGTGGCGGTGGCGAGAGCGGCTGCGGACAGGGCGAGGGCGGTACAGCCCGCGAGCCGGCGCAGGTGCCGGCGGCGCGCGGAAGAGGACAACGGATTCCCCCGAATCGTGTGGGTGGGGCAGAGGGGGGATGCGACGGCACGCCGGGCCGGATGCGGCGGTGCGTGCGGAACGGTGGTCCCCCAGGGAAGCGATCGGAGACTACTGGGGGGAAAACGGAATGCAGAAGTGGTTTGCCGTGCAACCTTTCGCGCGCCTGTTGGTCGGCCGGACGCCCCCTAGCGGATCCGGTCGAGGAAGGCGTCGATCAGCGGGGCGATCTCCGGGAGGTGGGTCTCCAGGGCGAAGTGTCCGGCGTCGTCGAAGAGGTGGAGTTCGGCGTCGGGCAGGTCGCGCAGGTAGGCCTTGGCGCCGGCCGGGGTGAAGAAGGGGTCGCCCGCGCCCCACAGGATCAGGGCGGGCGGGCGGTGGGTGCGCAGCCAGGACTGCCAGGTGGGGTAGAGCTGCAGGTTGGAGCGGTAGTCGAAGGCCAGGTCGGTCTGGGCGTCGGCGCGTCCGGGCAGGTCGAGGAAGTACTGGTCCAGGGCGGGCGCGGCGGGGTCGAGGCGGGTGGGGTCGGCGAGGCCGGCCTCGTACTGGAAGCGGGTCCCGTCGAGGGTGAACAGGGTGCGCACGGCCGCCTCGTCGCCGGGCACCTCGCGGCGCCGGGCGATGAACTCCCGTGCACCGTCGGAGAGGCCGTCCTCGTAGGCGTTGCCGTTCTGCACGATCAGGCCGGTGATCCGCTCGGGGCGGCGGGTGGCCAAGCGGAAACCGACGGGGGCGCCGAAGTCGAAGAGGTAGAGGGCGAACCGGTCGAGGCCGAGGGCGTCGGTGAAGGCCTCGACGGTGTCTGCGAGCCGGTCGAAGGTGTACGTGAACCCGTCGGGGGCCTCGGTGTGGCCGAAGCCGGGGTAGTCGGGGGCGATGAGCCGGTACCGGTGGCCGAGGGTGTCCATGAGGCGGCGGAACTGGTGGGAGCCGGTGGGGAATCCGTGGAGCAGCAGGAGGACCGGGGCGTCGGCGGGGCCGGTCTCGCGGTAGAAGACGCGGACGCCGGCGACGTCGATGTGGTGGTGCCGGATGCGGGACGCGTTCATCACATGCCTCCTAGGGCTTAGGTGGCATTAGCTTCGCCGATCATGGCTAACGGGTCAAGTGGCTCCGGTAGCATTAGCTGTGTGGATGAGACTCCGACTTCGGGCGTGACGTTCCCGCTCACCGGCGAGCCGCTCGCGCTGGACCTGGTGAACACCCGGCCCCCCGCCGGGGACCTGATCGCCGGCCCGGCCGGCCTCACCGCCTGGCTGGGCACCCAGGAGGGCCGGCTGACGCCGGTCGCGGAGGTGGGCACGGCCGAGCTGGCCGCCGTACACGCCGTACGGGAGGCCGCGGATGCAGCGCTACGGGCCGCCGCGGCGGGTGAACGCCCGCCGGTGGCGGCGCTGGACGCGCTGAACGCGGCCATGGCCGGGGCGCCCGCCCATCAGGAGCTGGCCTGGACCGAGGCCGACGGGCTCTCCGTGGCCCGGCGACGGACCGCGGGCCCGGCCGCACGCCTGGCGGCCGAACTGGCGGAAGCGGCGGCCGGCCTGCTGACGGACCCGCGGGTCACCTCGGTGCGCGCCTGCGAGGCGGAGGACTGCGTCCTGCTGTTCCTGCCGGCCCACCCGCGGCGGCGCTGGTGCGTGGCCTCGGCCTGCGGCAACCGCACCCGGGTGGCCCGGTACTACGCCCGTCACAAGGCGGACGCGGACCCTTCCTAGGAGGCCGGCCCGGCGGGGCGCTGGGGGACGACGGCCGGGGGCTCGGCCGCGGCCGGGGGCTCCGCGGCGGCCGGTGCGGGCGTGGCCGGTACGGGCGCAGTCGGTGCGGGTGCGGGTGCGGGTGCGGCCGGTGCCGGTGTCTGCGCGGGTGCGGCCGGTGCCGGTGCCGGTGCGGCGGTGGGCGGGGTGAAGGGGTACGGGTCGCTGCGCAGGCCGTTGGCGGTGACCACCACCGCCTGTCCGCCGGTCAGCGTGCCGGGGAGTTCGACGACCAGCCGGCCGGCCTCGCCGGACCGGGCCTCCGTCTCGGCCTCGTTGAAGGACACGCTGACCGCCGCCCCCGGCCCCGGGTGGAAGCCGCCGCCGGTCAGGGTGACGGGGCCGCCCGGGGTGTCCTGGCGGACGCCGGTGATCACCGGGTTGGCGCGGGCGGCCATCTTGTTGAGCAGGTAGGCGCCGGCCGGGGCGCCGGTCAGGGCCCAGATCTGTTCCGGAAGCCGGGGGAGGCCGCCGCCGACGTCGCTCAGGAAGAAGGCCGCCACGTAGGCCATGGTGACCGCGCTGAGGGCGACGTACTGGAGGTCGACCAGGTCGGTGCGGCCGCTGTCGTTCGCGATCAGGTCGCGGACCGGCCGGGCGCCGCCGGGCGTCGGCCCCGGGCCGGGCTTGGCCAGGGTGCCGTGCTGCACCCGGGTGCCCACGACCGCCTTCGCGGCGATCAGCGCCACGTACGGTCCGCCCAGCAGCGGCAGGTAGACGGTGGTGAGCGTGGACAGCGGGCCGTCCTCGCCGTGGAAGTACGCGATCCCGTCGCCGGCGAAGATTCCGAAGCCCAGGATGACCAGCAGCAGCCAGACCAGGATCAGCGTCCAGGCCAGGGCCATCGTGGTGGAGGTGGAGAGCCGCCCGTCCCGGCCGGTGATGAACGCGGGCCGCCTGCGCAGCCGTAGGGCCACCGGTCCGGCCAGCGCGGCCAGCGTCAGCAGAGCGAAGAAGGCGGAAAGCATGGTCGTCCCCCCGTTAGGTACCCGCCAGTGGTGTACCGCTTCGCTGGGGCCATGACAAGGGCGACCCGCCGGGCCGGGTGCCGGAAGGACTGCCGGAAGGGCTGCCGGAGGGCGACCGTCCCGTACTCGTTACGGTGCGGACGCCTCCTGGTCGTCCCGTTGTTCGGGGAGGACCGGGAACCGGCGGGGGGCCACCAGCAGCAGGATCAGCAGGGCGGCCACCGCCGCCGCGGCCGCTCCCGCGTAGACGTGTTCCACCGCGCTGGTGACGGCGGCCCGCAGGTAGTCGGCGGCCGCCCCGGTGAGGGCCGCCGGGTGTTCCAGGGCCCGGGAGACCTCGTCGAGGTGGGCCGGCAGCCCCGGCATCGGTGCGTCCGCCAGCCGCGCCGCGATGGTGGCGTTGGCGATGGCGCCGAAGACGGCGGCGCCCACGCTCTGCCCCACCTGACGGCAGAACAGCACGGAGGCGGTGGTCACTCCGCGCTCCGCCCAGCCCACCGTGGACTGGACCCCGACGACCAGCGGCAGCTGGAACAGGCCCAGGGCGCCACCCAGGGCCAGCATCAGCAGGGCCGGCTGCCAGGGTTGTGCGGGGTGGGGGAGCAGCGGGAAGGCGGCGAGGCAGAGGAAGGCCAGGCCGACGCCGAGGACGGCGG
Organism: Streptomyces sp. NPDC051211; assembly: GCF_040689505.1. NCBI lineage: Bacteria > Bacillati > Actinomycetota > Actinomycetes > Kitasatosporales > Streptomycetaceae > Streptomyces > Streptomyces sp. NPDC051211. The sequence goes on from NZ_JBFBAV010000021.1 coordinate 11,418, forward strand.
TGTTGCGGAAGCCGATGCGCCGGTAGACGTGCTGGCTGAACGCGGCCGAGATCGGCCAGCTCAGGGTCATCGCGGACATCACGAACCCCGCCGCCATGGGGTCGAGGCCGAGCGCGGACTGGGCGTAGGTGGGCAGGAAGACCATCGGCGCGACCATCAGCAGGCCGAGCGCGGCCATGGCCAGGTTGACCGCGGCGATGGTGCGGCGGCGCCAGACCCAGCCCGGCAGAATCGGTTCTGCGGCTCGTCGTTCGACGTACACGACGAGGCCGGCGAGGAGCGCGGTCGCAGCGAACAGGCCGAGGGAGGGGGCCGACAGCCAGGGCCAGGCCACCCCGCCCTGCACCAGGGCGAACAGCAGCAGCCCGCCGCACGCGAACACGCTGACCGCGCCCGCCCAGTCGATCCGGGCGAGGCGGCCGGGACCGGCGGGGGCCCGGGCCGGTTCGCGCAGGTGGCGGGCGGTCAGCCAGAGGGCGAGGGCCCCGACGGGCAGGTTGAGCAGGAAGATCCAGCGCCAGTCCGCGTAGGCGGCGAGCAGGCCGCCGAGCGCCGGGCCGGCCACCGAGGAGGTGGCCCACACGGTGGACATCCGGGCCTGGATCTTGGGGCGGTCCTTGAGCGGGTACAGGTCGGCGGCCAGGGTCTGGACGGTGCCCTGGATGGCGCCGCCGCCGAGGCCCTGGACGATCCGGAAGGCGATCAGCGCGGCCATGTTCCAGGCGGCCGCGCACAGCAGGGCGCCGAGGAGGAACAGGGCGGTGCCGGCCAGCAGGACGGGCTTGCGGCCGAAGGTGTCGGAGAGCTTGCCGTACACGGGAAGGGTGACGGTCACGGCGAGCAGGTAGCCGGAGAACAGCCAGGAGAAGACGGAGAATCCGCCGAGGTCGGCGACGATCTGGGGGACGGCGGTGGACACGATGGTGCCCTCGAGGGCGACCAGTGCCATGCCGAGCATGAGCGCGGCCACCAGCGCCCCGGGCGGCCGCCCGGTCCCACCGGCCGCGGCCCCGCCCGGTGCGGCCCCGCCCGGTGCGGCTCCGCTCGGCGCGGCCTTGCCCGGTCCGGATCCGCTCGGCACGGCCCCGCCCGGCACGGCCCGGCCGGAGCCGGACCGGTCCGCCGCGGCGCCCGCCTCCGCGTTCTCCCCCGCTGCCACCTTGATCCCTTCACCGTGCACGTATCCGCCCGGAACACCTTCTCACCCGGTCCTCGAGTGGCGGTATCCCCCAGAGCGCCTCCCCCGGAAGGGGGAGGACCCCTAGGGGTTGGTCCTCACAAGGGGCCAGGGGTCTTTCGTCCCGGCGGAGGACGAGGAATGACCGGGCCGGTTCTTAACTGGTTCATACGAGCGGGGCGTAGGGGGGACTCCCGGGGGTGGGGTTAACCCCCCTGCGGATACGGAGATCGGCACCAGCGTGCCGGACACCTCCCGCGGCGCAGACTTGCGAAGCGACACCGGCGGCACCGGGCGGTACCGAGAGGCACCGGCCGATGGCGTGCGGCACGACGACGGAATCGAACGAGGAGAATGACCGTGACAACGGCTGTGACCGAAACCAGGCACGGGGGTACTGGAGGGCGTACGGCCGTCGCGGCGCGAGCGCGGCAGGTCGTCAAGGCCTACGGCGCCGGCGAGACCCGCGTGGTCGCGCTCGACCACGTCGACGTGGACATCCACCGCGGGCAGTTCACCGCGATCATGGGCCCCTCCGGCTCCGGCAAGTCCACGCTGATGCACTGCCTGGCCGGACTCGACACGGTGACCGGCGGCCAGATCCACCTGGACGACACCGAGATCACCGGGCTGAAGGACAAGAAGCTCACCCGGCTGCGCCGGGACCGGATCGGCTTCATCTTCCAGGCCTTCAACCTGCTTCCGACGCTCAATGCGCTGGAGAACATCACGCTGCCCATGGACATAGCGGGCCGCAAGCCCGACGCGGAGTGGCTGAACCGGGTCGTGGAGACGGTCGGTCTGGCCGGCCGGCTCAAGCACCGCCCCACCCAGCTCTCCGGCGGCCAGCAGCAGCGCGTCGCGGTCGCCCGCGCCCTCGCCGCCCGCCCCGAGATCATCTTCGGTGACGAGCCGACCGGAAACCTGGACTCCCGGGCCGGCGCCGAGGTGCTCGGCTTCCTCCGCCGCTCCGTCGACGAGCTGGGCCAGACCATCGTGATGGTCACCCACGACCCGGTCGCCGCCTCCTACGCCGACCGCGTCCTCTACCTCGCCGACGGCCGGATCGTGGACGAGATGTTCAACCCGACCGCCGACCAGGTGCTCGACCGCATGAAGGACTTCGACGCGCGCGGGCGGACCTCATGACCGTCCTCAAGACCTCGATGCGCAACTTCCTCGCGCACAAGGGGCGGATGGCGCTGTCCGCGGTCGCCGTCCTGCTCTCCGTCGCCTTCGTCTGCGGCACCCTGGTGTTCACCGACACCATGAACACCACGTTCGACAAGCTCTTCGCGACCACCGCGGCCGATGTCACGGTCAGCGCCAAGTCCGCGGAGGACGTCGAGAATCCGCAGCGCGGGCGCCCCGAGACCCTCCCGGCCGACGCCGTCACGAAGGTCGCCCGGGCGAAGGGCGCCGAGAGCGTCCAGGGCAGTGTCATCTCGCTGTCCGTCACGGTCGTCGACGCGAAGAACAAGAACCTCGGCCCCACCAACGGCGGGCCCACCATCGCCGCCAGCTGGAACGACAACGAGCTCAAGTCGATGAAGGTGACCTCCGGTCATGCGCCGCGCGGCCCCACCGAGGTGATGATCGACGCGGACACGGCCAAGAAGCACAAACTGAAGCTCGGCGACGAGCTGCGCACCATCTCCATCATCGGTGACCTCCGGGCCAAGATCTCCGGTATCGCCGAGTTCAAGGTGACCAACCCCGGCGCAACCGTGGTCTACTACGAGACCGCCACCGCCCAGCGTGAACTGCTCGGCTCTACCGGCCTGTTCACCAACATCAACGTCACGGCCGCGCCCGGCGTCAGTGACGACGAGCTCAAGAGCGGTGTCGCGGCCGCCGTCGGCGCCGACACCTACAAGCTGCAGACCGCCGCCGAGGCCGCCGACGAGGGCCGCAAGGACGTCGGCTCCTTCCTCGACATCATGAAGTACGTGATGCTCGGCTTCGCCGGCATCGCCTTCCTGGTCGGCATCTTCCTGATCTTCAACACCTTCTCCATGCTGGTCGCCCAGCGCACCCGCGAGATCGGCCTGATGCGCGCCATCGGCTCCGACCGCTCCCAGATCAACCGCTCCGTCCTCACCGAGGCCTTCCTGCTCGGCGTGGTGGGCTCGGTCCTCGGGGTCGGCGCGGGCGTGGGCCTGGCCATCGGCCTGATGAAGCTGATGGGCCAGATGGGGATGAACCTGTCCACGGACGACCTGACCGTCCTGTGGACCACTCCCGTCATCGGCCTGATCCTCGGCGTGGTCGTCACCGTGATCGCCGCCTACATCCCGGCCCGCCGGGCGTCCCGGATCTCCCCGATGGCCGCCCTCCGCGACGCCGGCACCCCCGGCGACCGCAAGGCCGGTATCGTCCGCGCCGTCATCGGGCTGGTGCTGACCGGCACCGGTGCCGCCGCGCTGCTGCTCGCCGCCGACGCCGAGCGGGCCAAGGACGGTTCGCTGTGGCTCGGACTGGGCATCGTGCTCAGCCTGATCGGCTTCATCGTGATCGGCCCGCTGCTCGCGGGCGCCGTGGTCAAGGTGCTCTCCGGTATCGTCCTGAGGCCCTTCGGCTCGGTCGGCCGGCTCGCCGAGCGCAACGCGCTGCGCAACCCGCGCCGTACCGGCGCCACGGCCGCCGCGCTGATGATCGGACTGGCGCTGGTCGCCTGCCTGTCGGTGGTCGGTTCCTCGATGGTGGCCTCCGCCACCGACGAGCTCGACAAGTCGGTGGGCGCGGACTTCATCGTCAGCTCGCAGACCGGCCAGCCGGTGCTGCCGCAGGCCGAGCAGGTCATGCGCAACGCGAAGGACCTCGACCACGTCACCGCCTACCGCGAGGTCGACGCCAAGATCACCGCTCCGGACGGCACCACCAGCGAGGTCGGCCTGAGCGCCACCGACCCGACGTACCCCCAGGACGTACGCCGCAAGATGCGGGCCGGGGAGCACAAGGACGCGTACGGGCCGGGCTCCATGTCGGTGGGTTCGATCTACGCCGACGAGCACCACGTCAAGATCGGCGACACGATGACGGTCGCCTTCACCGGCGGCAAGACCGTGAAGCTGAAGGTCGCCGCGATCACCCTCGACGAGGGCAACCTCGACAAGGGCGTGAAGTACATCAGCACCGCCACCGCCGAGGCGAACGTGCCGGCCGACCGGCTGCCGCGCCCGTTCATGATGCTGGGCAAGGCGAAGGACGGGCAGTCCGAGGCCGCGTACGGAACGCTCAAGACGGCCATGGCCGCGTATCCGCAGTACAAGGTCCTCGACCAGACCGACTACAAGCAGGCGCTCAAGGACCAGGTCGGCACCCTGCTCAACATGGTCTACGGCCTGCTGGCCCTCGCGATCATCGTCGCGATCCTCGGTGTGGTGAACACCCTGGCCCTGTCGGTGGTCGAGCGGACGCGGGAGATCGGCCTGATGCGCGCCATCGGCCTCTCCCGCCGCCAGCTGCGCCGCATGATCCGCCTGGAGTCGGTGGTCATCGCCCTCTTCGGTGCCCTGCTGGGCCTCGGCCTGGGCATGGGCTGGGGCGCCACCGCGCAGCAGCTGCTGGCGCTGGAAGGCCTGAAGGTGCTGGAGATCCCGTGGGGCACGATCCTCGGGGTGTTCGTCGGATCGGCCTTCGTGGGCCTGCTCGCGGCCCTGGTCCCGGCCTTCCGGGCCGGCCGGATGAACGTCCTGAACGCCATCGCCAGCGAGTAGGGCGAAGCGGCCCAGGTGGCTCCGGTCCTCCACGGGGGAGGGACCGGGGCCACCGGCGTTTCCCGGGGCGCTCGGCGTGGCGGGAACGGCCCCACACCGGCCCGGCCCCGGCCCCACACCGGCCCGGCCCCGGCCCGGCCCCGGCCGGCTCCGTCACTCCGGCGGGTGGCCGTATTCACTCGCGCGGCCGGTGCGCCCGCGTCGTACGCTGGGAACCCCCGGCCCGTGAGACGTGTCGGGTCACTCGCGTTGCCCCGACACCCAACGAATCCTCCGGACGGAAAGCCCTTCATGAGCCTGCACGGACTGCTCGACGCCGTCATCCGGGACCCCGCCCTCACCGAGGCGGTCCAGGCGGCCGCCGACGGGAATCGGATGCATGTGGACCTGGTCGGTCCGCCCGCTGCCCGGCCGTTCGCGATCGCCGCGCTGGCCCGGCGTACCGAGCGGACCGTGCTCGCCGTCACCGCCACCGGCCGGGAGGCCGAGGACCTGGCGGCCGCCCTGCGCTCGCTCATGCCGCCGGACCAGCAGAACACCGTCGTCGACTACCCGTCCTGGGAGACCCTGCCGCACGAGCGGCTGTCCCCCCGCTCCGACACCGTCGGCCGGCGCCTGGCCGTGCTGCGCCGGCTCTCCCACCCCAGCAAGGACGACCCGGCCGCCGGCCCCGTCAGCGTGGTCGTCGCCCCCATCCGGTCCGTGCTCCAGCCGCAGGTCGAGGGGCTCGGCGAGCTGGTCCCGGTGTCCCTGCGGCAGGGCGGCAGCGCCGACCTCGGCGAGGTCACCGAGGCCCTTGCGGCCGCCGCCTACGCCCGGGTCGAACTGGTCGAGAAGCGCGGCGAGTTCGCCGTACGCGGCGGCATCCTCGATGTGTTCCCGCCCACCGAGGAGCACCCCCTCCGGATCGAGTTCTGGGGCGACGAGGTCGAGGAGATCCGTTACTTCAAGGTCGCCGACCAGCGGTCCCTGGAGGTCGCCGAACACGGGCTGTGGGCCCCGCCCTGCCGGGAGCTGCTGCTGACCGCCGAGGTGCGGGAGCGGGCCGCCGCCCTGGCCGAGGCCCACCCCGAGCTCGGCGAACTCCTCAACAAGATCGCCGAGGGGATCGCCGTCGAGGGCATGGAATCCCTCGCCCCGGTCCTCGTCGACGACATGGAGCTGCTGCTCGACGTGCTGCCCGCCGGATCCATGGCGGTGGTCTGCGACCCCGAGCGGGTCCGGACCCGGGCCGCCGACCTCGTCGCCACCAGCCAGGAGTTCCTCCAGGCCTCCTGGGCGGCCACGGCCGGCGGAGGAGAGGCACCCATCGACGTCGGCGCGGCCAGCCTGTGGGGCATCGCGGACGTCCGGGACCGAGCCCGCGAGCTCGGCATGATGTGGTGGTCGGTCTCGCCGTTCGCCGCCGACGAGGAAGTCGGCAACGACACCCTCACCCTGGGCATGCACGCCGCCGAGGCCTACCGGGGCGACACCGCGCGCGCCCTCGCCGACACCAAGGGCCGGCTCGCCGACGGCTGGCGCACCGTCTACGTCACCGAGGGCCACGGCCCCGCCGCCCGCACCGTGGAGGTGCTCGGCGGAGAGGGCCTGCCGGCCCGGCTGGAGGCCGACCTCGGCACCCTGGAGCCCTCGCTGGTGCACGTCGCCTGCGGCTCCCTCGACAGCGGTTTCACCGACCCCGCGCTGAAGATCGCCGTACTGACCGAGACCGACCTGACCGGGCAGCGCACCGCCAGCAAGGACCTCGGCCGGATGCCGACCCGGCGCCGCAAGACCATCGACCCGCTGACCCTGGAGGTCGGCGACTACATCGTGCACGAACAGCACGGCGTCGGCCGCTACATCGAGATGGTGCAGCGGACCGTGCAGGGGGCGACCCGCGAGTACCTGCTCGTCGAGTACGCCCCGGCCAAGCGCGGCCAGCCCGGCGACCGCCTGTACATCCCCACCGACCAGCTGGAACAGGTCACCAAGTACGTCGGCGGCGAGGCCCCGACCCTGCACCGGCTCGGCGGCGCCGACTGGACCAAGACCAAGCAGAAGGCGAAGAAGGCGGTCAAGGAGATCGCCGCCGACCTCATCAAGCTGTACAGCGCGCGCATGGCCGCCCCCGGCCACGTCTTCGGCCCGGACACCCCCTGGCAGCGGGAGCTGGAGGACGCCTTCCCGTACGCGGAGACGCCCGACCAGCTCACCACCATCGCCGAGGTCAAGGAGGACATGGAGAAGTCGGTCCCGATGGACCGGCTGATCTGCGGCGACGTCGGCTACGGAAAGACCGAGATCGCCGTCCGCGCGGCCTTCAAGGCCGTCCAGGACGGCAAGCAGGTCGCCGTCCTCGTCCCGACCACCCTGCTGGTGCAGCAGCACTTCGGCACCTTCTCCGAGCGGTACGCCCAGTTCCCGGTCAATGTGAAGGCGCTGTCCCGGTTCCAGACCGACACCGAGTCCAAGACCACCCTCGAAGGCCTCAAGGAAGGCTCGGTGGACGTGGTCATCGGCACCCACCGGCTGTTCTCGCAGGAGACGAAGTTCAAGGACCTGGGCCTGGTCATCGTCGACGAGGAGCAGCGGTTCGGCGTCGAGCACAAGGAGCAGCTGAAGAAGCTGCGCGCCAACGTGGACGTGCTGACCATGTCCGCGACCCCGATCCCGCGCACCCTGGAGATGGCGGTCACCGGCATCCGCGAGATGTCCACGATCACCACCCCGCCGGAGGAGCGGCACCCGGTGCTGACCTTCGTCGGCCCGTACGAGCAGAAGCAGATCGGCGCGGCGATCCGCCGCGAACTGCTGCGCGAGGGCCAGGTCTTCTACATCCACAACCGGGTCGAGTCCATCGACCGGGCGGCCGCCAAGCTGCGCGAGATCGTGCCGGAGGCGCGGATCGCGACCGCGCACGGGCAGATGTCGGAGACCGCCCTGGAACAGGTCGTGGTCGACTTCTGGGAGAAGAAGTTCGACGTGCTGGTGTCGACCACGATCGTGGAGTCCGGCATCGACATCTCCAACGCCAACACCCTGATCGTGGAGCGCGGCGACAACTTCGGCCTCAGCCAGCTGCACCAGCTGCGCGGCCGCGTCGGCCGCGGCCGCGAGCGCGGGTACGCGTACTTCCTGTACCCGCCGGAGAAGCCGCTGACCGAGACCGCGCACGAGCGGCTGGCGACCATCGCCCAGCACACCGAGATGGGCGCGGGCATGTACGTGGCGATGAAGGACCTGGAGATCCGCGGCGCGGGCAACCTGCTCGGCGGCGAGCAGTCCGGCCACATCGCGGGCGTCGGGTTCGACCTGTACGTACGGATGGTCGGCGAGGCGGTGGCCGACTACCGGGCCTCCCTGGAGGGCGGGCCGGAGGAGGAGCCGCCGCTGGAGGTCAAGATCGAGCTGCCGGTCGACGCGCACGTCCCGCACGACTACGCGCCGGGCGAGCGGCTTCGCCTGCAGGCCTACCGGTCGATCGCCGCGGCGAACTCGGAAGCCGACATCAAGGCGGTGCGGGAGGAACTCACCGACCGCTACGGCAAGTTGCCGGAGCCGGTGGAGAACCTGCTGCTGGTGGCCGGACTGCGGATGCTGGCGCGGGCCTGCGGGGTCGGCGACATCACCCTTCAGGGCACCAACATCCGCTTCGGTCCGGTGGAGCTGCGCGAGTCACAGGAGCTGCGGCTGAAGCGGCTGTACCCGGGGGCGGTCATCAAGCCGGCCACCTCGCAGGTGCTGATCCCGCGGCCGAAGACCGGCAAGATCGGCGGCAAGCCGCTGGTCGGGCGGGAACTGCTGGGCTGGACGGGCGAGTTCCTCACCACGATCCTCGGCTCGTAGGGCGTCCGTAGGGCGTCCGCGTACGTAGCTCGGCCGAAAGACGTGCTCGGCCGCGGCCGGGACCTTGCCGGTCCCCGGCCGCGGCCGTTCCCGCGCGGCTGTGCGGCTGCTTCTCGCGGCTACTTGTTGGGATCGTCGTCGATTCCCATCCGGTCTTCCGCCTGCTGCTGGAGCTTGTCGATCTGCTCGGAGTGCTTGCCGCCGGTGCGCTCGTTGGCCTGTTGCTCGGCCTTGTCGGACATTTCCTTGGCCTTGGCCTTGGCCTTCTCCTGGTCCTTGAACCTGTCGAAGATCCCCATGCTGAAGGCTCCCTTCCGTATCCCCTTTGCGACGGTACGCCCGTTCTGATCAGTTCGCTCGCCGAGGGGCGGTTTAGGATCTCGCTCCATGCGCCCACGCCTGCTGCTCCCCGCCGCCGCCCTGCTCGTCCTCGCGGTCACCGGCTGTACGGCCGACGACTCCGCGTCCGGCAACTCCGGAGCCCCCGGCGGCGCGCGCGGCCCCGGCCCGGCCAACGGCGCCAACGCGCTCGGTGCCGTCGACGGCCTCACCGTCAAGGGACGGGCCCCGAAGACGGGCTACGAGCGGGAGCAGTTCGGCGCGGCCTGGCTGGACACCGACTCCAACGGCTGCGGGACCCGGGACGACATACTCAATCGGGATCTGGCGGGTGCCGCCTTCAAGGACGGGGCCTGCAAGGTGGCTTCCGGAGTGCTGGAGAAGGACCCGTACACCGGCGGCCGGATCGAGTACGAACGCGGCAAGCCGGGCGGGGGCGTGGACATCGACCACGTCGTCGCGCTGTCCGACGCCTGGCAGAAGGGCGCCGGCTCCTGGGACAAGGGCAAGCGGATCGCCTTCGCCAACGATCCGCTGAACCTGCTCGCCGTGGAAGCCGCGGCCAACCGGAAGAAGGGCGACGGGGACGCGGCGACCTGGCTCCCGCCGGACCGGTCCTACCGCTGCACCTATGTCGCGGCCCAGGTCGCGGTGAAGCAGAAGTACCGGCTGTGGGTCACGGCCGGCGAACGGGACGCGATGAAGCGGGTGCTGTCCGACTGCCCGGAGCAGCGGCTACCGACCGGCGGCAACCCGACCGCGCCCCCGGCCCGCCTGGTTCGTTAGAGCCCGTCCGGTCGCGCGCCCGCGCCGCCCCGCCGGCCGCCGTAGGTGCCGCGCCGTAGGTGCACGCGGAGACGGCCGGGCCCGGCGAGCCGCCCTCCCCTCGCGGGGCGGCTCCCCGGGCCCGGCCGGCGCGGGATCAGGCGCTCTCGGTGGGGCCGCCCAGCTTGTCGCCGTCGACGACGTCCTTGTCCGTCGGGGCGGCGCTGTTCACCGGCTTGTTGAAGTCGGAGAAGGTCAACTCGCCCTGCTCCTTGCCCCGGACCGCGGCCTTGAGCATGAAGGGCTCGCCCTGCATGGCGATCCAGTACGTCTCCTCGCCGTCCGGGGTGCTGTTGGTGAGCGTGAACGCCGGGCCGACGGGCAGCTGGGTCTCCTCGCCCTTGCGGGCGAGTTCGGCGCCGCCGAACTCGCCGAGCAGCTCGTCGAGGTCGCACATGGCCGACATCTCCTTGACCTCCTTGGCGGTGGCCTTCTTCTTTACCCAGCGGTCGGCGAGCTGCTTGACGACCGCATCCTTGGTCGCCTTGGACTCGCCCTTCATGGAGGTCCGGTAGAACTGCGCGTCGGCCTTGAAGTAGAAGTACGAGGGGTTCTTGATGATCTGCATCGAGCCCTCCTTGGCCATCGCCACGGAGCCCGCGCAGTCACCGGTCTTGGTGATGCCCAGGTCGACGCTCATCGGCTTGCCCTGTTCCAGCACCTGGCCCTTGACCCGCAGCGACTGGGCGCCGCGGGTGGCGGCCAGGGACTTCTCGGCTATGTCCGGGCCGGAGAGGTCGGTGAAGGGGTGCTTGCTCGGGCTCGGGCTCGGCGCCGGCGCTGCAGAGGTGCTCGCCTTGCCGGAGGCGCCGCCCGCGGAGTCGGAGCCGGAGCCGTTGCAGGCGGTGAGGCCGAGAAGGGCGGCCGAAGCCAAGGCGGCGGTGGCGGTCACACGGGCAGATCGCATGCGAGGAACTTCCTGTGCAGAGGGTTTTGCCGGGCGTGGGGGGAGTGTAGGGGGCAGGTAAAGCCAAGCTGTGGGCGGGGTGCGGGGGAGGGGTGGAGGGGGAGTTGGGGGGAGACCGGCAAGGGGGCGGCGTGGGGACGCCCCCCGGGGCCGCGGATCAGCCGGTCTTCTTCCAGTCGGTGCAGCCGGTGGTCTTGAAGTAGCCGTCCTTCGCGGAGACCGTCACCACGGCCGGGCCGGTCGGGTTGTCGTTGGCGGCGATGGAGTCGAGGCCGTGCTCGGCGTCCTTGGCGCGCTCCCAGTAGCAGCCGGCGCTGCCCTCGGCCGGGCCGCCCGACTTGTAGGTGCCGGGTGCGATGTCCGCGCCCACCCGGAACATGCCGCCGTCGCCCTTGATCTCGGTCTTCGGGGTGCCGGACGGCTTCGCGTCCACGGCCTCCCAGTCCTTGCAGTCGTTGGTCTTGAGGGTCTTGGCCGCGGTCGTGACGGTCACGTAGCTGCTGCCGGTCACGTTGTCGTTCGCGATGATCGAGTCGAGCTCTCCGGAGGAGTCCTTGGCCAGCTCCCAGTAGCAGCCCGCGCCGCCGTTGCCGGTGGTGCGGTAGGTGCCGGGCTTGAGGTCCTTGCCGACCTCGAAGGTGCCGTTGCCCTTGAACGCGGTCTTCTTCTGCTCCTTCGGCTGCTCCTGCTGCGCGGCGGGCTTCTGGCTCGCCCCGGCCGAGGCGGCGGGCTTGGCGCTGCCCTTGTCCTTGGAGGCGTCGGTGTCGGTGTCGGAGCAGGCGCCGAGCGTGATCAGGGCGAGGGCGACTCCGGTGCCGGTGAGGACCGTGCGGGCGAGCTTCGAGGCGTGCGACATGACGTGCCTTCCTTCGATCCGGTCGTGCGACGGGTTGGTGCGACGGGAGTCATCACAGCAGAAGCTTGTGAACCGAGTCAACAGGATTCACAGAAAACTGTCAGTTCACGCTGTGAAGAGGGCTCTTTCGTGTGTACCGCTATGCTCGGCGCATGCCGGAGAACACCGCAGAGGTCACCGCAGCCGAGATCGCCCGCCTCGCCGGGGTCGGCCGCGCCGCCGTCAGCAACTGGCGCCGCCGTCACCCCGACTTCCCCAAGCCCGTCGGCGGCACCGAGACCAGCCCCTCCTTCGCCCTGCCCCAGATCGAGGAGTGGCTGCGCGCCCAGGGCAAGCTCGCGGAAGTCCCGCTGCGCGAACGGGTGTGGCAGCAGCTCGCCGGCCACCCCGGCGGAGCCGTCGCCGGACTCCTCGACGCCGGCTGCGCCCTGCTCGTCGTACGCGACCGCCCCACCGACTGGCTGGAGCTGACCGCCGTCTCCGACCAGCGGATGGCCCAGCTGCTGCGCCCCGTCCTGGACCAGGTGCTCACCGAGCGCCTCGGGCCGGACCACCCCCTGGCCGGGACCGCGACGGGCTTCGCCTCGGTACCGCTGCTGCGCGCGGCCGGCGAGCTGGCCGCCGAACTCGGCGCCCGCAACGCCTTCGAGTTCCTCCTCGGCCGCCACCTCGACGCCAGCCCCCGCCAGTACACGCTGACCCCGCCCGGCCTCGCCGAGCTGATGGCCGCACTGGCCGGCCCTGCCCCCGGTGCAGGCACCGGCGCCACCGGAGCGGCCGGCGCCGGCGCCGGCGCCGCGCCCTTCAAGGTCCTCGACCCGGCCTGCGGCACCGGCGGCCTGCTGCGCGCCGTCGGCGCCCTCGGCGCCCCCGCCGGCGTCGCCCTGCACGCCCAGGACAGCAGCCCCGAGGCGGCCGCGCTGACCGCGCTCCGGCTGGCCCTCCACGGCGACGCCGCAGTCCGCACCGCCGCCGCCGACAGCCTGCGCGCCGACGGGTTCCCCGGCCTGGCCGCCGACGCCGTGCTCTGCCACCCGCCGTTCAACGAGCGCAACTGGGGCCACGAGGAACTCGCCTACGACCCGCGCTGGGAGTACGGCTTCCCCGCCCGCACCGAATCCGAACTCGCCTGGGTCCAGCACGCCCTCGCCCACCTCCGCGAGGGCGGCACCGCCGTGCTCCTCATGCCCCCCGCAGTCGCCGCCCGCCGCTCCGGCCGCCGGATCCGCGCCGACCTGCTGCGCCGCGGCGCGCTCCGGGCCGTCGCCGCCCTCCCGGCCGGCGCCGCGCCGCCCTACGGCATCCCGCTCCACCTGTGGGTGCTGCGCCGGCCCGCCGCACACGCCCCGGCCGCCCCCGGCCTGCTGGTCGTCGACACCGCCCCCCTCGTCTCCGACGCGCGGGAACGGGCCGCCTGGCCCGCCGTCCACACCGCCGTACTGGACGCCTGGGAGGCGTACGACCGCACCGGCAGCACCGAGGAAGTGCCCGGCGTCAGCCGGGTGGTCCCCGTCCTCGAACTCCTCGACGACGACGTCGACCTCACCCCCGCCCGGCACCTGCCGCCGCCCCCCGGCGGAGCCGGACTCGCCGAACTGACCGCCGTACGGGACCGCCTCGACGAAACCCTCACCCTCGCCACCCGGCTCACCCCGCCGCCCGCCCAACCCGCCGCGGCCGGCGGCGGTCCGGCCCGGCCGCCCCTCACCACCATCGGCGAACTCGCCCGGGCCGGCGCCCTGCTGCTCCGCACCGGCACCGGCAGCGGCACCGGCAGCGCACCCGTCCTCACCGAACAGGACGTGTACACCGGCACCAGCCCCTCCGGCAGCCTCGCCGACACCGCCGACGAGCCGGTCCTCACCGAGCCCGGCGACGTGGTCGTCCCCGTCGTCGGCGCCACCGCCGTCGCCCGCGTCATCGGCCCGGACTCCGCGGGCGCGGCCCTCGGCCGCAACCTCCAGCTGCTGCGCCCCGACCCGGCCGCCCTCGACCCCTGGTTCCTGGCCGGCTTCCTGCGCGGCACCGCCAACAACCGGCAGGCCAGCAGCTACGCCTCCACCGCCACCCGGCTCGACGTCCGCAGGCTCCAACTGCCCCGGCTGCCGCTCGCCGACCAGCGAAGGTACGGCGACCGGTTCCGCGCGCTCGCCGAGTTCGAGGACGCACTGCGGCTCGCCGGCCGCCTCGGGGAGCAGCTCGTCCAGGGTCTGTACGACGGCCTCACCGACGGCTCCGTCACCCCCGAATGAGCCGAATCCCGGGTTCCGCGCAACGGTTGGGCACCAGTTGAGCACCAGCTGCGCCGGATCGGGTCCATCCCCTGACCGGGTGTCCGTTTCCGTGTATACGCTCTGACCGAAAACACCTCGTCCGTACGGCCCGTCAGGAGCAGCGATGCACGGCCCCGGCTACCCGCCGCCGCAGCACCGGGAACACCAGCCCAACAGCGGGTTCCTGGTGACCATGCGCGTGCTGTTCGCCCTGCTGCCCGTGCTCAGCTGCGGCATGCTCGCGTTCGGCACGCTGATCCGGCTCGCGATCGTCACCCGCCGCCCGCGCGACTGGGCCCTGTGCGGGGCCAACTTCGTGCTGACCGTGGTCTGCCTCGCCCTGGTCGGCGAGGACCCCACGGAGGACGCCAGCACCTGGATGGGCAACACCGGCATGATCACCATGCTGAGCATGGCCGTCGCCGTCGTCGGCTACTTCCTGTACTCCGACATCAAGCACTACGAGAACCGCCCCGTCGCGCCGCCCGCCGGCTGGTACCCGCCGACGCCCCCGGTCGTGCCGCAGTACGGCTACCCGCCCGTGGACCCGACCCCGCCGCAGGCTCCCGCCCAGACCCACCCGCAGGTCCCCGCCCAGACCCCGCCGCCCGTGCCCGGCCACACCCCGACGCCGGCTCCCCGCATCGGCCAGGTCCGCGCCGAACTCGACGAGCTGAGCGAACTGCTGCGCAAGCAGGAAGGCCGGGAACGAGACCAGTGAGCGCGCCCGCCCCCGCTGCCGCCGCCACCACCGAGCGCGTCATCGCGGACCGGTACCAGCTCGCCACCATCCTCGGACAGGGCGGCATGGGCCAGGTCTGGACGGCGTACGACCGGCGGCTCGACCGCCGCGTCGCGGTCAAACTGCTGCGCCCGGACAAGGTCGCCGGGCCCGGCACCGTGGCCGAGGAGCTGCGCCGCCGGTTCGTCCGCGAATGCCGGGTCACCGCGCAGGTCGACCACCCCGGCCTGGTCACCGTCCACGACGCGGGCAGCGACGGCGACGACCTCTACCTGGTCATGCAGTACGTCGAGGGCGCCGACCTCGCCGACCACCTCGCCGAGCACGAGCCCTACCCGTGGCCGTGGGCCGTCTCGGTCGCCGCCCAGCTGTGCTCGGTGCTCTCCGCCGTCCACGCGGTGCCCATCGTCCACCGCGACCTCAAGCCGCGGAACGTGATGGTCCGCCCCGACGGCTCCATCCTCGTCCTCGACCTCGGCGTCGCCTCCGTCATGGACACCGACACCACCCGGCTCACCCACACCGGCTCGCCGATCGGCAGCCCCGCCTACATGGCCCCCGAACAGGCCATGGGCGGCGCCGTCGGCCCGCGCACCGACCTGTACGCCCTCGGCGTGCTCATGTACGAACTCCTCAGCGGCAGCGTCCCGTTCGCCGGCTCCACCGCCCTCGGCGTGCTCCACCGGCACCTGTACGAGCCGCCGCTCCCGGTCCGCCAGCTGCGCCCGGAGATCCCGCACCAGCTGGAAGCCGTCCTCCTGCACCTCCTCGCGAAGGACCCGCAGGACCGGCCCTCCTCCGCGCAGGAGGTGTACGAGTCCCTCGCCCCGCTGCTGCCCTCGCACGGCACCCCGGCCGGCCCGATGGACCCCACCCGGCCCTTCCTGCGCCCGCAGGCCCCCTGGCCGGACCGGGCGGCCGCGCCGGCCGTCCCGCCCCGCCCGGCGGCCCCGCCGCGCCCGGACATCGCCTCCTCGGTGGACGAGGTCAAACGTCTCCTCGACCAGGGCCGCCTCACCCAGGCCGTGGACATCCTCGGCTCACTGCTGCCGGCCGCCGCCGCCCAGCACGGCGAGAAGTCCCCGGTGGTCCGCTCCCTGCGCAAGCAGTACGCGGCCACCCTCATGGACGACGGCCAGTACCGCCGCGCCCTGCCCGAACTCCGCCGCCTCGCCGACGAACTCCCGCCCGGCGACCCCCAGGCCCTCCGCTTCCGCTACGAGGCCGCCCAGTGCCTGGACCAGCTCGGCGAACCGGCCGCGGCCCTCGCCGAATACCGGTCCCTGCTCCCGCTGTTCGAGAACCACTACGCCAACCCGGACCCGGAGCTCCCCCTGGAGGTCCGCCGCCGGATAGCGCACCTGCTGCTCTCCCTCGGCGACCGCCAGGCGGCCCACGACACCCTGGCCCGCCTCCTCTTCGACGCGGAACGCCTCCACGGCCCGGCCCACCCGTTCCCGGCCGAGGTCCGCCGCACCCTCCAGTGGCTGGGCCAGGTCCGCTGACCTAGCTGGACCAGCGGGTGCCCGGCCGCCTGCGACGCAGTCGCGGAACGGCGGCCACCGCCGCCAGGGCGAGCAGGGCGGCCCCTCCCACAAGGAGGCCGCCCAGCAGGCCCGGCGGCCGGAACGAGCAGGAGACGGCCGTGGTCCGGCCGTCCAGGGGGACGGCGACCAGGCCCAGATGGGAATCCGCCGGGCGGCCGTTGCAGGACCAGCCCGCGATCCGGGGGGCCGCCAGGACCGCCGTGCCCGTCGCGCCGGCCGGCAGCTCGGCCCGGATGCCCCGGGAGCCGACCCGCACCGAGGTGGCCGCCGTCGCACGCAGCCGGGCGACGGCCGCGTCCAGCCGGGACGGGTTCAGACAGGCCAGGGTCCAGCGCCGCGGCTGCTTCTTCTCGAAGACCAGCGCCGAGGCGGCCCCGTGGGAGCGGCCCAGCGGCTGCAGGGCGGCCCGGTTGCGGGGCGCGTTGCCGTGCAGCAGGAAGGACCGGCCGTCCGCCAGCCTCGCCTTGGCGTTGTACTCCGGCGCCCACAGGTACGCGTCCGTGCCGGCCGCGCACACCTTCGGCGCGACCGGGTCCTCGTACACCCGTGCGCCCAGCAGGAGTTCCTGGTTGCGGAACGGCGAATCGCCGTAGCGGGGCCGGGCCGCGGCCGGCGGGCGGACGGTGACCAGCGGCAGGGTGTCCCGGCGCACCACCGAGCCGTCGGGCTGCAGCCGCGCGCCCACCGAGAACAGCGCGTCCGTCACCGGGTTGTCGATGCTTTGTACGTTGCGGCCGCGCGAGGTCCAGCCCGCGCCCAGCGCCACCATGGTGCGGGTGAACACGTCCGGGGTGTGGCTGCTGTAGTACGCGCCGCCCTCCCCGCCCAGCAGCATCGGGTCGTTGCCGGTGAGCGCCGGCCGGCTCGGGTCCGTCCGGTACGCCGGCCAGCCCTCGGCGGCGGCCACCGCCCCGGCCCGCGCCGAGTGCTCCGCGCCCCACGACGGGTAGTCGTCCAGCCCGCCCAGCTTGCCCTGGTGGCCCCAGGCCGTGGTCGCCGCGGCCTGCCCGGCCAGCACCAGGGCGAGCAGTCCCGCCGCCGGGACGGCGAACCGCCGGTGGTGCAGCAGCCACCAGGCGAGCCCCGCCACCAGCAGCCCGCCCAGGAACAAGGAGTACGCCCAGGCGGTGGGCAGGGCGCTGCGGGTCGCCCACAGCACCGCCGCCGCCAGCACGGCCGCGCCCCCGGCGAGCGGCCGGATCCCCGGCCGGCCCGCCGCCAGCCCGGTCCAGGCGGCGATCACGATCACCCCGGCCAGCACGAACGTCTGCCGGTACGCGCTGCCGTTCGGGGTCGCGAACACGTGCCAGGCCAGATGGGTGGGCTTCCACTGGAAGGACAGCAGGACGGCCAGGACCAGGCCCGTCCACCACAGCCGGGGCCGCAGCGGAACCGCCCGGTGGAAGGGCAGGGCGGCGGCCAGCAGCAGCGTGCCGGTGCCGACGAACACCGCGGGGGAGGAGAAGCTGTAGGTGGCCGGCAGCAGCCGCGCGAACAGGTCCGTCCAGTCCACCGGGGTGAACTCGCGGACCAGGCCCGGATAGGCGTGCCGCGACCCCAGGAACACCGGGACCAGCACCGGCGTGGCCAGCGCGATGCCCAGCAGGGTGCTGCCCGCCGCCCGCAGCACCACCCGCACCCGGTCCCGTACGTCCTCCCGGACCAGCACCGCCCGCACCAGCAGCACCAGCACCGCGCCCAGAGTGGCCATGTAGGCGGTGTAGAAGTTCGCCGTCCAGCACACCGCGACGACCAGCGGGGCCAGCACCGGCCGGCGGCCCCGCAGCGCCCACTCGCCGGTCAGGCACAGCATCGGGAAGGCGATCAGGCCGTCCAGCCACATCGGGTTGTAGGAGGCCTCGATCACCGACCAGCCGCACAGCGCGTACGAGGCGCCGAGCAGGGCCGCGCCCCACCAGGGTCCCGGCCGCATCGTCCGCAGCAGCCAGGCCATCGCCGCCCCGGCCGCCCCGATCTTCAGGACCGTGACCACGTACACGGCGAGGTCGATGTCCTCGCGCGGGAAGAAGGCGACGAGCAGCGCGAACGGGCTGGTCAGGTAGGTGCCCAGGTCCGGCAGGAAGCTCGTCCCGTACCCGGACTGCCAGTTGAGGAGTATGCCGCCGGCCGCCCGCCCGTGCAGCAGGTCCCACAGATGCGCGTGGAACGGGACGAACTGGTTGCCGAGGTCGTTGATGCTGCGGTGCCGGGGGCCGTACGGGAACACCCGCGCGACCGCGTCCCCGGCACACACCGCCGCCGTGGCGATCAGCGCCGCGAGCGCCGATCCGTAGAGGCTGGGGCGGCGTGCGGAGCGGTGCGGTGTCGACATGGTGGGGTGACCTTGGCAGCAGCGGACGACAGAAGGATGGCCACCGGGTGAACACGTACCCCAACACAGCGGGAATCGTTGGTCGAACCGGTGGCTCGGATCAACCTGAGCTCATACCATCGATCACCGCAAGGCCCTTGTGCACTGACGCACAATCTCATCCCGCCCGTCGCCCGACCACCACCCCTCATCGTGGCGCTCCGCGCCGCAGGCCATGCCTGGAGGCTCCTTTGCACCGTCGCACTGCGCTCTCCGTCTCCGCCGCCCTGCTCGTCGCGGCCCCGCTCCTCTCGGCCTGCTCGGGCGAGGCACGCCCCGGCACCGCGGCCGTCGTCGGCGGTGAACGGATCACGACCTCAGCGCTCCAGGCCCAGGTGAAGGACGTCCGGGACGCACAGAGCCGCTCGGACAACGCCGCCCAGCTGGTGGCGAACTCGTCGAAGCTGGAGCGGATCAAGCTCAGCAAGATGATCCAGCTGCGGGTGCTGGAGAAGGCCGCCGCGGCCGACGGGATCACCGTCTCCACCAAGGAGATCGAAGAGGTCCTCAAGAGCCAGCTCCAGCAGACCGGCGGCGCCGAGAAGATGGAAGAGATCATGCTGGCCCAGCGGGTGCCGCTCGCGCCCGGCCAGGTCGAGGACGAGATCCGCTTCCAGCTGCTCTTCGCCAAGCTCACCGACCGCTACGGCGAGCAGAAGGTCCTGGAGCCGCTCGCCAAGGCAGCCCGGCAGCTGCACATCGAGGTCAACCCGCGCTACGGCTCCTGGGACACCAAGCAGATCGCCGTCGGCGAGTACCAGACCCCGTGGATCACCCAGAAGACCCGGCCCGACGAGGCCCCCGCCGGAGCGTGACCCCCGGGCGGGGCCGGGCCCCGCCCGGGGTAGGTTCGAAGGGTGACCAACCACGCCGGCGACACCGACCACCCCGACCGCACCGACGCCTCCGCCGGGCCCACCGGCCGCATCGTCCTGCTGACCACCAGCCACCGGGTCGCGCCCGGCCTGCTGTCCTGGTCCGCGTGGCAGACCCTGCACGCGGCGGACCGGGTGCTGTGCGCCGACCCGGACCACCCGCAGCTGCCCTATCTGCGGGAGGCGGGCATCGAGGTCGTGCGGGAGAGCCCGGACGCGCACGAGCTGGTCGAGGAGTGTGCCGGCGGCCGGACCGTCGTGGTCATGCCCAGCGGGGAGGGCGACCGGCGGCTCACCGACGGCCTGGCCCGGCTGGCCGGCTCCGGCCGGCACAGCATGCCCGACCTGGAGCTGCTGCCCGGCTCCTACGACCTGCCCGGCGCCCGGCTCCTCGACCTCGTCCAGGTCATGGACCGGGTCCGCCGGGACTGCCCCTGGACCTCCCGCAAGACCCACCGGGGCCTCGCGAAGTACGCCATCGAGGAGGCGTACGAGCTGGTCGAGGCCATCGAGGACGGGGACCGCGAGGAGCTCCGGGAGGAGCTGGGCGACGTCCTGCTCCAGGTGGTCTTCCACGCGCGGATCGCCGAGGAGGACGAGACGGAGCCGTTCTCCATCGACGACGTGGCCGGCGCCCTCGTGGAGAAGCTCATCCACCGGCACCCGCACGTGTTCGGCGACGCGAAGGCCGAGACCCCCGAGGACGTCCAGGAGCACTGGCAGCGCACCAAGGCCGTGGAGAAGCAGCGCGAATCGGTGACCGACGGCATTCCGATGGGACAGCCCGGTCTGGCGCTCGCGGCGAAACTGGCCGGCCGCGCGCGGGCGGGCGGCGTGCCCGTGGCACTGCCGGAGGGCGAGGGGATCGGTTACGAACTGCTGGCGCTCGCGGCGCGCGCCGAGGCGGCGGGGGTGGACCCGGAGACCGCGCTGCGCGCGGCGGCCCGCACCTACCGGGACGCGATCCGTGCCGCCGAGGGTGTCGGCGAGTAGCCCCCGGCAGCGGGCATGCGCCCCTGATCTCAGCGCTCGCGCGGGGCCCGGCCCGAAGGGTTGTGCCAGTGCGGGGACGGGCGGTTCAGGAACCACTCGCCGAAGCCCAGCGGCCGGCCCCGGCCCGGCCCGGCGGCGGGCACCGAGTCGTGGAAGATCCGGGCGGGGCGGGCGCCCAGGTCCTCCAGCAGGTACGCGGTCTCGTCGATGAACTCCGCCGGGCCGCTGAGGTAGACGTCCTGGTCGGGCCACAGGCCGCGGTTGCCGAGCGCGGTGGCCAGCCGGTCGGTGGCCTGGTTGCGGTGCTGCCCGGGAGCCGGGGTGAGGTAGCTGACGCTCAGCCAGCCGCACTCCGCCGCGTACGCGTCGATGAGCGGCCGGTCGTACAGGTACGTCTGGTCGCGGGCGCACACGAACAGCCGCACGTCCTGATCGGGAGGGTCGGCCACCAGCTCCTCCAGCATGGCCAGCACCGGAGCCCAGCCGGTGCCGGCCGCGATCAGGCTGATCGGCCGGCCGTCCCGGCGCAGCGTCATGTGCCCGCCGGCCGCGCCCAGCCGCAGCCGCTCGCCGGGCTGGACCTCGCGGACCAGCGCGGTGCTGAGCCGGCCGCGCTCGATCCGGCTGACGTGCAGGTCGATGGTGTGGTCGGCGCGGGGCGCATTGCCTATGGAATAGGTGCGCCAGGTGGTCGGCACCCGTTCGCTGCTCACGCTGACGTACTGGCCGGGCCGGTAGGGCAGCGGCTGGTGGGGCCGGAGCGTCAGCACCCCGATGTCCTCCCCGTACTGGAGGTGGCGCACGATCTCCGCGTCCCACCACGGCGGGTCCGTGCTCTGGGCCGCTCCGGCCGTCATCGCGTCGGCGATCACCTGGTAGGCCTCGGACCAGGCCTTCTCCACGGCCGGGGTCCAGGCCTCGCCGGAGGCCTCGGCGAGCGCGGCGAGCAGGCTGGTGCCGACGGCCGCGTAGTGCTCGGGGCCCGCCCGGAACTTGCGGTGGTCGCGGCCGAGGTCCCGTAGATAGGGGACGACGCTCTCGTCGTCGAGGTGGGCGATCACGTGGGTGAGCGCGGCGAACAGCCGGTCCCGCTGGCGTTCCATGTCCTCGAGGGAGGACGGGAACAGATCGCGCAGGTGCGGGTTGTGCCAGAACAGGTGGGAGTAGAAGAACTTGACCGCGTGTTCGGCCCGTCTCTCCACCACCGCAAAACTGCTTTTCAAGATCCTCACATCCACAAAACCGAAAGTAGGAATGCGGGGGAAGGTCAGGTCAAGCTCCCTCCGATCTACGGACAGCCGCGGCGAACCACCCATAAGGGGTGCGGGGTGGGCGCCGGGATACGGTCGGGTGGTGCACGATGACCCCGCCGCCTCCGAGATCCCCGCCGCGCCCACGCTCTTCGACTGGGAATTCGCGACCGACCCGTACCCGGCCTACGCCTGGCTGCGCGAGCACTCCCCGGTGCACCGCACCAAGCTGCCCAGCGGGGTCGAGGC
Source organism: Streptomyces sp. NPDC051211 (assembly GCF_040689505.1). Lineage (NCBI taxonomy): Bacteria > Bacillati > Actinomycetota > Actinomycetes > Kitasatosporales > Streptomycetaceae > Streptomyces > Streptomyces sp. NPDC051211. Next base: position 33,372 of record NZ_JBFBAV010000021.1, read on the forward strand.
CTGGCTGGTGACCCGGTACGCCGATGCCCGCCAGGCCCTCGCCGACCAGCGGCTCAGCAAGAACCCGGCGCACCACGCGGAGCCCGCGCACGCCAAGGGCAAGACCGGCATCCCGGGGGAGCGCAAGGCGGAGCTGATGACCCATCTGCTCAACATCGACCCGCCGGACCACACGCGGCTGCGGCGGCTGGTGTCGAAGGCGTTCACGCCGCGCCGGGTCGCCGAGTTCACCCCGCGGGTGCAGGAGCTCACCGACCACCTGATCGACAAGTTCGCGGGGAAGGGGGAGGCGGACCTCATCCACGAGTTCGCGTTCCCGCTCCCCATCTACGCCATCTGCGAGCTGCTCGGCGTACCGCGGGAGGACCAGGACGACTTCCGCGACTGGGCCGGGATGATGATCCGGCACGGCGGCGGGCCGCGGGGCGGGGTGGCCCGCTCGGTGAAGCAGATGCGGAACTACCTCGTCGAGCTGATTCACCGTAAAAGGGATGATCTGGGCGAAGACTTGATTTCCGGTCTGATCCGGGCGAGCGACCACGGTGAGCACCTGACGGAGAACGAGGCCGCCGCGATGGCCTTCATCCTGCTGTTCGCCGGATTCGAGACCACGGTGAACCTGATCGGCAACGGCGTCCACTCCCTCTTCATGAACCCGGACCAGCGCGCCCGCCTCCAGACCTCCCTCGCGGCCGGCGAGAGGGGACTGCTCGCCACCGGAGTGGAGGAACTGCTCCGCTACGACGGCCCGGTCGAGCTGGCCACCTGGCGGTTCGCCACCCGCCCGCTGACGCTCGGCGGACAGGACATCGCCGCCGGCGACCCGGTCCTCGTCGTCCTCGCCGCCGCCGACCGCGACCCCGAACGCTTCGCCTCCCCGGACACCCTGGACCTCTCCCGCACCGACAACCAGCACCTCGGATACGGCCACGGAATCCACTACTGCCTGGGCGCTCCGCTCGCCCGCCTGGAAGGCCAGACGGCGCTGGCGACTTTGCTGACGCGGATTCCGGATCTACAGCTCGCGGTGGAGCCGGAGGCCTTGCGCTGGCGCGGCGGGCTCATCATGCGTGGGCTGCGCACCCTTCCGGTTGTCTTCACACCCCGCTAATTAACTGACCGCAGGTCAGCGCTGCGGATCCGCCGGGACGCCCAATGTGACCTTTACGTGATCTGCGCTGCATCGACTTGTGACAAGCGTTCGAGGAGCGCTAGGTTCCGTGACCTCCCCGCTGTCACGCGAAAGGTCCACCCTCATGCGTTCCGGGAACGGCCGCCATCGTCGGCCCCGTCAGGTCCCCGCGATCGTCGTCACGGCCGGAGTGACCGGCTCCGCCCTGGCGTTGCCGCTGCTCGCCGCCACCAGCGCGACCGCCGCGGACACCGCAACCTGGGACAAGGTCGCCGAGTGCGAGAGCGGCGGCACCTGGAGCGCCGACTACGGCAGCGGAGCGTACGGCGGGCTCCAGTTCACCCAGGAGCAGTGGAAGAACGCGGGCGGACTCGACTACGCCCCGCGCGCCGACCTGGCCAGCCGCTCGCAGCAGATCGCCGTCGCCGAGCGGGTGCTGGCCGCGCAGGGACCCCAGGCGTGGGCGATGTGCGCCGAGTCGGCCGGGCTGACCCAGGACGGCCCGGCCGCCGCCGTGGACCCCGGCCAGCCGGGGGCTCCCGAGCCGGAGGCCCTCGCCCCGGTCCGCCCGGAGGAAACCCCGGACGCCGCCGCGGACTACGACCAGGCCGCCCCGGGCGGGGTGTTCACCCCCGGTGTGCCGGTGATGCCCGCGCCGCTGCCGCCCACCGAGCCGACCGCGCCCGCGCAGCCGACCGCGCCCACCGCGCCGGGCCTGCCGACCGCTCCGGTCAGCCCGCTGCCGGTGCCGGGCGACCCGACCGCTCCCGCCACTCCGGGCACCCCGGGCACTCCCGGCACCCCCACCACGCCCGGGACTCCGGGCACCCCGGCGGACCCGACCACCCCGCCGGCCGACCCCACAACTCCGGGCACTCCGGGCACTCCCAGCACTCCGGACACTCCGGGCGGTCCGACGGCCGACCCGACGACCCCGGTTGTTCCGAGCTTCCCCACGGCGCCCTCCACCCCGGCCGGCCCCGGCGTGACCGCCGACCCGACCGCCCCCGCCGCCGACCCGACCGCCCCCACCGCCGAGTCGGGCGCCACTCCCACGGCGGGCACGGAGTCCGGGACCGGACGGCACCGCGGAGCGCCCGCCGTCGAGGCGCCCGTCACATCCGACGCCGCGTCCGGGCCGACGTACACCGTCCAACCCGGCGACAGCCTGACGGCCATCGCGGATGCCAAGGGGGTCGAGGGCGGCTGGAACGCCCTCTACGCCGCCAACGAGCAGGTCATCGGGGATGACGCCGACCTCATCAAGCCGGGACAGAATCTGGATGTAAGCCCGAAATAGGGCTAGTTCGGGCGGCCGGAAAGCGCTCAATGTCCCTTTCGTGCAAGTGAGACATGTGTCTCTTCCGGTCAACTGGCGTGTCCCACCCGTGACCTTCCGCAAATCCGCCCCTCACCTGCGCAAACACCCGTTCGGGGAGCGCAAGTAGGGGCGGTTTCGCGTCCGAAACGCTCGTTGAAGATCCGGGGCAGACCTGTCTACCTTCTGAATCGCTCGCCACCGCGGGCTCCTTCGACCGCATCGCCGAATCCTGCCGGCGGACGGAGGGAACAGTCGTCGCGTCAAGCGCCGAAGGCAGGAGCGGGGGAACCAAGGTAAGTGCCGGGCCCGGCCATTGAGAGATGGTCACGGAACGGCTGGGGGTTAAGCCACGCGCTAGGTCGCGAGGCCGGGCAACTCACTCGCCCGAACCCGACAGCTCACCTCGTAGGCGTCGGTGAGGAGAAGTTCCATGCTGCTTTCCGGCAAGGGCAAGCACCGCCGCGCCTCCAAGGCCACCCGTGTCGTCGCGCTCGCCGGTGTCGTCGGCGCCGCTGCGGCCGCTCCGCTGATGGCCGCGGGCACCGCGAACGCCGCCACCGCCTCGCAGTGGGACGCCGTCGCTCAGTGCGAGTCCGGCGGCAACTGGTCGATCAACACCGGCAACGGCTACTACGGCGGCCTGCAGTTCTCCGCCTCCACCTGGGCCGCGTACGGCGGCAAGGCGTACGCCTCCACCGCCAACAAGGCCTCCAAGGCCCAGCAGATAGCCATCGCCGAGAAGGTCCTCAAGGGCCAGGGCAAGGGTGCCTGGCCGCACTGCGGCAAGGGCCTGACCAACGCCGCGTACGGCGGCGGCTCCACCGGCACCTCGAACGGCTCCGGCTCCAAGGCCAAGAGCGAGACGAAGAAGACCGAGCCGAAGAAGGAGACGAAGCGCACCGAGACCACCACCCGGTCCGAGCGCTCGCAGGCCCCGGCCCCGTCGAAGCCCGCCTCCAAGCCGGCCGCGAAGCCCGCCGCCCCGGCCGCCCCGCTGACCGGCAACGGCTCGTACGAGGTCAAGTCCGGTGACACCCTCGGTGCGATCGCCGACGCCCACGACGTCAACGGCGGCTGGCAGCAGCTGCACGAGCTGAACAAGGACATCGTCCAGGACGCCGATCTGATCTTCCCGGGCCAGAAGCTGAAGCTTTCCTGACCCCCGGTCGAACTCCTGGCACGGCACATCCGCCCGGCGCGTCACCGACGCGCCGGGCGGCGCTGCTTCCGGTGTCGATGCGGCGCCGCCGCCGGCGTCGGTACGGCCCCGGTGCGGCGTCGGTACGGCCTCGATGCGGCGCCAAATCCGGGGCTCTATGTCCCGGAAGGCGGGTATTCGGGCCCTTTTTCGTCCCAGGAGCCGGGCGGTCGGCCGGCCGACCGCCCGGAGCCGGTTAGGCTCTAGACCGGCAGGGCCGTCCCACGGCCCACGCGCCACCGCACACCCAGCGTCACATCCCAGAAGGAGATGCTCGTGCCGTCCATCGACGTCGTCGTAGCCCGGGAAATCCTGGACTCCCGAGGCAACCCCACGGTCGAGGTCGAGGTTGGCCTCGACGACGGCAGCACCGGCCGTGCTGCAGTTCCCTCCGGCGCCTCCACCGGCGCCTTCGAGGCCATTGAGCTCCGTGACGGTGACCCCAACCGTTACATGGGCAAGGGCGTCGAGAAGGCCGTCCTCGCCGTCATCGAGCAGATCGGCCCCGAGCTGGTCGGCTACGACGCCACCGAGCAGCGCCTGATCGACCAGGCCATGTTCGACCTGGACGCCACCGACAACAAGGGCTCGCTCGGCGCCAACGCGATCCTCGGCGTCTCCCTGGCCGTCGCCCACGCCGCGTCCGAGGCCTCGGACCTGCCGCTGTTCCGCTACCTCGGCGGCCCGAACGCGCACCTGCTGCCCGTTCCGATGATGAACATCCTCAACGGTGGGTCGCACGCCGACTCCAACGTGGACATCCAGGAGTTCATGATCGCCCCGATCGGCGCGGAGTCCTTCTCCGAGGCGCTGCGCTGGGGCACCGAGGTCTACCACACCCTCAAGTCCGTGCTGAAGGGCAAGGGCCTGTCCACCGGTCTGGGCGACGAGGGCGGCTTCGCGCCGAATCTCGGCTCCAACCGCGAGGCCCTCGACCTCATCGTCGAGGCCATCAAGCAGGCCGGCTACACCCCCGGCAAGGACATCGCGCTCGCGCTCGACGTCGCCGCGTCCGAGTTCTACAAGGACGGCAAGTACGAGTTCGAGGGCCAGTCCCGCTCGGCCGCCGAGATGACCGAGTACTACGAGGGCCTCGTCGACGCGTACCCGCTCGTCTCCATCGAGGACCCGCTGTTCGAGGACGACTGGGCCGGCTGGAAGGTCATCACCGAGAAGCTCGGCGCCCGCGTCCAGCTCGTCGGCGACGACCTGTTCGTCACCAACCCGGAGCGCCTGGCCCGCGGTATCGAGGAGGGCACCGCGAACGCCCTGCTCGTGAAGGTGAACCAGATCGGTTCGCTGACCGAGACCCTCGACGCCGTCGAGATGGCCCAGCGCAACGGCTTCAAGTGCATGATGTCGCACCGCTCCGGCGAGACCGAGGACGTCACCATCGCCGACCTCGCCGTCGCCACCAACTGCGGCCAGATCAAGACCGGCGCCCCGGCCCGCTCCGAGCGCGTCGCCAAGTACAACCAGCTGCTGCGCATCGAGGAGATCCTCGACGACGCCGCGGTGTACGCCGGCCGCAGCGCGTTCCCGCGCTTCAAGGGCTGAGATAGCTCTAGAGCCTCCCTACGTCCCCGCCCACGGTCCCGTACCGTGGGCGGGGACGTTCTGCGTCGTACAGGCGCGTAGTAAAGGGGAGGCGCGACATGGCCGGGAACCGGGACCGGTTCTCCACCGCGACCAGGCTCAAGCAGCTCGGCGAGCGGACCGCCGCCCACGTCTACCGCTCGCAGTCGCGCCGCCAGGTGCGCCGCAGCCGGCTCACCGGCCGGGCCGCGCTGCTGGTGCTCGTCCTCTGTACGCTGATCGTCGCCCTCGCGTATCCGATGCGCCAGTACGTCTCCCAGCGCTCGGAGATCGGGGAGCAGCAGCGGACCGCGGACGAGGCGCGCCAGCGCCTCGAGGAACTGCGCGACGAGAAGGCCCGCTGGCAGGACCCGGCCTATGTGAAGCAGCAGGCGCGCAAGCACCTGCACTTCGTACAGCCCGGGGAGATCGGCTACACCATGATCGATCCGACTGCCGAGGCCGAGGAGCGGAACCGCACCGAACACGGAGCGGCCGACCGCCCCTGGTACTCGAACGTCTGGGACGGCGTCGACAAGGCCGACCGCCCCGACCCCAACTGAATCAACCGCGAACGAAGAGACTCCTCCAGGCATGCAGACGCCCCCGCCCCAGACCGAACGGACCGAGCCGACCGACGCCGACATCGAGGCGTTCCAGCAGCAGCTCGGCCGCCCGCCGCGCGGGCTGCGCGCCATCGCGCACCGCTGCCCTTGCGGGCAGCCGGACGTGGTCGAGACGGCCCCCCGCCTCCCCGACGGCACCCCGTTCCCCACGCTCTACTACCTGACCTGCCCGCGCGCCGCCTCCGCGATCGGCACGCTGGAGGCCAACGGCGTGATGAAGGAGATGCAGGCCCGGCTCGCCGAGGACCCCGAGCTGGCCGCCGCCTACCGGGCCGCGCACGAGGACTACATCCGGCGCCGGGACGCCATCGAGGTGCTCCAGGGCTTCCCGAGCGCGGGCGGCATGCCCGACCGGGTGAAGTGCCTGCACGTGCTCGTCGGCCACTCGCTGGCCGCCGGTCCCGGTGTGAACCCGTTCGGCGACGAGGCCCTGGCGATGCTGCCGGAATGGTGGGCCAAGGGCGCCTGCGTCACCCCGTGCGGGGAGCAGAAGACGACCGAGGAGGACGCGTGACCCGGGTTGCCGCCGTCGACTGCGGTACGAACTCCATCCGCCTGCTGGTGGCGGACTGCGACCCCGCCACGGGTGAACTGGTCGAGCTGGACCGCCGGATGGTCATCGTCCGGCTGGGCCAGGGGGTCGACAAGACCGGCCGGCTCGCCCCGGAGGCGCTGGAGCGGACCTTCGCGGCCTGCCGTGAGTACGCGGCCGTCATCAAGGAGCTGGGGGCCGAGCGGATCCGCTTCGTGGCCACCTCGGCCTCCCGGGACGCGGAGAACCGGGACGAGTTCGTCCGGGGCGTGCTGGACATCCTGGGCGTGGAGCCCGAGGTGATCTCCGGCGAGGAGGAGGCGGAGTTCTCCTTCACCGGCGCCACCAAGGAGCTCGTCGCGCACGACCACCTGGAGCGGCCGTTCCTGGTGGTGGACATCGGCGGCGGCTCCACCGAGTTCGTGGTCGGCGAGGAGCACGTCCGGGCCGCCCGCTCGGTCGACGTGGGCTGCGTACGGATGACCGAGCGGCACCTGGTCGTGGACGGCGTCGTCACCGACCCGCCGGCCGAGGCCCAGATCGCCGCCATGCGGGCGGACATCGAGGCGGCCCTGGACCTGGCGGCCCAGAGCGTCCCGCTGGACGAGGCCCGCACCCTGGTCGGCCTGGCCGGCTCGGTGACCACGGTCGCCGGGATCGCGCTCGGCCTCGCGGAGTACGACTCGGTGGCGATCCACCACGCCCGGATCCCGTACGAGAAGGTCCGCGAGATCAGCGAGCGGATGCTGACGGCAACCCACGCGGAGCGTGCGGCGATCGGCGTGATGCACCCGGGCCGGGTGGACGTGATCGGCGCCGGTGCGCTCGTCCTGCTGGCCATCATGGAGCGGATCGGGGCCGCCGAGGTCGTGGTCTCGGAACACGACATCCTGGACGGCATCGCCTGGAGTGCGGCAGCCGACGCCGAGTGACGCCGGTGCGGCGCCGCCCGGAGGCGTGGCCTCCGGGCGGCGTAGCATCGAACGAGAGGCAGCGCATCACCGCAAGGAGGTGTCGTCCATGCCCGAGGCCCTCGGAATCGGGCACGTCGCCCTGACCGTGAGCGACGTGAAGCGCAGCGCGGAGTTCTACAACCGGCTGCTCGACACGCAGACGGTTCTCGACGTGGAGGACGAGTTCGGCCCGTTCGCGGTCAGTGCCTCCCCGTCGTTCGTCCTCGGTTTCCGCCGGCACGCGTCGACGGAGGAATCGCAGCTCTTCGACCCGGCGAGGGTGGGGCTCGACCACTGCGCCTTCCATGTCGCCGACCGGGCTCAGCTGGACGCGTGGGCGTCCCGGCTGGACGAGCAGGGAGTGGGGCACTCCGGCATCGTCGAGGACGCGTACGGGTTCCATCTCAGCTTCAAGGACCCGGACAACATCGCCCTCGAGTTCTTCTGCCCGGCCGCGCAGGACTGACCCGGACTGACGTTTCCGGCGTCCAAGTGGGGGTTCGGCGGGGCCTGATCGGGACCTTGGTCCCGTGATCGACAGAAAGTTCGTGAAGTTCTTCACAAGGAAAACTGGCCTGCTGGGGCGGTGGAAGGCCCTTCCGGGCCCCTCCGGGGGCCCGCAGGCCTCTTTCATGGGTGTGTTTGTGCGAATCGCAGGTGCTGCGGGTTTCGTATCAGAGGTAAGGACGAAGCTGGTGGTCCAGTCCTCTTGAGGGCCTGCAGCCCAGTTCAGGCCTGGTCTTCAACGACTTCCGTTACACCCTGGTTCCCGTTGCGCGCCATGACCTGGGTCACGTGGGCGGCGCAGTGTAGCAGAGGGTTCACAGCACCTTGTGAAGGGGCTCACGAGCGTCCCTCTACCGGGTGCTGGATACTCGTTCCATGAGCACCACGGAGCGTCCCAGGATCCTCGTAGTAGGAGGTGGGTACGTAGGCCTGTACGCAGCCAAGCGCATCATGAAGAAGATGCGCTACGGCGAGGCGACCGTCACGGTCGTCGACCCGCGGTCGTACATGACCTACCAGCCCTTCCTCCCCGAAGTGGCCGCAGGCAGCATCTCGCCTCGGCACGTCGTCGTCCCGCTGCGACGCGTGCTGCCCAAGGCTGAGGTTCTCACCGGCCGGGTCACCAGCATCGACCAGGACCGCAAGGTCGCCGTCGTCACGCCGCTGGTCGGCGAGGCGTACGAGCTGCCCTTCGACTACCTGGTGATCGCGCTCGGCGCCGTCTCCCGCACCTTCCCGATCCCCGGCCTCGCAGAGCAGGGCATCGGCATGAAGGGCGTCGAGGAGGGCATCGGCCTGCGCAACCACGTCCTCGAGCAGCTCGACAAGGCCGAGTCCACGACGGACGAGAACGTCCGCCGCAAGGCCCTCACCTTCGTCTTCGTCGGCGGCGGCTTCGCCGGCGCGGAGACCATCGGCGAGGTCGAGGACATGGCCCGCGACGCCGCGAAGTACTACACCACGATCAAGCGCGAGGACATGCGCTTCATCCTGGTGGACGCGGCCGACAAGATCCTTCCCGAGGTCGGCCCCAAGCTGGGCACCTGGGGCAAGGAGCACCTCGAGTCCCGCGGCATCGAGATCTACCTCAACACCTCGATGGACTCCTGTGTGGACGGCCACGTGGTGCTGAAGAACGGCCTCGAGGTCGACTCCAGCACCATCGTCTGGACCGCCGGCGTCAAGCCGAACCCGGTGCTGGCCCGCTACGGCCTGCCGCTGGGCCCGCGCGGCCACGTCGACGCCGCCCCGACCCTCCAGGTCACCGGCACCGACTACATCTGGACCGCGGGCGACAACGCCCAGGTTCCGGACCTCGCCGCCCGCAAGGCCGGCGTGGAGAACGCCTGGTGCCCGCCGAACGCGCAGCACGCGCTGCGGCAGGCCAAGGTCCTCGGCGACAACGTCATCTCCGGCATGCGGGGCTTCCCGCAGAAGGAGTACGCGCACTCCAACAAGGGTGCGGTGGCGGGTCTCGGCGTCCACAAGGGCGTCGCGATGATCGTCATGGGCAAGATGAAGATCAAGCTGAAGGGCCGGCTGGCCTGGTACATGCACCGTGGCTACCACGGCATGGCCATGCCGACCTGGAACCGCAAGATCCGCGTCTTCGCCGACTGGACCCTCGGCATGTTCCTCAAGCGCGAGGTCGTCTCCCTCGGCGCGCTGGAGAGCCCCCGCGAGGAGTTCTACGAGGCCGCGAAGCCGGCCCCGGCCGCTCCCGCGTCGGCTCCGGCCGAGAAGGCCAAGGCGTCCTGACGCCGCCGGGCCGACCGGCCCGGTCCTGTTCCATCCCCGAAGGGGCTGCCTGCCATCCGTGGTGCGGGCGGCCCCTTCGGCGTACCCGGGGCCCGCGCTGGGTAGTCGGAAATGTCGAGCCTTTGTGGAGGTGTTCGCCATGACCGACGCCGCGCCGCGGCTGGCCGCTCTTGCCGAGACCCTGCTGGGTGCACCGCTGCCCCTACGCGTCCGTGCCTGGGACGGCAGCGAGGCCGGCCCGCCCGGCGCGCCCGTGCTGGTCATCCGTCACCGCCGGGCCCTGCGCCGATTGATGTGGAAACCGGGCGAGCTGGGCCTGGCCCGGGCCTGGGTGGCGGGCGAACTGACCGTCGAGGGCGACCTGTACGAGGCCCTCACCCTGCTGTCCGGCCTGCTCTGGGAGCGGCCGCGGGCCGACCCGGCCGACCTGGTGGACCCGGCCGCCGAGCCCGCCACGGGCGCCCGGCCGGCCGCGAAGACGGCCCGGTCCCGCGGAGCCGGGGCCCTGGCGCTGGCCCGTGACCCGGCCGCGCGGGCCGCCGTACGCGGGCTGATCGGGCTCGCCCGGCCGCTCCCGGCGCCCGCACCGCCCCCCGAGGAGGCGGTCCGGCGGTCCGGCACGGCGCACAGCCGGGGGCGGGACCGTCAGGCGGTCCGTCACCACTACGACGTGGGCAACGAGTTCTACGCCCTCGTGCTCGGTCCGTCCATGGTGTACTCCTGCGCCTACTGGCGGCCCGGCGGCACCCTGGAGGAGGCCCAGCACGACAAGCTCGACCTGGTCTGCCGCAAGCTGGGCCTCACGGAGGGGGACCGGCTGCTGGACGTCGGCTGCGGCTGGGGCTCCATGGCGCTGCACGCGGCCCGCGCGTACGGGGCCCGGGTCACCGGGGTCACGCTCTCCCGTGAACAGGCCGCGTACGCCCGCAAACGGGTCGCGGAGGAGGGTCTGGCGGACCGGATCGAGATCCGGATCCAGGACTACCGGGACGTCAGGGACGGGCCGTACGACGCGATTTCCTCCATCGGGATGGCCGAGCACGTCGGCTCGGTCCGGTACCGCGAGTACGCCGGCGCCCTGCACGCGCTGCTGCGGCCGGGCGGCCGGCTGCTGAACCACCAGATCGCCCGGCGCCCCGATCCGGACGAAGCGGCGTACCGGATCGACGAGTTCATCGACGCGTACGTCTTCCCGGACGGGGAGCTCTCTCCGGTCGGCAGCACGGTCGGCGAGCTGGAGCGGGCCGGTTTCGAGGTCCGGGACGTGGAATCCCTCCGGGAGCACTATGCGCTGACCCTACGGGCCTGGGTGACCCGCCTGGAGGCCGCCTGGGACGAGGCGGTCCGCCTCACCTCCCCGGGCCGGGCCCGGGTCTGGCAGCTGTACATGGCCGCGTCCGCGCTGGGCTTCGAGCACGCCCGGCTGGGCGTCAACCAGGTGCTGGCGGTCCGTACTTCCCCGCCGGGCACCTCGGGCCTGCCGCTGCGGACCCGTAGCTGGCCGGCGGTCTGACCCGGTCGGCCGAGCGCGGCCGCCCGGGCGCGGAAGGCCGAAAGCGGAGGGGCCCCGCGACCGTGTGGTCGCGGGGCCCCTCCGTGTCCCTGTCCCAAGGGGGTGTCCTGCCGGGCCGGTTACTCGGTCTTGATGGCGGTCAGCATGTTCAGCCGCGCCGCGCTGCGCGCCGGCCACATCGCGGCCATCACGCCCACCAGCGCCGCGAGCAGCAGGAACAGGCCGATCCGGTCCCACGGGAGGACCAGCTGGTAGCCGGGTACGGAGGCCGAGAAGGTGGTGCCGCCGGCCCAGGCGAGGAAGATGCCGACCACGACGCCCAGGGCCGCACCGAACAGCGAGATCACCACGGACTCCAGGCGGATCATGTTCTTGACCCGGCCGCGGTCCAGGCCGATCGCCCGCAGCATGCCGATCTCCTGGGTCCGCTCGAAGACGGACATCGCCAGGGTGTTGACCACGCCGAGCACCGAGATGATCAGCGCCATGCCGAGCAGGCCGTACATGATGTTCAGCGCCAGGTTGACCATGCCGCCCATCTCGTTGCGCATGTCCTGCTGGGTGGCGACGGTGATCGCCGGGTTGTTGCCGAGGGCGTCGATGACGGCCTTCTCGCCGGCCTTCGACTCGCCGGCGGAGGTGTTCACGTACACCTCGCGGATGTACGGGTCCTCGCTGTGCGCGCCCACCGCCTTGTCGTCGACGACGTACGGGGAGAGCAGCCCTTCCATGTCCTTGTAGACGGCGCCGACCTTCAGCTGGGCCTTGGTGCCGTCCTCGTACTGGACCTGGAGCGGGGAGCCGACGGACAGCTTGTTCGACTCGGCGGTCTTCTCGGCGACCGCGACCTGGCCCTGGGCGAGGCTGCTCAGCTGTCCGCTGACCACCTCGACGTTGAGCAGCTCGCCGATGGCGGCCGCGTTGACCCCGGAGGTGGAGCGGTGCTCGCCGTTGATCTTCAGGTAGTACTCGGCCTGCTGGGAGACCGCCTTGATGCCGGGGGCCTTCGCCAGGGTCTCGGCGACGGACGTGTCGAGGCTGCCCATGCCGCCGGACATGGAGACCTTGTAGTCGGCCTTGAGCTTGTCGGTGCTCATCCGGTCCACGGCCTTGCCCATGGTGATGCCCATCACCGACATGGAGGTGACCAGGGTGAGGCCGATGGCGAGGGAGGCGGCGGTGACGGCGGTGCGGCGCGGGTTGCGCACCGCGTTCTGCGCGGCCAGCTTGCCGGGCACGCCGAACACGCGCTCCAGCAGCGGGCGGACGGCCCCGATGACCGGCCGGGACAGCAGCGGCAGCAGCACGATCAGGCCGAGCATCAGGAAGAAGCCGCCGGCCGCGACGGTCTCCTTGCCGTCCTTGCCCATGGAGACGCCGAGGAAGACGACGCCGACGCCGAGCAGACCGAGCAGGCAGCCGATGACGTTGCGCAGCACCAGCGACTTGGCGGTGGCCGGAAGGTGGGCGCTGCCCATGGCGGCGACCGGGGGGATCCGGCCGGTGCGCCAGGCCGGCACGAGGGCCGCCAGGGTGGTGATGACCACGCCGATGACCAGGGCGATGACGATCGTGGCCGGGGCGATGATCAGGTCGCCGGCCGGGATCTTGGCGCCGAGCGAGTCCATCAGGGAGCGGATGCCGATCGCCAGGCCGACACCGCTGACCAGGCCGATGGTGGCGGAGACGATGCCGACCACGCCGGCTTCGGCGAGGACGGAGCGCATGACCTGGCCGCGCTTGGCGCCGACCGCGCGGAGCAGGGCGAGCTCCTTGGTGCGCTGGGCGACCAGCATGGTGAAGGTGTTGTAGATGAGGAAGATGCCGACGAAGAGGGAGATGCCCGCGAAGATCAGGAGTCCGGTGCTCATGCCGGCCATCTCGCGCTCGATGGCCTTGGCCTGCTCGTCGGCGAGCTCGGCGCCGGTCTTGGCGGTGCTGTTCTCGCCCAGCAGCGGCTTGATCTCGGCGAGCAGGGTGGTGGCGGAGGTGCCGGCCTTGGCGCCGACCGACAGCTCCCCGTAGAAGCCGGGCTTCAGGTACAGCTGCTGGGCCACGGGGGTGTCGAAGAGCACCAGGCTGCCGCCCGCGTTGACCTGGCCGTCGTCGGTGGTGAAGACGCCGGCGAGGGTGTACTCCTTCACCGGGCCGTTGGTGGCGACCCGGACCCGGTCGCCGACCGTGTACTTGCCCTTGTTCGCGGTCTCCTTGTCCAGGGCGATCTGGTCGGCCGCGGCCGGGCCGGTGCCGTGGGTGAAGGCGTAGCGCGGGTCCTTGCCGTCCTTGACGGGGGCGTAGTTGGAGCCCTGGTTGGCCCAGCCGGTGCCGATCAGCTTGCCGTTCTCGTCACCGACGCCGGCGAAGCCGAAGACCCGGCCGGAGACGGAGTCGACGCCGGGCAGCGCCTTGACCTTGTCGAGGGTCTTCTGGCTGATGCCCGGGTCGCCCTCCCGGACGCCCTGGTCGTTGAGGCCGGGGCCGTGGGAGGTGACGGAGACGGCGACGCCGTCGTAGCTCTTGGCGGACTGGCTGGAGAGGGCCTTGCTGAGGGTGTCGGTGAAGACGAGGGTGCCGGAGACGAAGGCGACGCCGAGGGTGACGGCGAGCACCGTCATCAGCAGCCGGGCCTTGTGCGCGAGGACGTTGCGCAGGGCGGTACGGAACATGGTGGAGGAGTCCAGAGGTCAGTGGGTCGGCGAGCGGCTGGGCCGAGCCGGAGCGGAGGGTAGGGGTCGCCCGAGGCACGAGGGCGGCACCTGCCCGCAGCGGTGGCGAGGTTCAGCGCGACCCGAACGCGGGCCGCGCGGGCAGGGGCGGGGGCCTCAGCTGGTGCGGCCCTTGGCGTCGAAGGCCTTCATCCGGTCGAGCACGCCGTCGGCGGTGGGGCTGTGCACCTCGTCGACGATGCGGCCGTCGGCGAGGAAGATGACGCGGTCGGCGTAGGAGGCGGCGACCGGGTCGTGGGTGACCATCACGACGGTCTGGCCGAGTTCGCGGACGGAGTTGCGCAGGAAGCCGAGGACTTCGGCGCCGGAGCGGGAGTCGAGGTTTCCGGTGGGCTCGTCACCGAAGATGATCTCGGGGCGGGAGGCCAGGGCACGGGCCACGGCCACGCGCTGCTGCTGGCCGCCGGAGAGCTGGGTGGGGCGGTGGCCGAGGCGGTCGGAGAGGCCGACCATCCGGATCACGGTCTCCAGCCACTGCTTGTCGGCCTTGCGGCCGGCGATGTCCATGGGAAGGGTGATGTTCTCCAGGGCGGTCAGGGTGGGCAGCAGGTTGAACGCCTGGAAGATGAAGCCGATCTTGTCCCGGCGCAGCTGCGTGAGCTGCTTGTCCTTCAGGGAGCCCAGCTCGGTCTCGCCGATCCGGACGGAGCCGGAGGAGAAGGTGTCCAGCCCGGCCACGCAGTGCATCAGGGTGGACTTGCCGGAGCCCGAGGGGCCCATGATCGCGGTGAACTGGCCCTGCCCGAAGTCGACGGAGACGTTGTCGAGGGCGACCACCTGGGTCTCGCCCTGGCCGTACACCTTGGAGAGGCCGGTGGCGCGGGCGGCCACGGCCTGGGTGGTGCGCTGGGCGTAGTTCATCGTGGTCACTTCGGGTGCTCCTGTCGGGGGGCCGGGACGCGGTCTGCGGGACCTTTCCATCCTCGCCGCGGCCACCCCCGCCCCGGATCAGCCGCCGTGCCCGTTCGCAGGGCGACCGGAGTCTGACCGCCGGGGGCCGGGGGTCCTCCTCTGGTATGACGGCCGCCCGGACCGCCCCCTGACCGCCGGGGTGGCCCGGGGTGGCGTACAGGGTGGCGGCGGGCATCGAAATCCCGTCATTCCCGGACTGGGCGTGATCGACACCGACAGGGGGCCGACCCCGGGTTCTGCTCCCTGACGACCCCTCAAGCGCCAATAAAATCAGACAACATCGGAATGACCGTCACGTGGAGTGAGCGGAGTTCCGGATAGGCTCACCATTGCGTTCAAGGCTTTATGTACGAGCGGCACGGCCTTGCCCGGATGGTGGAATGCAGACACGGCGAGCTTAAACCTCGCTGGCCTTCGGGCCGTGCCGGTTCAAGTCCGGCTCCGGGCACTTCCGCCTCCTCCCGGTGCCGCCCTCTTTATCTCCTGCGCTTCGCCCTGCCTTCTCCTAAGATCCTCCTCCAGCAGTAGGGTGCTTTTTTTGCGAGCGCATTACTCTTGTTGCAAGGCCGCGCACGGTGGCCATGGAGGAGTGAGATGAGGAGCAGCAACCCGGTCTTCTCGCGACGGGGGTTCAGCCGCGACAACGGGGGCTACGCGGGCTTTGACGCGCAGCCGCAGATGCAGGCCGGTACCGCGGCCAACCCGTACGCGACCAACCCCTACGCGACCGACCCGACCACGGGGATGCCGCAGGCCCCGGTCACCGCCAACGCGATGACCATCGACGACGTCGTGAGCCGTACGGCCATGACGCTGGGCACGGTCGTGCTGACGGCCGTCATCTCCTGGATCGCCCTTCCGGTCGACCCCGCCAACGTCGGCAAGTCCTACGGCATCGCCATCGGCGCGGCGCTCATCGCCATGGTCCTGGCGCTCGTCCAGGCCTTCAAGCGCAAGCCGGTGCCCGCGCTGATCCTGGGCTACGCCGCCTTCGAGGGTGTCTTCCTCGGCGTCATCAGCTCTGCGACCAGCACGTACATCAGCCCCGGTGTGGTCGTCCAGGCCGTGCTCGGCACGATGTGCGTGTTCGCCGGCGTGCTGTTCGCGTACAAGATGCGCTGGATCCGCGTCACCCGCCGCTTCTACGGCTTCGTGATGGCCGCCACCATGGGCTTCATGCTGCTCATGGTCGCGAACCTGCTGTTCTCGGTGTTCGGCGGCGGCGACGGCCTCGGCTTCCGTTCCGGCGGCCTGGGCATCCTGTTCGGCGTCATCGGCGTCATCCTCGGCGCCTGCTTCCTCGCCCTGGACTTCAAGCAGGTCGAGGACGGCGTGACCTACGGCGCCCCGCGCGAGGAGTCCTGGCTGGCGGCCTTCGGCCTCACCCTGACCCTGGTGTGGATCTACCTGGAGCTGCTGCGCCTGTTCTCGATCCTGTCCGGCGACGACTAGCCGGACCGGCAGACGTCTGCCTCCGGCATGGGGAAGGCCCCGCGAGCACCGCTCGCGGGGCCTTCCCTCGTCTGGGACGGAGGGGGGATCAGCCGAACTTTCTGGCGGCCCGGCGCAGGTCGTACTCGTGGAGGATGGCTTTGGCCTGGCCGTACGAGAGCTCGTACGCCCCGCGCAGCCAGCTGATCTTCTCTTCGAACCGGACGAGGGAGGGGCCCTCGTCGACGGCGCGGAGCCAGTCGGACAGATCACGACCGGTGGTCTGGGGGATTCGGTCGATCATGTTGCGGTGGGTCTGCTCGGAGAACTCTACGGACATGGGCGCCTCCGGGGGTATCGCCGTCGTGCTGTTCTCTTCACGCCACCGTGCCGCAGTGTTCGCCCGTTGGCAATGGTGCCGGGACGGCGCGTAAGGTCGGCCGGGTGCTTGATACTTCACCCCTGGACGCCGTTGTGGAACGTTTCGCCGACCGGTTGAGGGCCGCGCCGCAGAGCCGGCTGCAGCGGGGTGCGGCGGCCGAGGGGCTGGCGCTGGCGCGGGAGCTCTCCGCGCGGGCGCAGCGGCTGGAGGGGGCTGCCCGGCCGCGCGAGATGCCGGACGCCGGGATCTTCGCGGTGGGGGACCAGGTGGCGGTCGCCGGTCGGGACCTGGCCGAGGCCCTGCGCGCCCTGCCCGCGGATGCCACGACGGCCCCGTCCGGGGGACTGGACGAGGCCGTGCGGCTGGTGGAGCAGGCGGAACTCAGAGCGATGCGATGACGCGGTCCGCGAGGATGTAGACGTTGTTGTCGGGGTTCTCGGAGTCCCCGCAGGAGAAGGTCAGCGCGTAGGCGCCGGAGATCCCGGAACCGCCCAGCAGGACCGGCGCGGTACCCGAGCGGAGCGCCTCGGCGAGCCGCTCGGCGGTCTCCCGGTGCCCCGGGGTCATGCAGAGCGTGGTGCCGTCGGTGAACACGTACACGTCCAGGGTGCCGAGCGGGCCGGGACGGACGTCGGCGAGGGCCGTACGGGCCTCTGCGAGCTCCTCCAGGCGGCTGACCGTGCGCTCGTGGTCGGCACCCGGGTTCGACTGCACCGGCACGAAGTCCGGGTGCGAGGGGTGCCGGCGGCGGGCGGCCGCCAGCTCGGCGGAGTCCGCGGCGTGCTCCGGGTACTCGTCCTCGAAGGCGGAGTCGTCGCCCGGACGCGGGTCCAGGCCCACCATGTCCGCCTGCCGGGGCAGGAAGACCGGGTTGTCCTCGCCCAGGCCGGGCAGGCCGCCGAGCAGGGACGGCGCGTCGGCGGCGTCACGGGCCTCCTGCGCGGCCCAGAAGGCCCGCGCCTCGGCCAGCTCGCGCTCGCGCTCCTCGGCCAGGGCCTCGGCCACGGCGGCTCGTATCTCGGCGGCAGGGGTTTCGACGGCGCTGCGGGCGTGCGGGACGGTCGCACCGCGGGGGTGGACCGACGACGCGAGCTCACCGCGCAGGGCCGTGACCTGCTTACGGAGGCCGTGGACGGCGTGCAGCGCAGCAGCGCCCACGGCCGTGGCAGCGGCCGTGGTCAGCAGCAGGGCAAGAGACATGGCGCTCACTGACTAACTCCTGAAGTGATTCGATCCCCCGACTTCCTACATCAGCTTGACCTGACCTGGGAATGGCATGCAGTGCATTACGTCACGAACTGGACAGGCCTTTCGTCACACCAGCCACCCCCGCACCCAGGTTGACCTGGGTAAATACCGATCCCCCAGGACAAAGGTCACATCCTGGGGGAGATTCGGTCACAGGTCGGCCGCGACGGGATTGGAATCGGCGTCAGCAGGGACGGAATGATCTCCCAGGCCCCTTGGGGGGCCTGGGCCGTGTCCACGGAGCGGTCGCCTCAGACGCGGACCGGGCTCAGCTGAGGCGCTCGATCACCATGGCCATGCCCTGACCGCCGCCGACGCACATCGTCTCCAGGCCGAACTGCTTGTCGTGGAACTGGAGGCTGTTGATCAGCGTGCCGGTGATCCGCGCGCCGGTCATCCCGAACGGGTGACCGACGGCGATGGCCCCGCCGTTGACGTTCAGCTTGTCCAGCGGGATCTCCAGGTCCCGGTAGGACGGGATCACCTGCGCCGCGAACGCCTCGTTGATCTCGAACAGGTCGATGTCGCCCACCGTCAGCCCGGCCCGCTTCAGGGCCTGCTTGCTGGCCTCGACCGGGCCCAGGCCCATGATCTCGGGGGACAGGCCGGTGACGCCGGTGGAGACGATCCGGGCCAGCGGGGTCAGGCCCAGCTCGCGCGCCTTGGTGTCGCTCATGATGACGAGCGCGGCGGCGCCGTCGTTGAGCGGGCAGCAGTTGCCGGCCGTGACCAGGCCGTCGGGACGGAAGACCGGCTTGAGGCCCTCCACGCCCTCCAGGGTGACCCCGGCGCGCGGGCCGTCGTCGGTGGAGACGACCGTGCCGTCCGGGGTGGTGACCGGGGTGATCTCGCGCTCCCAGAAACCGTTCTTGATCGCGGCCTCGGCGAGGTTCTGCGAGCGGACGCCGAACTCGTCCATGTCCCGGCGGGTCACACCCTTGAGGCGGGCCAGGTTCTCGGCGGTCTGCCCCATCGCGATGTACGCGTCCGGGATCAGGCCGTCCTCGCGCGGGTCGTGCCAGGAGGCGCCCTCGCTCTGCGCGACGGCGGCCGTGCGGGCCTCGGCGTCGGCGAAGAGCGGGTTGTGGGTGTCCGGCAGGCCGTCGCTGCTGCCCTTCACGGACCGCGACACCATCTCCACGCCCGCGGAGATGAAGACGTCGCCCTCGCCCGCCTTGATGGCGTGCAGGGCCATGCGGGACGTCTGGAGCGAGGAGGAGCAGTAACGGGTGATCGTGGCGCCGGGCAGGTAGTCCATGCCCATCTGCACCGCGACGATGCGGGCGAGGTTGTGGCCCTGCTCGCCGCCCGGCAGGCCGCAGCCGAGCATCAGGTCGTCGATCTCGCGCGGGTCCAGCTCCGGGACCTTCGCCAGCGCGGCCTGGATGATCGTGGCGGTCAGGTCGTCCGGCCGGACGTCCTTCAGGGACCCCTTGAAGGCGCGCCCGATGGGCGAGCGGGCGGTGGAAACGATGACGGCTTCGGGCATCGGGGCTCCAAGGGGTTGCGGCGGTGTGCGGACCGCATGCGAAGTTACCGGCCCGTACGGTCGAGGTCACCGCCTCGGCGGTGTGATGCGGGCCCCTTTTTCGGGCGCGCCGCCGTCGCCGGGGCTCTGCCCCGCACCCCGCGGCGCAAACCCCGGCCGGGCTGCGACGCCGCTGCGCGGCCGATGGCCGGCTCCGCGCAGCTCCGTGCAGCCCCGCGGGGCCGCGGCGGGCCGCCGGGGGCCCGGGGCCGGACCTACTGGGCGACGGGGGCTTCGGTGACCGGTTCCGTGGCCGGGAGCCGGCGGCGGCGCCGGTGCTTGAGGATGGCCCACGGCGCGCGCGTCGTCGGGGTCGGCGTCCCCGTGACCTCCGTGCCCGCCTGCCCCGCCGCCGCGGACGCCGCCTTGGCGACCGGCAGCATGTCCTCGTCCCGCGACACGTCGAGCCGGTCGGACTCCGGCCAGACCCCCAGTGCCGCGCACAGCGTCGGCAGCACGGCCATCGCCGCGGTCGCGTAGCCCTCCGCCGAGGGATGGTACGAGTCCGGGCCGAACATCTCGCGCGGGTTCGCCGCGAACTCCGGCCCCAGCAGGTCCCCCATCGACACCGTCCGGCCGCCCTGGGCGACCACCCCGATGGTCTGCGCGGCGGCCAGCTGCCGGGACACCCGCCGGGCCAGCCACCGCAGCGGCTGGTACACCGGCTCGATGGTGCCCAGGTCCGGGCAGGTGCCGACGACGACCTCGGAGCCGGCCAGCCGCAGCCGCCGGACCGCCTCGGTGAGCAGCCGCACCGACTGGGTGGGCGGCATCCGGCGGGTCACGTCGTTCGCCCCGATCATGATCACGGAGACGTCGGGGGGCGGCCCGTCGCCGTCCAGCAGCAGCGAGACCTGACGTTCCAGGTCGTCGGACATCGCCCCGGACAGTGCCACGTTCCGCAGCTCCACCGGCCGCTCCGAGACCGCCGCCAGTCCGGACGCCAGCAGCGCCGCGGGCGTCTGGCGGGCCCGCCGCACGCCCAGCCCGGCCGCCGTGGAATCGCCCAGCATGGCCAGCCGCAGCGGGCCCGGGCTGAGCTCGGGGCCGCCGAACTCCGTCCCGTACTGCCCGTCCGCACGGGGCGGATCGGGCAGGCCCGTGCCCACCGTCCGCTTCGCCAGCTGGACCTCCGCCAGGAACACTCCCACCGCTGCCGCACCGAGCAGGCCGAGCCCGCCCCCGCCGTACGCCGCCCCCGCCGCGATGCGGCGAGCCGTCCTCGCTCTGGACACCCTTTGAGCCACCTCCTCGTCGCTGCCGGACGGGTGCCGGACTGCCTGACCCGTTCCTGCCCGTTAACGACGCTCGGCCAATCCCTTTCCGCATACTCTGGCGGTGTCTCCCGGAGAACCCGTGGAGTCCCGTCCTTGGAGAACATGGTGCAATTCCACGACTCGATGATCAGCCTCGTCGGCAACACCCCGCTGGTGAAGCTCAACCGTGTGACCGAAGGCCTCCAGGCCACCGTCCTGGCCAAGGTCGAGTACTTCAATCCCGGCGGATCCGTGAAGGACCGGATCGCCGTACGGATGATCGAGGCCGCCGAACAGAGCGGAGCCCTCAAGCCCGGTGGCACCATCGTGGAGCCCACCAGCGGCAACACGGGTGTAGGACTCGCCATCGTGGCCCAGCAGAAGGGTTACAAGTGCATCTTCGTCTGCCCTGACAAGGTGTCGATGGACAAGATCAACGTCATGCGCGCGTACGGCGCCGAGGTCGTGGTCTGCCCGACCGCCGTCGACCCCGAGCACCCGGACTCGTACTACAACGTGTCCGACCGCCTCGCGCGCGAGCCCGGCGCCTGGAAGCCCGACCAGTACAGCAACCCGAACAACCCCCGTTCGCACTACGAGACCACCGGCCCCGAGCTGTGGGAGCAGACGGACGGGAAGATCACCCACTTCGTCGCGGGTGTCGGCACCGGCGGCACGATCTCCGGCACCGGCAACTACCTCAAGGAGGTCAGCGGCGGGAAGGTCAAGGTCATCGGCGCCGACCCCGAGGGCTCGGTGTACTCCGGCGGCTCGGGCCGCCCGTACCTCGTCGAGGGCGTCGGCGAGGACTTCTGGCCGACCGCCTACGACCCCGACGTCACCGACGAGATCATCGCGGTGTCCGACAAGGACTCCTTCCAGATGACCCGCCGCCTCGCCAAGGAGGAGGGCCTGCTGGTCGGCGGCTCCTGCGGCATGGCGGTCGTCGCCGCGCTGCGCGCCGCGGAGGGCCTCGGCCCGGACGACGTCGTCGTCGTCCTGCTGCCGGACAGCGGCCGCGGCTACCTGAGCAAGATCTTCAGCGACGAGTGGATGGCCGGCCACGGCTTCCTGGAGGAGGCGGGCCCGTCGGCGCGCATCGGGGAGGTCCTCGCCGACAAGCAGGGCACGCTGCCGTCGCTGGTGCACATGCACCCGGAGGAGACGGTCGGTCAGGCGATCGAGGTGCTGCGCGAGTACGGCGTCTCGCAGATGCCGATCGTCAAGCCGGGGGCGGGGCACCCGGACGTGATGGCCGCCGAGGTCATCGGCTCGGTGGTGGAGCGCGAGCTGCTGGACGCGCTGTTCACGCAGCGGGCGTCGCTCTCCGACCCGCTGGAGAAGCACATGAGCGCGCCGCTCCCGCAGGTCGGCTCCGGGGAGCCGGTGGGCGACCTGATGAAGGTGCTGGGGAACGCGGATGCGGCGATCGTCCTGGTGGAAGGCAAGCCGACCGGTGTGGTGAGCCGCCAGGACCTGCTGTCGTTCCTGGCCCGCGACGCCAAGTAGCCGCAGGAGCCGGCGGGACCCCTTCCGGCTCCGCCGGCCCGGCGCGGTAGGCCCTGCACGGCCGGCACAGGACGGCCGGCCCTGCACGGTCGGCACTGCACGGCCGGCCCTGCACGGCCGGCCCTGCGGAAAAGGGTGTCAGCGGGAACCGCCGCACCCCCGGGAGGGCCCGGGGGGCGGGACGACGGCGGTTCCCGCTGAGGACACGGGCCGGGTCAGGGCCGGTCGTCCGCGTCCGTGGCGTCCACGCGTTCCGGGAGCCGCTCCGGAGGTGCGCGAACGCCGTTCGGTGGTGTCGGCGGGGGCCCTGGGTGTCCGGGTCCTGCCGACAACACCACTGTGCCGGGGTCGTGTTAAGCCGGTGCTGCCGCCACGTGTCGGGCTCGTGCCGTTTTCCCGGCGCTTTCCGGCCGGGGGCGGCTCAGTCGGAGTCGGCGGTTCGGCGCCGCCGGGGGAGCCAGGACTTGGACGCGTGGATGAAGCTCACGCCGAGGATGCCGCCCCAGGCCACCAGCAGGCCTTCCAGCCCCGCCTGCGCCTGGCCGATCGCGGAGAGCGGGATCGCCAGGATCAGGGTGATGATGGCGAAGCCGAAGCGCTCGCCGAAGTTGCCTTCGGCCGGGGCGGGTGCGCGGCCGCCGCGTTCGGCGGAGAGGCGCTGTTCCGCCAGCCGCCGCCGCACCTGGGTGTCGACCTTCTCGACGAACGAGTCGACCAGCGCCGCCTCGTACTCGGGTCCCAGTTCCCGCCGGGCCTTGAGCGTGGCGTCGAGTTCCTTCTTCAACTCTTGGGCATGGGCTTCCATGGCCCCACCGTAGGAACGCCGGGCGGGGCCCGCACTGGTGCTAGCCCCCGTCTCGCGGGCCGGTCGCGGCTTGCCGTCCTGCATAGCTGCATGCAGAGTGCTGCGTGAGTGAATAAAAGCTGGACGGAGGGTGGGACGGGATGAGCGACAGCCCGGCTGCGCGGCTGCAAAAGCTGTTCGAGGGGCACCGGCTGACGCCGACGCAGCGCCGGATCGCGCACTGCATGGTGCGGGGGGCCGCCGAGGTGCCGTTCCTGTCGAGCGTGGAGCTCGCCGAGCTGGCGGGGGTCAGCCAGCCGTCGGTGACCCGCTTCGCGGTGGCGCTCGGGTTCGACGGGTATCCGGCGCTGCGCAAGTACCTGCGCGAGGTGGCACCGGCGGAGCGGCCGGAGGCGGGGGAGGGGGCGGAGTACAACGCGTACCAGCAGGCCGTCCACGCGGAGATCGACAACCTGCGGCATCTCGCGGCGATGCTCGCCGACCCCGGACCGGCCGAGGAGGCGGGCCGGCTGCTGGCCGGGTCGGTGCCGCTGCCGGTGCTGGGGCTGCGCGCCGCGTCCTCGCAGGCGCGGGGCTTCGCGTACTTCGCGGGCAAGGTGCATCCGGACGTACGGCTGCTCGACGAGGGCGGCTCGATGCTGGCCGACCGCATCGACGCGGCTGCGGAGGCCGGGGCCTCGGCGCTGTTGTGCTTCGCGCTGCCGCGGCATCCGAGGGAGGTGCTGGAGGCGCTGGAGTACGCGCGGTCCGTCGGCCTGACCGTGGTCACGGTCGCCGACTCGGCGTTCGCACCCGTGGCCCGGCACTCGGACCTGCTGATCCCGGCCCCGGTGGGGACGGGGCTGGCCTTCGACACGGCGTGCGCGCCGATGCTGCTGGGGCGGGTGCTGCTGGAGGCGATGGCGGATGCGCTGCCGGATGCGCAGGCAAGGCTGGAGTCCTTCGACACCAAGGCCGCGGCCCGCGGCCTGTTCGTGGAGTAGCCCGCGGGGCCCGCGTGATCGACGGTGCCGGTCAGCGGTAGGTGA
This sequence comes from Streptomyces sp. NPDC051211, assembly GCF_040689505.1. Lineage (NCBI taxonomy): Bacteria > Bacillati > Actinomycetota > Actinomycetes > Kitasatosporales > Streptomycetaceae > Streptomyces > Streptomyces sp. NPDC051211. Next base: position 57,312 of record NZ_JBFBAV010000021.1, read on the forward strand.
GCTCGGCCAGTTCGGTCGCCAGGCGGGTGCGCAGGGCCGGGATGCGGCCGAGCAGCCGCAGCAGGGTGTTGCGTACGCCGCGGGCCAGCGGGGCGCGGGCGGTCGCGATGCGGGTCATCCGGTCGGTGAGGGCGACGACGCGCAGGGCGACCGGGCGGCGCCTGGCCTCGTAGGCGTCGAGGCTGTCGGGGCGGCCCTCCGCCAGCGCCCGGCCGAGAGCGTAGCCGTCCTGGATGCCGGTGTTCATGCCCTGGCCGCCGGCCGGGCTGTGGACGTGGGCGGCGTCGCCCGCGAGCAGCAGCCGGCCGGCCCGGTAGTGCCCGGCGACCCGGTGGTGCACCCGGAAGCGGGAGGACCAGACGAGTGCGTGGACCGTGGCCTGGCCGGGCGCGCGGGCCTCCAGCAGTGCCCGGACGAAGTCGAGGCCGGGCTCGGCCGGGGCCTCGGGGACGGTGGCCACGACCCGGTAGCGCCGGCCGCCCTCGCCGGGCAGCGGGGCGACCACCGTGAGTCCGGCGGCGGCGAAGGTGAGCGAGACCTCGGTGTTGCCGGGGGCCCAGTCCATGACCACGTCGGCGAGGACGAAGGACTCCTCGTAGGCGCTGCCGGTGAAGCCGATGCCGGCGGCCTCGCGGACGGTGCTGTGCATGCCGTCGGCGCCGACCGCGTGGGCGGCGCGCAGGGTCTCGCCGGAGGCCATGGTGAGGGTGACGCCGTCGGGGTCCTGGGTGACGCTCCGGACCTCGTACGGGCGGTGCACGTCGCCGCCGAGCGCGCGGAGCCGGCCGAGGAGGACGGCCTCGGTCTCGTACTGCGGAACCATCAGCGCGTACGGGTGGGCGGTGGGCAGGGCGTCGAAGGAGAGGGTGGCGAGCGGCCGGGCGGGCCGGGCGCCGTCGCGGAGCGCGAAGCGGGTGACGGGCAGGCCGCGGCCGGCCAGCTCGGCGGAGAGTGCGCCCGTGGGGTCGAGCTCGTCGAGCACCTCCAGGGTCCGGGCGTGGACGACGGCGGCGCGGGAGGTGTTGGCGCCCTCGGCCTGCCGGTCGAGCAGGACGAAGTCGATGCCGGCGCCGGCCAGGGTGACGGCGAGGGCGAGTCCGGTGGGGCCGGCGCCGACGATGGCGACGTCGGTGCGGGCCGGCAGGGCGGCGGGGGCGGTGCTGGTCACGGCGGGCCTCCTCAGCTGTGCCAACGAGTGTTGGCCAACGGGCGTTGACATTACGGTGCGCCTGTACGGCTGCGTTGTCAACACTTGTTGGCCTACACTCGTTGGCATGTCGGGAGAGAAGGCCGCGGCCAGTGAATCCGCGAGGCGGTCCTCGGACCGGACCAAGGCCTCGATCCTGCGGGCGGCGCGGGAGCGCTTCGCCGCGCAGGGGTACGAGCGCACGACGATCCGGGCGGTCGCGGCGGACGCCGCCATCGACCCGTCGATGGTCATGCGCTACTTCGGCAGCAAGCAGCGCCTCTTCGACGCGGTGCTCGCCACCGGCGAGGCGGGGCCGTCCGGGCAGCCCGCGGCGGCCGGGGGCCTCCGGGGGGCCGGGCGGCCCGCGGCGGCCGGGGCGGCCAACGCCGCGCCGGCCGTGGACCTGCTGCTGCCGGATCTGGCCGGCGTATCGGCCGGGGAGCTGGCCGCCGCCCTGGTCGGGCACTTCCTGGACCGCTGGGAGGGGGACCCGGCGGACGACGCCCTGCTGGTCCTGCTCCGCTCGGCGGTGACCAACGAGCAGGCGGCCGCCCGCATGCGCGAGACCTTCGCCGCCCAGGTCGCCCCGGCGCTGGCCGCGGCCCTCGGCCCCGAGCGCGCGGCCCGCTGCGCGGGCCTGGTCGCCTCCCAGCTCCTGGGCCTGGCCCTGACCCGCTACCTGCTGCGCCTCCCCGCGGTCACCACCCTCGACCGCGCCGCCCTGACCGCCGCCTACGCCCCCGCCCTGGCCGCCGTCCTCAACGCCGAGCTGTGAGGGCCGGTCGGCCGGTCACAGGAGGGCGTCGCGGAAGGGGCCGCCCGCCTCCTCCACCAGGGATGCGGGCGACTGGGCCGGCCGGGCCAGGGCGAAGCGGACCTCGGCGGCGGGGGAGACCGTGAAGCCGTGGATCGCCGGGCGGGGCAGGCTGTTGTAGCCGTAGTGGGCGGTGAAGAAGTACGCCCCCGTGTCCGGCAGGACGATCAGGTCGCCCGGCACCAGCTCCGGCAGGGGGCGGTTCTCGGCGAGGAGGTCGCCGGAGAAGCAGGCCGGTCCCGCGATGTCCTGGGCCACCGGCACCCCCGCCTTGGGGGACCCCTTCGCGTCGTACGCGAGCACCCGGAGCGGCCAGAACGCCGGCGCGTACACCGTCCGCGTGGCGATCTGCACCCCCGCGTGCGTCAGCACGATCGGCCGCCCGCCGGAGGTCTTGGTGTACTCCACCCGCGCCACCACCACGCCGTGCTTGGCTAGCAGCGACCGCCCGAACTCCGTCACCAGCCCGTACCGCCCGGAGAACAGCCCGGGGGCCGCAGCCTGCAGGGCGGCGACGTACTCCGCGTACGTCGGGGCGTCCGCGTCCGACGCGAAGTCCACCGGCAGCCCGCCCCCGATGTCGAGCGTGTCGACCTGCCGCCGCCCCACCGCCTCGTTGATCTCCTCCGCCAGCCCGTACAGCTCCCGCACCCCGTCCGCGATCAGCTCCAGCGCGACGCCCTGCGAGCCCGAGTGGGTGTGCAGCCGGGTCAGCCACGGGCGTTGCACGTAGGCCCGTACGAGCCACTCCCGCGCCCCCTCGTCGCGCAGCGCGACCCCGAACTTGGACGTGGACATCGCCGTGGACGTCGACCGGATGGTGCCCGCGCCGAGCTGCGTGTTGACCCGCATCCCCAGCGGGGACCCGGTCGGGGCCGACGCGACCAGGGCGTCGAGGCGCTCCAGCTCCTGCCGGTTGTCCGCGTTGACGGCGATCCCCCGCGAGAGGGCCTCGCGCAGCTCCGCCGGGGTCTTGGCGGGGGAGTCCAGCACCGTCCGCTCCGGCGGCACCCCGGCCGCCCGGGCCAGCGCCAGCTCGCCGGGGCTGGCCACCTCGCAGCCCAGGCCCGCGTCCGCGAGCAGCCGCAGCACCGGGACCAGCGGGGCGGCCTTGACCGCGAAGGCGTGCAGGACGGGCGTGCCGGGCGGGAGCGCGGCCGCGAACGCGGCCGTCAGCGCAGCGGCCGAGGCGCGGATCCCGGCGACGTCGAGCAGGCAGACCAGAGGGTCCCCGCCATCCCCGCCCCCCACCAGACCCTGCTCCACCGCGGCCCGTACGGCCAGGTCGCGTCGCGCGGCGGCGCCGGTCGTACCCATGTCAGCAGCCATGTCCGCCAGCCAATCACCCGGCGGGTCCGCCCGCAGCTGTTGACTGAATCTATTCAGAGCGCAAGTATGTGAATGGATTGACCAACATCTCCAGGAGGCTCAGCCATGTCAGGACCCCGCCCCGTACGTGCCCCGCGCGGTACCGAGCTCAGTGCCCTGGGATGGCAGCAGGAAGCCGCCCTGCGGATGCTCCAGAACAACCTCGACCCCGAGGTCGCCGAACACCCCGACAAGCTGGTCGTCTACGGCGGCACCGGCAAGGCCGCCCGCGACTGGCGCTCCTTCGACGCGATGGTCCGCACCCTGCAGACCCTCAAGCAGGACGAGACGATGCTCGTCCAGTCCGGCCGCCCGGTCGGCGTGATGCAGACCCACGAGTGGGCCCCGCGCGTCCTGATCGCCAACTCCAACCTGGTCGGCGACTGGGCCAACTGGGAGGAGTTCCGCCGCCTGGAGCAGCTGGGCCTGACCATGTACGGCCAGATGACCGCCGGTTCGTGGATCTACATCGGCACCCAGGGCATCCTGCAGGGCACCTACGAGACCTTCGCGGCCGTCGCCGCGAAGAAGTTCAACGGGACCCTCGCCGGCACCATCACCCTCACCGCCGGCCTCGGCGGCATGGGCGGCGCCCAGCCGCTCGCCGTGACCATGAACGACGGCGTCGCGATCTGCATCGACTGCGACCCGCGCGCCATCGAGCGCCGCATCGAGCACCGCTACCTGGACGTGAAGGCCGACAGCCTCCAGCACGCGCTCCAGCTGGCCACCGAGGCCCGCGACGCCCGCAAGCCGCTCTCCATCGGCCTGCTCGGCAACGCCGCCGACCTGCTCCCGCAGATGCTCGCCGAGGGCGCCCCGATCGACATCGTGACGGACCAGACCTCGGCCCACGACCCGCTCGCCTACCTCCCGACCGGCGTCGACTTCGACGACATGGCCTCGTACGCCGCGAAGGACCCGGCCGGATTCACCACCCGCGCCCGCGAGTCGATGGCCAGGCACGTCGAGGCCATGGTCGGCTTCATGGACGCCGGCGCCGAGGTCTTCGACTACGGCAACTCCATCCGCGGCGAGGCCCAGCTGGCCGGCTACGACCGCGCCTTCGCCTTCCCCGGCTTCGTCCCCGCCTACATCCGCCCCCTCTTCTGCGAGGGCAAGGGCCCCTTCCGCTGGGCCGCCCTGTCCGGCGAGGCGTCCGACATCCACAAGACCGACAAGGCGATCCTCGAACTCTTCCCGGAGAACGAGTCCCTGCACCGCTGGATCAAGATGGCCGGCGAGCGCGTCCACTTCCAGGGCCTGCCCGCCCGGATCTGCTGGCTCGGCTACGGCGAGCGCGACAAGGCCGGCGAGCGCTTCAACGACATGGTCGCCTCCGGTGAGCTGGCCGCCCCGCTCGCCATCGGCCGCGACCACCTGGACTGCGGCTCGGTGGCCTCCCCGTACCGCGAGACCGAGGCCATGCTCGACGGCTCCGACGCCATCGCCGACTGGCCGCTGCTCAACGCCATGGTCAACGTCGCCTCCGGCGCGTCCTGGGTGTCCCTGCACCACGGCGGCGGCGTCGGCATGGGCCGCTCCATCCACGCCGGCCAGGTCACCGTCGCGGACGGCACCCCGCTCGCGGGCGAGAAGATCCGCCGCGTGCTCACCAACGACCCCGGCATGGGCGTCATCCGGCACGTGGACGCCGGGTACGACATCGCCGAGTCGGTGGCGGCCGAGCGCGGTGTCCGCGTCCCCATGCGTGAGGGTGACTCCGCGTGAGCGAGAGTTCCTCCGGCAGCTCGTTCCACGGGATGTGGAACGAGCTGCGCCCCATCGGCCGCAACGCCGACAGCGGCGGCTACCGCCGCTACGCCTGGACCGGCGCGGACCAGGAGTGCCGTGCATGGTTCCGCACCCAGGCGGAAGCGCGCGGGCTGACGTACGAGACCGACCGGAACGGCAACCAGTGGGCCTGGCTCGGCGACCCCCTCGCCGGGGACGCCGTGGTCACCGGCTCGCACCTGGACTCCGTCCCCGACGGCGGCGCCTTCGACGGCCCGCTCGGGGTGGTGTCCGCCTTCGCGGCCCTGGACGAACTCCGCCAGAGGGGGGCGGAGTTCGCCAGGCCCCTGGCCATCACCAACTTCGGTGACGAGGAGGGCGCCCGCTTCGGGCTGGCCTGCGTCGGCTCCCGGCTCGCCGCCGGACAGCTGACCAAGGAGAAGGCGTACGAGCTCCGGGACGGGGAGGGCATCAGCCTGCCCCGGGCGATGGAGGCCGCCGGGTACGACCCCGAGGCCATCGGCGCCGACCCCGAACGCCTGGCCCGGATCGGCGCGTTCGTCGAACTCCACGTCGAACAGGGCCGCGCCCTCGACCTGTCCGGGGACCGGGTCGGCATCGCCTCCGCGATCTGGCCGCACGGCCGTTGGCGGTTCGACTTCCACGGCGAGGCCAACCACGCGGGCACCACCCGCCTGGTGGACCGCCGCGACCCGATGCTCACGTACGCGCAGACCGTCCTCGCGGCCCGCGAGGAGGCCCGGCTCGCCGGGGCCGTCGCCACCTTCGGGAAGATCGCGGTCGAACCCAACGGGGTGAACGCCATCCCTTCGCTGGTGCGCGGCTGGCTCGACTCCCGGGCCGCCGACCAGGCCACCCTCGACACGGTCGTCACGGCCATCGAGAAGGCCGCCCGGGAGCGCGCCGAACAGGACGGCATCGACCTGCGGATCGTCCGGGAGTCCTTCACCCCCGTCGTCGAGTTCGAGCACGCCCTGCGCGACGAGCTCAACCGGCTCCTCGGCGGAACCGTGCCCGTCCTGGGCACGGGTGCGGGACACGACGCCGGAATCCTCTCCGCGGCCGTCCCGACCGCGATGCTGTTCGTGCGCAACCCCACCGGCGTCTCCCACTCGCCGGCGGAGTTCGCCGCCGAGGACGACTGCGTCGCCGGAGTCCTCGCCCTTGCCGACGTACTGGAAGGTCTCGCGTGCAGGTGAAGACGTTTTGGCTGGAGCACGCCTGGCTCGGCACCCATGTCGAGCCGGGCGTCGCCCTCGAGGCCGGCGCGGACGGCCGGATCGCAGCCGTCCGCACCGGGGTGGAGGCCCCGCCGCCCGGCGCGGAGATCCTGCGCGGCCTGACCGTCCCCGGCCTGGCCAATGCGCACAGCCACGCCTTCCACCGGGCGCTGCGCGGCACCGTCCAGGTCGGCTCCGGCACCTTCTGGACCTGGCGCGAGATCATGTACCAGGTCGCCCAGAACCTCACCCCGGACACGTACTTCGCGCTGGCCCGCGCCGTGTACGCGGAGATGGCGCTGGCCGGCATCACGAACGTCGGCGAGTTCCACTACGTCCACCACGCGCCGGGCGGCACCCCGTACGCCGACCCCAACGCGATGGGCGAGGCCCTGATCGAGGCCGCCGCGGAGGCCGGCATCCGGATCACCCTCCTCGACACGGCCTACCTCTCGGCGGGCTTCGGCGAGGCCCCCAACCCGCACCAACTGCGCTTCTCCGACGGCACGGCGGACGCCTGGGCCGAGCGGGTCTCCGCCCTCAAGCCGCGCGACCACGCCGTCATCGGCGCCGCGATCCACTCGGTCCGCGCCGTCCCGGCGGCCCAGCTCTCCACGGTCGCCGGCTGGGCGGCCGACCGGCAGGCTCCTCTCCACGTCCACCTCTCGGAGCAGACCGCCGAGAACGACGCCTGCCAGGCCGCCCACGGGTGCACCCCCACCCGACTCCTGGCCGACCACGGCGTGCTGGGCCCGCGCACCACCGGCGTCCACAACACCCACCTCACCGACGCGGACATCGCCCTGCTCGGCGGCAGCACCACCGGCACCTGCATGTGCCCCACCACCGAACGGGACCTCGCCGACGGGATCGGCCCGGCGAGCCGGCTCCAGCGTGCGGGCAGCCCGCTCTCCCTGGGCAGTGACAGCCACGCCGTGATCGACCTGCTCGAAGAGGCCCGGGCGATGGAGCTGAACGAACGGCTCGCCAGCCGTACGCGCGGCCACTGGACCGCGGCGGCCCTGCTGCGCGCGGCCACCGCCGACGGTCACGCCGCCCTGGGCCGGCCGGACGCGGGCCGCCTGGAGGCGGGCGCCCTCGCCGACTTCACCACGATCGCCCTGGACTCCGTCCGCACGGCGGGTCCGCTCCCCCGGCTCGCCGCCGAGACCGCAGTCTTCGCGGCCTCGTCGGCCGACGTCCGCCACACGGTGGTAGGCGGCCGCCACATCGTCCGCGACGGCCACCACACCTTGGTCGCGGACGTCCCCTCCGACCTGACCTCAGCCATCGCCGCCCTCCGCTCCTGACCGGGAACGCCTGCGGCGGGCCGTTTCCCCACCCCGCCCCTTCCCGCCGTGCCGGATATGCGGCTCCGCCGCGTGGGGGGCTCCGCCCCAGACCCCGCGCCTCAAACGCCGGCGGGGCTGGAATGGTTCGGGAAGGGGCGGGGAGGGGGAACAACCAATCGACCACCACGAGGAACCATGACCACCACCGCAATCACCAACATCGGCAGCCTCGTCACCAACGACCCCGCCCTCGGCGACGGCACCCCCCTCGGCCTGATCGAGAACGCGGCCGTGGTCATCGACGGCGACCGCATCGCCTGGGTCGGCCCGAACGAAGCGGCCCCGGCGGCGGACGGGACGTACGACGCGCAGGGCCGCGCCGCCATCCCCGGCTTCGTCGACTCCCACTCCCACCTCGTCTTCGCCGGCGACCGCACCGCCGAGTTCAACGCCCGCATGTCCGGCCGCAGCTACTCCGCCGGCGGCATCCGCACCACCGTCGCCGCCACCCGCGCCGCCACCGACGCCGAGCTCGAAGCCAACCTGCTGCGCCACCTCCACGAGGCCCGCCGCCAGGGCACCACCACCTTCGAGACCAAGTCCGGCTACGGCCTGACCGTCGCCGACGAGGCCCGCGCCCTGCGGATCGCCGCCGCGCACACCGACGAGGTCACCTACCTCGGCGCCCACATCGTCAGCCCCGACTACGCCGACGACCCCGCCGCCTACGTCGACCTCGTCACCGGCGAGATGCTCGCGGCCTGTGCGCCGTACGCCCGCTGGGTGGACGTGTTCTGCGAGAAGGGCGCCTTCGACGGCGACCAGGCCCGCGCGATCCTCACCGCGGGCGCCGCCGCCGGCCTGATCCCCCGCATCCACGCCAACCAGCTCACCCACGGCCCCGGCGTCCAGCTCGCCGTCGAGCTGGAGGCGGCCTCCGCCGACCACTGCACCCACCTCACCGACGCGGACGTCGACGCCCTCGGCCAGGCGGCCGGGACCACCGTCGCCACCCTCCTGCCCGGCGCCGAGTTCTCCACCCGCGCCCAGTGGCCGGATGCGCGCCGGCTGCTGGCCGCCGGGGCCACCGTCGCGCTGTCCACCGACTGCAACCCCGGCTCCTCCTACACGAGTTCCATGCCGTTCTGCATCGCCCTCGCGGTCCGGGACATGGGCATGACCCCGGACGAGGCGGTGTGGTCCGCGACGGCCGGCGGGGCCCGCGCCCTGCGCCGTACCGACATCGGCACCCTCACCCCGGGGGCCCGCGCGGACCTGGCGCTGCTGGACGCCCCGAGCCATGTCCACCTGGCCTACCGGCCCGGGGTTCCGCTGGTCTCGGCGGTGTGGCAGCGGGGCGAGCAGGTGCACTGACGCACGGTCAATCCGGGCCCGTCCTTTGTCTTCCCTCCGTAGGGTCCCGGGCGTACCTTGAGCCACTGATCTGATGTGCCGTCAGTAACTTGTGGTTCGAGGGGAAGACGAAGGTGTCCAACCGGAAACGCTCCACCACGCTCCTGATCGCCTCCGCGTTGGCCGGGCCGGCCCTGCTGCTGGCCGCCCCCGCCGCCCACGCCGAAGTCGTCGACGTCCAGTACGACTGCAAGACGCCCATCGGCGACAAGTCGGCCGTCTCGCCCATCGACATCAAGGCGGTCAAGGACGGCGAGGCCGTCAAGCTGACCATGTCCTTCCAGAAGGGCGTCTCCTCCAGCCCCATCGAGCTCGGCAAGGGCGCCATGAGCCCCAGCGCGCTCATCATGGTCAAGGGTGCGGAGGAGGCCGGGGTGCCGGTCTCCGGCCCGCCCAACCCCGAGGCCGCGCCCGCCAACACGCCCATCAAGATCACCGACCTCTCGGGCACCTACACCCCGAAGAAGAGCGGCAAGGTGACCTTCACGCCCGGCGTGCTGACCATCAAGGCCATGGGGACGGTCACCACCTGTACGCCGGGCAACGCGCCGAAGCCCTCCCTGGAGCTGGAAGTTACCGCGGCCGCATCCGCCGGCAAGGAGAACACCGGCAAGGAGAACACCGGCACCGCCTCCGGCTCCCTGCCGCAGACCGGACCCGCCGACTCGGCCCTCGCCCTCGGCACCCTCGGCGGCACCGTCCTGCTCTCCGGCGCCGCAGGCGTGCTCTGGCTGACCCGGCGCGGCCAGCGGGCCCGGTCCTGAGGGGTCCCGGCCCCATGCGTGTGCGCCGCCTCGCCCGGGTCCCCCTGACCGCCCTGTTGGTCCTCGGGTTCCACCTCGCCGCGCCCGGCGCTGCGCGGGCGGCCGAGCCCGGGTGGACGGCCGCACCCGCGTCCCCGCCCGGGGCGGCCGCCGCCCGCCCGTTCTTCTACCTGGAAGGAATCCCCGGCACCGTGCTGGAGGACCGGCTGGCCCTCGCCAACCCCACCGACCGGGAACGCACCGTCACCCTGCGCGGCGCGGACGCCTACAACACCGCGGACGGAGCCTTCGCGGTCCGCCCGGCCGGCCAACCCGCCCGGGCCGGGGCCTGGATCAGCTTCGGCGGCCACACCACCGTGAAGATCCCGCCGCGCAACCGGGCGGTGGTCCCCTTCACCGTCACCCTGCCGGCCGACGCGGTGCCCGGCGACCACCCGGTCGCGCTGGTCGCCGCCGAGAGCGGCCACGAGGCGGGCGTACGGGTCCACCTGCGGGTCAGCGGCCCCACACTGGCCGCGCTCACCGTCGAGGACGTGTCGGTGGCCGGCCGGGGAGCTGCGGCCGAGGTCCGCTACACCCTGGTCAACCGCGGCAACGTGGCGCTGGTCCCGGAACTCGCGCTGCGCGCGGACGGCCTGTTCGGCGAGGTGACCGGCCGCCCCGGGCACCGGCTGCCGGTGGAACTGCTGCCCGGCCAGCGGGTGGAGCTGACCGAGCCCTGGCCGGGGGCGCCGGTACTGGACGCGGTGGACCTCACCCTCACCGTCACCGCGCCCGGCGGGGCCCGCGCCACCGCGCGGGCTTCGGCGCGCTTCGTGCCCTGGTCGGTGGCGGGCCGGACCGGGGCCGGGCTGCTGGCCCTGTCGGCCGCTGCCGCCACCGCCTGGCTGCTGGTCCGCGGCCGCCGCGGCCGCCGCGGCACGCCGGGCGAAGCCGGGGCCGGGGCGGCCGAGCCATCCGTACGGGAACCCGAGCTGACGGGAGCGTCGAAGTGAGCGGCAAGCCCAGCCCCCGGCGGGGGACCCCGCACCCGCGTGCCCACCGACGGGTGGCGGCCCGGCACTGGGCGGTCGCGCTGGTGCTGGCCGCGGCCCTGACCGGCGCCCCGGCCTGGGCCGCGCCGGCAGCCGCGCCCGCTGCCCCGGCCGTGCCCGCTGCCCCGGCGGTGCCCGCCGCCCCCGCCGCCGACGGTAAACCGGCCGCCGAGCTGTCTCTCAAAGAGGCCGCCAAGGGGACCGAGGTCACCGTGACCGGGCGGGGCTGGCCCGGCGGGACCATCGTGATGCTGCTGCTCTGCGGGCAGAACATGATCGGCGGGACCAACAGCTGCGCCAACGACGCCGGCCAGGCCGCCTCGGTCGGCGCCGACGGGAGCTTCCGCAAGGGCCTGGCCGTGGTGGCGCCGCCCAAGCCGTGCCCCTGCGTGGTCAACGTGACCTCCGTCAACGGGGACCGGTCCACCCTCACCCTGCCCATCAAGATCACCGACCATCCGGTGGCCGAGCTGCCCGCGGAGTCGGGCCGGGCCCGGCTCGCCGTGCTCACCGGGGTGCAGCTGAAGGGCGAGGACGGGGTGCTGACCTGGTTCGGGGCCCCGCCCAGCCGGAAGATCACGGTGACCGTCGGCAACCTCGGCTCCGCCCCGGTCAAGGATCCGGTCTTCCAGGTCGGCACCGCCCACGGCGTGTTCGCCCCGCTGTGGGAGGAACAGCAGTGGAAGGGCACCATCCCGCCCGGCCAGAAGGCCCGCATCGAGCTGACCGCGACCCTGACGGCCGGCGCGTACGGCGACTACACCGTCTCCCTCAAGTACGGCGACAAGGTGCTCGCCGCACAGCCCTGGGGCGTCGACCGCCCGTACGGCGTGCTCCTCTTCTGGGTCCTGCTGTGCGTCGTGATCCCGGCCGCGGTCTTCCGCATCGGCATGGCGGTCGTCGACCGGGTCCGCCCCCGTACGGACGGCAGCGCCGCCGGCGGTCGGCACCGCGTGGCCGCGGCCCGGCTGCCCGAGGCGGCCGCGGCCGTCACCGCCCGGCTGCCGCGCATCCCGGCCGTACGCCGGCCCGGGCCCGCGGCGCCCCCGCAGACGACCACGGCGGTCCTGCCGTGGTTCACCCCGGACAGCGCACCGGGAACAGCACAGCCATCCGCACGGCAATCCGCACCGTCAGAAGACCATCCGACAACGAAGGGACATCCGTGAGAACCCAACGGAGGATGAGCGCGGCCGGGGTCGCGTTGATGCTCGGCGGGGCGGGGATCCTGCTGGCGGCGAGTCCCGCCCAGGCCGCCTCGGTCACGTTCAAGACGGAGTGCATTCCGCCGCCGATCTCCGGGCTGCCGCCGATCCAGGGCGAGACCACCGTGGAGATCACGGCACCGGCGACGGCCAAGGTGGGGGACACCGTCGACGTCACCTGGAAGACGGTCAAGGCGGCGTCGAAGAACCCGGACGTGATCGACCTGGACAAGAACATGGTCGAGCCCAGCGGTGACCTCAAGGTGGGCGGCGCGCAGTCCGGCGTGGTCAAGATGCAGGGGCCGCGGGAGAACCCGCCCATCCCCAAGGGCGGCGAGATGAAGCTGTCCACCATGACCGGCAAGCTCAAGATCGAGAAGCCCGGCGACATCACGCTCACGCCCGACAAGTACGTGATCACGGTCCACCAGATCATGAAGACCGAGACCAAGTGCGCGCCCAAGGAGACCGTGAAGGCGGGCGCGACCATCAAGGTCGGCGGCGGTTCGGGCAACGGCGGCACCACCAACGGCGGGACCACGAACGGAGGCACGACCAACGGAGGCACGACCAACGGCGGGACCACCAACGGCGGCACGACCAACGGCGGCGCCACCGGTGGCGGCGGCGGGCAGACCGACTTCCCGGGCAAGGCCGTCGACGTGAAGTTCGACTGCGGCGACACCGTCCCCGGCGGCATCACCACCCCCGTCACGGTCAACGCGAAGAAGAACGGCGGCAGCTTCGACCTGACGGTCAAGACCGCCAAGGACGCCATGAAGGCCCCGGTGCCGCTGCCCAAGGGCGCCCTGAAGCCGTCGATGAACATCAAGCTGGGCGGTGCCGACAGCGGCACCGTCAAGGTCACCGGACCGGCCAACGCCGAGGCCATCCCGGCCCAGGGCGGGGTCAGCCTGAGCGATATGACCGGCACCTACAAGCCCGGCAAGACCGGCAAGGTCACGCTGAGCCCGGCCGACATGTCGATCGACGTCACCATGGTCGCGGGCGGCCAGCCGCTCACCGTGCCCTGCAAGGCGCTGAGCACCGGCGTCTCGCTGGAGCTGGACGCGACCGCCCAGCAGGGCGGCTCCGGCAGCCCGACCTCCGGCAGCCCCAGTGCCGGCAACACCACCGCCTCGGGCGGCAACCTGGCCGAGACCGGCGCGGAGGACGAGGGCGGCATCAAGGCGCTCGCCCTGATCGCCGGCACGGTGATCCTGCTCGGCGGCGCGGTGTTCACCTTCACCCCCTGGCGGCGCCTGCGCGGCGGCGCCCGGTAACCCGTACCCGTACCCGGAAACGGAACGGCCCGGCACACCACCAGGTGTGCCGGGCCGTTCCCCGCGTCAGAGCGTGACGTGCGTCAGTGCACGCCGCCCATGAGCGGCTGGACCTTCTTGCGGTACATGTAGATCGCGATGCCCGCGAGCACGGCGAGCGCGCCCTGGCTGGCGAACCAGCCCTGGGTGTCCGTCGGGGCGCCCAGCAGCTGGAGCAGCGCGATGGTCGAGTCACCGGCGGTGACCGCGAGGAAGAAGACGCCCATCATCTGGGAGGCGTACTTCTGCGGCGCCAGCTTGGTGGTCAGCGACAGGCCGACCGGGGAGAGGGTGAGCTCGCCGACGGTCTGGATGAAGTAGACACCGACCAGCCACATCGGGCTGACCTTCGTGTCGCCGCCGGCCAGGCCCTGGGCGACCATCATGACGCCGAAGGAGGCACCGATCATGACCAGCGCGAAGGAGAACTTCGCGAGGGTGGTCGGCTCCTTGGAGCGGCGGGCGAGGGCCACCCACAGCATGGCGAAGAGCGGGGCGAGCGCCATCACGAACAGCGGGTTCAGCGACTGGAACCAGCTCTCCGGGAAGTTGAAGCCGAACAGCGTGCTGTCCGTGCTGTCCTTCGCGAACAGGGCCAGCGTGGAGCCGGTCTGGTCGTAGATCGCCCAGAAGATCGCGGCGGCGGCGAAGAACCACACGTACGCCGACATGCGCGAGCGCTCGACCGCCGAGAGGTCCTTGTCGCGCTTGATGCGCAGGATCGCCCAGGCGGGGAGGACCAGGCCGGCGATGGTCAGCGGCCACAGGGCGTAGTTGATCGTGAAGATGCCGGCCAGGCCGATGATCGCGTACGCGGCGGCGGCGACACCGAGCCAGATCAGGCCCTTCCTGACGACGGAGGACTTCTCCTCGGCGGTCAGCGGGCTCGGAACCGAGTTCGAGACCGGGTTCAGGTGGCGGAAGCCGAAGAAGTAGAAGCCGAGACCCAGCGCCATGCCGACACCGGCCATGGCGAAGCCGAGGTGCCAGTTGACCTCCTGGCCGACCCAGCCGATGGTCAGCGGGGCGGCGAAGGCACCGAGGTTGATGCCCATGTAGAAGATCGTGAAGCCGCCGTCACGGCGCGGGTCGTTCTTGTCCCGGTACAGGTGGCCGACCATCGTGGAGATGTTGGCCTTCAGCACACCGGAACCGGCCGCGATCAGCGCCAGACCGATGAAGAACGAGACGGACGAGGGCACCGCCAGCAGGAAGTGGCCCGTCATGATGACGACACCCGCGACGGCCACGGCCTTGCGGGCACCCCACACGCGGTCACCGAGCCAGCCGCCCGGCAGGGCGAGCAGGTAGACCATCGCGTTGTAGACGGAGTAGATCGCGACCGCGGTCGCGTCGTTCATCCCGAGACCACCGTCGGCCACGTTGGTGGCCAGGTAGAGCACGAGCAGCGCGCGCATGCCGTAGAAGCTGTAGCGCTCCCACATCTCGGTCATGAAGAGGAAGGCGAGGCCGCTGGGGTGGCCGAGGAAGGTCTTCTCGCCGGTACCGGCCGAATCCTTCGTCAGGCTGGAAGCCATGGTCGATCCTTGCTTGCTCGGGACGCTGCGCTTCGTGAGCGGATCAGCGCCCGGGGAGGGGGCGGCCCGCCACGCACCTTCGCGCGCAGGCCCGGCCCACAGATTCGTTCACTGCCGGGGAGGGGCGGACAGTCCGTCAAGACTGGCAGCCCATCTGAGACAGAAATAGAGACCTTCGGCCGTTTTTCGACACAAAGGTCCCTGAGGTAGTGCATCAGGCGTCTCGCCACCATACGACACGACAGTGCCGCATATGAAAGGTCTTGAGATATGGATCACAGGTAATCGGGGAACCGATTCGTCATATTCGAAGGCTGGTAGTAGGTAATAAGGCCAGTCGATGGGGGTGCTCCGGCAGGCCCCGGCCGACAGCCGCCGCGCATTACCATCACCCACATGACGCGTGTACTGCTCGCCGAGGACGACGCATCCATCTCGGAACCCCTGGCCCGCGCCCTGCGCCGGGAGGGCTACGAGGTCGAGGTCCGCGAGGACGGACCCACCGCGCTGGACGCGGGACTGCAGGGCGGCGTCGATCTGGTCGTACTCGACCTGGGGCTGCCCGGCATGGACGGCCTGGAAGTGGCCCGGCGGCTGCGCGCCGAAGGGCACGGCTTCCCGATCCTGGTGCTCACCGCCCGGGCCGACGAGGTCGACACGGTGGTCGGCCTGGACGCCGGCGCCGACGACTACGTCACCAAGCCGTTCCGCCTCGCCGAACTGCTGGCCCGGGTCCGGGCCCTGCTCCGGCGCGGCGCGGCCGAGCCCACCCAGCCCCCCGCCACCCACGGCGTGCGCATCGACGTGGAGTCGCACCGCGCCTGGATGGGGGAGGAGGAGCTCCAGCTCACCGCCAAGGAGTTCGACCTCCTCCGGGTCCTGGTCCGGGACGCCGGCCGGGTCGTCACCCGCGACCAGCTGATGCGCGAGGTCTGGGACACCACCTGGTGGTCCTCCACCAAGACCCTCGACATGCACATCTCCTGGCTCCGCAAGAAGCTGGGCGACGACGCCGCCAACCCGCGCTACATCGCCACCGTCCGCGGAGTCGGCTTCCGCTTCGAGAAGAGCTGAGCACCGCCCCACCATGCGCCGCCGCCTGATCAACTCCACGCTCGCCGTGGTGCTCGTCGTGATCGCCGTGTTCGGGGTCTCCCTGGTCATCGTGGAAACCCGGACGATCACCAACAGCGCGCAGGAGAGCGTCGAGACCGAGGCGCTCAGCCTGCTCGGGAGCGTCGAAGCCAGCGTCCTGGAGCAGGAGCCGGTCGACGCGGACGCGCTCGCCGACCGGATCGAGCCCGGCCGTTACGCCCTCATCCAGGTCCCCGGGCGGCCCGACGTCGCACTCGGACGCCCGATCGACGGCGGCGTCATCCGGGGCAGCGCCTCCGGCGACCGCGGCGAGACCGTGACCGTGGAGGAGCCCCGGTCCGCCGTCACCCGCGAGGTCGGCCGGACCCTCGCCGTGGTGGGCGCGGTCGCCCTGCTCGCCGTGGTGGCGGCCGTCCTGCTCGCCGTACGCCAGGCCAACCGGCTGGGGTCCCCGCTGACCGACCTCGCGGAGACGGCCGAGCGGCTCGGCTCCGGCGACCCGCGCCCCCGGCACCGCCGGTACGGGGTGCCCGAGCTGGACCGGGTCGCCGACGTGCTCGACGCCAGCAACGAGCGGATCGGACGCATGCTGACCGCCGAGCGGAGGCTCGCCGCGGACGCCTCGCACCAGCTCCGCACCCCGCTGACGGCCCTGTCCATGCGGCTGGAGGAGATCACGGTCACCGAGGACCTGGAGACCGTCCGGGAAGAGGCCTCCATCGCCCTCGCCCAGGTGGAGCGGCTCACCGACGTGGTCGAGCGGCTGCTGACGAACTCCCGGGACCCGCGGACCGGCTCCGCCGTCCCCTTCGACCTCGACGAGGTCGTCAAACAGCAGGTCGAGGAGTGGCGGCCCGCCTACCGCAGTGCCGGGCGGGCGATGGTGCGCTCCGGGAAGCAGGGCCTGCGGGCCGTGGGCACGCCCGGCGCGGTGGCCCAGGTCCTGGCCGCCCTGATCGAGAACTCGCTCATGCACGGAGGCGGCACCGTCGCCCTGCGCACCCGCGTGACCGGCAACCAGGCGGTCATCGAGGTCACCGACGAGGGGCCGGGAGTCCCGGCAGACCTGGGCAACCGGATCTTCGAGCGGGCCATCAGCGGGCGCAATTCCACCGGCATCGGACTGGCGGTGGCCCGTGACCTGGCGGAGGCCGACGGCGGGCGGCTGGAGCTGCTCCAGGCACATCCGCCGGTGTTCGCGCTGTTCCTGAGCCGGACCGCGCCGGAACGCGCGGAACCCCAGAAGACGGTCCGCTAGCGGGCCGACACGAGGGGGCGGGCGTCAGCGGTCGGCGGAGACCACCGGGCGGGCCGGGGCGGACGCCTCGGGAGCGGCCACGGTCCGGGGCGCGGCGACCGCCGTCGGAGCAGGCGCGGGCAGCGTACGGAACACCCAGGTCCGGTAGGACCAGAAGCGGAAGAGGGTGGCCACGCCGATGCCGATCAGCTTGAAGACGTTGTTCTGGAGCGGGCTGTCCCAGCCGCCGCCGTAGGTGGCGGCGTAGAGGATCCCGGTCTCGATGACCATGCCGATCACGCTGAACGCCAGGAACAGCGTCATCTCGCGCTTGCGGCCGGACTTGTCGCGGTCGCGGTAGGTGAAGTACCGGAACCCTATGTAGTTGCAGACGATGGCGACCGTGATGGCTATGACATTGGCCCGGCCGACCTGCAGGTCGGTGGTGTTCCGCAGCAGGTTGAAGACGCCGAGGTTGACGAGAACGCCCAGACCGCCGACGGCGCCGAACTTCACGACCTCCCGTGCGAGGCCGCGCGCCCGGTCCACCAGGGCCGCCTGCTTCGTCGCGCTCATACGGTCATTCGCCCCTGTCGGTCGTCCTTCTGGTCAATCCAGCCATGTTAAGTGTCGTCCGGTTGGTACGTCTGCGCCTTCCGGAGCAGATGTGACGAGGTCGTCTCCCGGCCCGTGGCAGGAAGTCTTCCGGCCACGGCCCCCGTCCGGATGGCGGAATACCGGCGGATACCCTGGAGGAGTGACGTTCCCGGTAGTCGGCATGGTCGGCGGCGGTCAGCTCGCCCGCATGACCCACGAGGCGGGTATCCCCCTCGGCATCAGATTCAAGATCCTCAGTGACAGTCCGCAGGACTCGGCGGCCCAGGTGGTGAGCGACGTCGTCATCGGCGACTATCGCGACCTGGACACCCTGCGCGCCTTCGCGCGCGGCTGCGACGTGATCACCTTCGACCACGAGCATGTCCCCACGGAGCACCTGCGGGCCCTGGAAGCAGACGGAGTTCCCGTCCGCCCGGGGCCCGACGCGTTGGTGCACGCCCAGGACAAGGGGGTGATGCGCGCCCGGCTCGACGAGATCGGCGCGCCCAGCCCCCGCCACCGGATCGTGTCCGATCCGGCGGACGTGGCCGCCTTCGCGGAGGAGGGCACGGGCTTCCCCGTGATCCTCAAGACCGTGCGCGGCGGCTACGACGGCAAGGGCGTGTGGTTCGTGCGGTCCGTGGAGGACGCGGAGGCCCCCTTCAAAGCGGGCGTCCCGGTCCTGGCGGAGGAGAAGGTCGAGTACGTCCGCGAGCTCGCGGCGAACATCGTCCGCTCCCCGCACGGCCAGGCCGTGGCCTACCCCGTCGTGGAGTCCATCCAGGTCGACGGGGTCTGCGACACGGTGATCGCCCCGGCCCCGAACCTCTCCGAGGAGCTGGCCGGCGAGGCCCAGGCCCTGGCCCTGCGGATCGCCGCCGAACTCGGCGTGACCGGCCACCTGGCCGTCGAGCTCTTCGAGACGGCCGACGGCCGCATCCTGGTCAACGAGCTCGCCATGCGCCCGCACAACTCGGGCCACTGGACCCAGGACGGCGCCATCACCTCCCAGTTCGCCAACCACGTACGGGCGGTCCTCGACCTCCCGCTCGGCGACCCGAGGCCCCGCGCGCGCTGGACGGTCATGGCCAATGTGCTGGGCGGGGACTACCCCGACATGTACGCGGCGTACCTGCACTGCATGGCCCACGACCCGCAGCTGAAGATCCACATGTACGGCAAGGACGTGAAACACGGTCGCAAGGTCGGCCACGTCAACACCTACGGCGACGATCTGGACGATGTGCTGGAGCGCGCACGTCACGCTGCCGGCTACCTGCGAGGAACGATCACCGAATGAGCGCCCCCGTCATCGCCCCCGTCATCGGCATTGTCATGGGATCGGACTCGGACTGGCCGGTCATGGAGGCCGCCGCCCAGGCCCTGGACGAGTTCGAGATCCCCTACGAGGTCGACGTCGTCTCCGCCCACCGGATGCCGCGCGAGATGATCGCGTACGGCGAGCAGGCCGCCGACCGCGGCCTGAAGGCGGTCATCGCGGGCGCGGGCGGAGCCGCCCACCTGCCCGGCATGCTCGCCTCCGTCACCCCGCTGCCGGTGATCGGCGTACCGGTCCCGCTGAAGTACCTCGACGGCATGGACTCCCTGCTGTCGATCGTCCAGATGCCCGCCGGCGTCCCCGTCGCCACCGTCTCGGTCGGCGGCGCCCGCAACGCCGGCCTGCTCGCGGCCCGGATCCTGGCCACCCAGGACCCGGAGCTGATGGCCCGGATGCGCGAATTCCAGCAGGAGCTCAACGACCAGGCCACCGAGAAGGGCAAGCGGCTGCGCACCAAGGTGGCCAACGGATGAGCGAGCACCTCGCGGCCGCCCGGGAGCTGCTCGCCGAGCACCCGGTGGTCGACGGGCACAACGACCTGCCCTGGGCGCTGCGCGAACAGGTCCGCTACGACCTCGACCGGCGCGACATCGCCGCCGACCAGACCGGCCGCCTGCACACCGACATCCCGCGGCTGCGGGCCGGCGGGGTCGGCGCCCAGTTCTGGTCCGTGTACGTCCGCTCCTCCTTCGCCGGTGACGAGGCGGTCAGCGCGACCCTGGAGCAGATCGACGCGGTCGCCCAGCTGATCGACCGTTACCCGGCCGACCTGGTGCGGGCCCTGACGGCCGACGACATGGAAGCGGCCCGGGCGAGCGGGCGGATCGCCTCGCTGATGGGTGCCGAGGGCGGCCACTCCATCAACAACTCGCTGGCCACCCTGCGCGCCCTGCACCGGCTGGGCGTCCGCTATCTGACCCTCACCCACAACGACAACGTGGACTGGGCGGACTCGGCGACCGACGAGCCGCGCCACGGCGGCCTCACCTCCTTCGGCCGCGAGGTCGTCCGCGAGATGAACCGCATCGGCATGCTCGTCGACCTCTCGCACGTGGCCGCCAGCACCATGCGGGACGCGCTCGACACCTCGGCCGCGCCGGTGATCTTCTCGCACTCCTCGGCCCGGGCGGTCTGCGACCACCCGCGCAACATCCCCGACGACGTGCTGGAGCGGCTGCCCGCCAACGGCGGCGTGGCCATGGCCACCTTCGTGCCGAAGTTCATCCTCCCGGCGGCCGTCGAGTGGACCCTGGCCGCCGACGAGAACCTGCGGGCGCACGGCCTCCACCACCTCGACACCACCCCCGAGGCGATGGCCCTGCACCGGGACTTCGAGGCGGCCAACCCGCGCCCGGTGGCCACCGCCGCCACCGTCGCCGACCACCTCGACCACATGCGGGAGACCGCCGGCATCGACCACATCGGCATCGGCGGGGACTACGACGGCACCGCCTTCACCCCCACCGGCCTGGACGATGTCGCCGGCTACCCGAACCTGGTCGCGGAGCTCATCGGCCGCGGCTGGTCGCGGTCCGACCTGGCGAAGCTGACCTGGTCGAACGCGGTCCGCGTGCTGCGGGACGCGGAAGAGGTCGCGCGCGGCCTGTCGGCGGAGCGCGGCCCGTCGAACGCGGTGATCTGAGGCTGCCGCCGGAGTTCTCGCGGGGTGTGGCTTTCGGGGTGTGGCTTTCGGGCCCGGCATCGAGCGGATGCCACCCGAACGCCACACCCGCCGAGACCCCATCAGCCCCACATGTCACGGTGGCATCAACCTGCTGTCCCAGCTGCCGCCGAGACCGGAGCGAATCCCATGGCCGACCTGCAGGACGAACCCGAGACGGGCCGCACAGCCGACACCGTCACCGGCCCACCGGCCGGACCCGCCGCCCTCGGAGCCGAGCAGACCCCGGGCACCCACACGCCGGGCTCCCTCGACCGGGCCGCCGCGCTGCTGGCCGTACATCCCGTGGCGGACGGGCACAACACGTTCCTCTGGACGCTGCGCCAGAGCCCGTACCACGACATAGCCACACCCGACACCGGCGTGGACACCGACATCCCGCGGCTGCGCGGCGGGGGAGTGGGCGCCCAGTTCTGGTCGCTGCTCACCCCCGGCGAATGCACCGTGAGGGACACGCTCGAACAGATCGACATCGCGCACACCCTGATCAGCCGCTACCCGGACAAGCTGAGCCTCGCCCTGAGCGCCGACGACCTCGTCGACGCGCGGAACCGGGGCCGGATCGCGTCCTTCCTCGGCCCCGTACCGGGCGCCACCGTCACCGATTCCCTGGGCACCCTGCGCGCCTTCCACCAACTGGGGGTCCGCAGCCTGGCCCCGGCGGGCGCGCCATGGGCCGATCACGGCCTGACGGCCTTCGGCCACGAGGTCGTCCAGGAGATGAACCGTCTGGCGATGCTGGTGGACCTGACCGGCTGCGCGCCGGCCGTCGCCTGCCAGCTCGCGGGCGCCTCCAAGGCGCCGGTGATCGTCTCGCACACCGCGGCGGCGGCACTGACCCGGCACCCGGACAACGTCCCGGACGAGGTCCTCACCGCCCTGCGCGCGGCCAACGGCCTGTGCATGGTCACCTTCTCCGCCGACCGCACCGGCGATTCGCTGCACGCGGTGGCCGACCACCTCGACCACGTACGGGCGGTCGCGGGCCCGGAGTGCGTGGGCCTCGGCGCCGCCTTCGGCTCCGAAGGCGGCACCCCGCGCCCGGCCGGCCTGACGGACCCCTCCGGCTACCCCCGGCTGATCGCGGAACTCCTCGACCGCGGCTGGCCCGAAGCGGACGTGGCCCTCCTGACCTGGGGCAACGCCCAGCGGGTCCTCCGCGACGCGGAATTCACGGGCCGCGCGGCCCACTACCGCGCCGGCCACTGACCGCACCCGTACCCATACCTCGTGGGGCCCGTCCTCGGACGGGCCCCACGCATGGGGCCCGTCCTCGGCTGCACCCGCCGTCGACGGGCGCGCTAGCTGGCGCAGAGGCAGACCGGGTGTCCCGCCGGGTCGGCGTAGACCCGCCAGGAGCGGGACGGGTCCGCGGCGTCCAGGGGCTTCGCGCCCAGCGCGAGGATCCGTTCCTCCGCGGCGTCCAGGTCCCCGACCACCAGGTCCAGGTGGAACTGCTGCGAGGCCTCGGCGGAGGGCCACTCCGGCGGGACGTGGCCAGGGGCCTTCTGGAAGGCGAGCGGGGTTCCCTCGTGGCCCTGGAGGTCCGCCCAGGTGCCGTCCTCGTCCAGGGACGGCGTGCCGCCGAGCAGGCCGGCGTAGAAGGTGGCGAGGGCGAGCGGGTCGGGACAGTCGAGGACGACGGTGCCGAGCTTGGCGACGGCCATGACGCACTACTCCCTTGAATGGTTACCGGTAAGCGGGCCTTGCCGGTAACCACCACCCTACGCGTTACCGCTTCACGGATCCAAGAGGTAACGTCGCAGACATGAGTGGCGGACGCGCACCGGCCCCCGGGGGCCTCGCGCTGGTGGAGGATCTCGTCAACACGCTGAGCGTGGACACCGGCGAGGACCGGCTGGCGGTGCAGTTCGGCCTGTCCGGCCCCGCCCTCGCCGAGGCCGCCGAGCTCCGCGAAGCCCTGCGCGCGGCCCTGCTGGCCCACGCCGGCCATTCCGCCCCGGCCGGCTCCCTGGCCACCCTGAACCGGTTCCTGGCGACGGCCCCGCTGACCGTCCGCGTCGACCCGGCGGGCTCGGCCGCCCTGGACCCGCCCCCCGGGGACGCCCTGGTCACCCGGATCGCCGCGGCCATCGCCGAGGCCGTCACCGCCGGCACCTGGACCCGCCTCAAGGCCTGCGCGGCCGAGGACTGCCAGTGGGCGTACTACGACCGCAGCCCCGCCGCCCGCGGCCGCTGGTGCACGATGTCGGTCTGCGGCAGCCGCGCCAAGATGCGCACGTACCGCGCCCGCGGCTAGCGGCCGGCGGCTAGAACGGCGAGCGGAGCTCGCAGTTCGAGGCGACGGTGTCGCCCGCATCGGCGCGGACGACATCGAAACCGGCACCGCACGACTGGACGACGTCGCCGGGCGCACCGTCCCGGACGGTGATCCGGTCGTTGCCGCCGGCGGTGGTGATGGTGTCGCTGCCGCTCCCACCGTCGACCACGGCGTGAAGGGAGTTGAGGACCTCGAGCCTGTCCGTGCCGTCCCCGAGGTTGGCGACGACGTTCGTCACCTGCCCGGGCGCGCCGCAGCGCACGGTCGTGGCGTCGACCTGATCGCATCCCGGTCCGGCCGTGATGCCCGCGGCGTCCACGATGAACAGGACGGCGAACTGGCCGATCACCGCATCATCGGCCACCCCGGCCCGGGCGTCCTTCGTACCTGCCCGGTTGGATTCCCGATCACAGGCAGCGAAACAGAGGGTGACCGGAGTCGCGCTGCGTTACGCCTCCTGCCGTCGCGGTCGGCCCCGTCAGGCGCGCGGGCGGCCCATCGCACGGTACGTCCAGCCCGCCGCCCGCCAGTGCTCCGGGTCGAGGGCGTTGCGGCCGTCCAGGATCAGCCGGTCGGTGACCGCCTTGCCCAGCGCCGCCGGGTCCAGCTCGCGGAACTCGCGCCACTCCGTGAGGTGCAGGACCACCTCCGCGCCCTGCACCGCCGCCTCGGCGGTCGGCGCGTACGCCAGGGTCGGGAAGAGCCGCCGCGCGTTGTCCATGCCCTTGGGGTCGTAGACCGTGACCTGTCCGCCCTGGAGGTGGATCTGCCCGGCCACGTTCAGCGCCGGGGAGTCCCGTACGTCGTCCGAATCCGGCTTGAAGGTCGCGCCCAGCACCGCCACCCGCTTGCCCAGGAACGAGCCGCCGACCGCCTCCCGCGCCAGCTCCACCATGTGCCCGCGGCGCCGCATGTTGATCGAGTCGACCTCGCGCAGGAAGGTCAGCGCCTGGTCCGCGCCCAGCTCGCCGGCCCGGGCCATGAAGGCCCGGATGTCCTTGGGCAGGCAGCCGCCGCCGAAGCCGATGCCGGCCCGCAGGAACTTCGAGCCGATCCGCTCGTCGTACCCGATCGCCTCCGCCAGCTTCACCACGTCGCCGCCCGCCGCCTCGCAGACCTCGGCCATCGCGTTGATGAAGGAGATCTTCGTGGCGAGGAAGGAGTTCGCGGCCGTCTTGACCAGTTCCGCCGTCGGGAAGTCGGTCACCACCAGCGGCGAGCCCTCCCCCATCGGCGTCGCGTACACCTCGCGCAGCACCTTCTCCGCGCGGTCGCCGGCCACCCCGATCACGATCCGGTCGGGGTGCAGGGTGTCCTGGACCGCGAAGCCCTCCCGCAGGAACTCGGGGTTCCAGGCCAGCTCCACGTCCGCGCCGGCCGGGGCCAGCTCGGCCAGCCGCCGCGCCAGCCGCTCCGCCGAGCCCACCGGAACGGTGGACTTGCCGACCACCAGGGCCGGCCGGGTCAGGTGCGGGGCCAGCGATTCGACGGCCGAGTCGACGTAACTCATGTCGCAGGCGTACTCGCCGTGCTTCTGCGGAGTGTTCACGCAGACGAAGTGCACATCGCCGAAGGCTCCGGCCTCCGCCCAGTCCAGGGTGAAGCGCAGCCGCCCGGTCGACCCCGGCAGCCCGGCCACGTGCCGGGCCAGCAGCTCCTCCAGCCCCGGCTCGTACATCGGGACCCGGCCGGCGGCCAGCATCTCGATCTTCTCCGGTACGACGTCCAGGCCCAGCACCTCGAAGCCCAGCTCGGCCATGGCCGCGGCGTGGGTCGCGCCGAGGTATCCAGTGCCGATCACAGTGATCTTGGGGGCCATGGGTACTCCATAGGGGTGGCGTGCGGTGTGCGGCCACCGAGCATAGTCGCGCCCGTTGTCACCAAGCTCACGCGCGCGGCCCGTACCCCTACTCGTGAGTCGGCCCTAGGCTTGGGTTACTTAACGGTAGTTAGCATGGGGAGTGAGTGCTTTGGCAGGTTCCGACTTCGACCTCTACCGCCCTGCCGAGGAGCACGACATGCTCCGCGACTCGGTTCGCGCGCTGTGCGAGGCGAAGATCGCCCCGTTCGCGGCCGCAGTCGACGAAGAGGCGCGGTTCCCGCAGGAGGCCCTGGACGCCCTGGTCGCCAACGACCTGCACGCCGTCCACGTACCCGAGTCCTACGGCGGCGCCGGCGCCGACGCCCTCGCCACCGTGATCGTGATCGAGGAGGTGGCCCGCGTTTGCGCCTCCTCCTCCCTGATCCCGGCCGTGAACAAGCTCGGCTCGCTCCCGGTCATCCTCTCCGGCTCCGAGGACCTGAAGAAGAAGTACCTGGGCCCGCTCGCCAAGGGCGACGCGATGTTCTCGTACTGCCTCTCCGAGCCCGACGCGGGCTCCGACGCGGCCGGCATGAAGACCCGCGCGGTCCGCGACGGCGACTTCTGGGTCCTCAACGGCGTCAAGCGCTGGATCACCAACGCCGGCGTCTCCGAGTACTACACGGTCATGGCCGTCACCGACCCCGAGAAGCGCTCGAAGGGCATCTCCGCCTTCGTCGTGGAGAAGGGCGACGAGGGCGTCTCCTTCGGCGCCCCGGAGAAGAAGCTCGGCATCAAGGGCTCCCCGACCCGCGAGGTCTACCTCGACAACGTGCGGATCCCCGCCGACCGCATGATCGGCGCCGAGGGCACCGGCTTCGCCACCGCCATGAAGACCCTGGACCACACCCGCATCACTATCGCGGCCCAGGCGCTCGGCATCGCCCAGGGCGCCCTCGACTACGCCAAGGGCTACGTCCAGGAGCGCAAGCAGTTCGGCAAGCCGATCGCCGACTTCCAGGGCGTCCAGTTCATGCTCGCCGACATGGCCATGAAGCTCGAGGCCGCCCGCCAGCTCACCTACGCGGCCGCCGCCAAGTCGGAGCGCGTCGACGGCGACCTCACCTTCTTCGGCGCCGCCGCCAAGTGCTTCGCCTCCGACGTGGCCATGGAGGTCACCACGGACGCGGTCCAGCTGCTGGGCGGCTACGGCTACACCCGCGACTACCCGGTCGAGCGCATGATGCGCGACGCGAAGATCACCCAGATCTACGAAGGCACGAACCAGGTCCAGCGCATCGTCATGGCCCGCAACCTGCCCGCGTAACCCGGCAGGTCGGCAACGGCGGAAGACCCAGTGGGCACCCCCGGTCACGACGGGGGTGCCCACTGGTGCGTCCGGTCACCCTCGGTTCACCCGGGCGCAAAGGAAGTCGGGGGGCGCACGGAACCTTTCGAGCGCTTTCACCCTCTTCCTCCGCGCATGGCGGTGCCGCAGGGCGGCAAGGAGCCGACTTTTTCGAACCATAAGATGACTCCGCGCATCAGGACGGCCATGTTGGGGAGAGAGATGAAGGAAGCGATCCTGCTCGTCGGCGGGCAGGGGACACGGCTGCGCCCGGTGACGGTGAACACGCCGAAGCCGATGGTGCCCGCCGCGGGCGTGCCCTTCCTGGCCCACCAGATGGCCCGCCTCGCCGCGGCCGGCGTCAAACACATCGTGCTGGCCACCTGTTACCTGGCCGAGGTGTTCGAGCCCTACTTCGGCGACGGCTCCGCCTTCGGCGTCCACCTCGAATACGTGGTCGAGGACGAGCCCCTGGGAACGGGCGGAGCCATCCGCAACGCGGCCGAGCGGCTCACCTGCGGCCCCGACGAGCCCGTCCTCGTCCTCAACGGCGACATCCTCAGCGGCCTCGACATCAACGGGCTGGTGGACGCCCACGGGCAGGCCGGGGCCGACGTCTCGCTCCACCTGGTACGGGTGGCCGACCCGCGGGCCTTCGGCCTGGTGCCGACGGGCCCCGACGGGCGGGTGCTGGCCTTCACCGAGAAGCCGCAGACGCCCGAGGAGATCGTCACCGACCAGATCAACGCGGGCTGCTACGTGTTCCGCCGCTCCGTCATCGACACCATCCCGGCCGGCCGGCCCGTCTCCGTCGAACGGGAGACCTTCCCGGGCCTGCTGGCCGACGGCGCGCGCCTGCACGGCCAGGTCGAGGACACCTACTGGCTCGACCTCGGCAAGCCCGAGGCCTTCGTCCGGGCATCGGCCGACCTGGTCCGCGGAGTCGTCGACTCCGCCGCCGTGCCCGGCCCCCGCGGTGAAGCCCTGCTGCTCCCCGGGGCCCAGGTAGCTGACGGGGCCACAGTTTCGGGCGGTACCGTGGTGGGCGCCGGAGCCCGCATCGAAGCGGGCGCAGTCGTCCACGGATCGACGGTTCTCGACGGCGCGACCGTCGGCGCGGACGCCCGCATCACCGCCAGTCTCATCGGAGCCGGCGCCCAGGTGGGCCGGCACACGGTGGTGGACGCCGCCGTCATCGGCGACGGCGCGCAGGTGGGCGCCCACAACGAACTTCGCGACGGGGTGCGGGTCTGGTGCGGGGCAGTGCTGCCCGACGCGTCCATCCGCTTCTCCTCGGACCGCTGACCACGGTCCGGGAGCCCCGGCAACCGAACGACTTCTGCAAGAGGAATACCTGTGACTGGCATACCGGCCCGGCTGCCCGACTGCTGGGCGGCCACCCGGCTCTGCGTCGTGATGCCGACGTACAACGAGGCGGCCAATCTGCCCGGCATGGCCGAGACCCTGATGGATCTCGACCTGCCGGGCCTGACGCTCCTCGTGGTGGACGACTCCAGCCCGGACGGCACGGGGGAGCTCGCCGAGAAACTCGCCGAGCGCTACAACGAGGACGGGGCGGACCCCCGCATCCGGGTGCTGCACCGCACCGAGAAGAACGGCCTCGGCCGCGCCTACGCGGCCGGCATGAGCCTGGCCGTCGAGCAGGGCGCCGAGTACGTCCTGCAGATGGACGCCGACGGCAGCCACCCCGCCGACAAGATCACCGAGATGCTGGGGGTGGCCCTCGCCGCCCGCGCCGGCCTCGTCGTCGGCAGCCGCTACGTCCCCGGCGGCACCCTCTCCGACGCCTGGGGCGCCCACCGCAAGCTCCTCTCCCGCTGGGCGAACGCCTACGCGAGCACCATCCTCGGCACCCGCATCCGCGACATCACCGGCGGCTTCAACCTCTGGAGCGCCGACGCCCTGCGCGCCATCGACCTCGGCTCCGTCGGCAGCGCCGGCTACAGCTTCCAGGTGGAGATGAAGTACGCGGCGCTGCGCCGGGACTTCAGCGTGCTGGAGGTCCCGATCCACTTCGAGGACCGCACCCTGGGCGAGTCCAAGATGAACCTCGCCGTGCAGCTGGAGTCCGTCGTCATGCCGTGGAAGCTGCGCAGCCGCTCCCGCGGCCGCCGCTGACGCCTTCCCGACCGAGACGGGACGTCTGCACCGCCATGACCACGCTGCCCGAAACCGGCCGCGCCCCGGACACCCTTGCCCCGGAGACCGCCGCCCCGGCCGCGACCGCGCCCGCCCGGCGGACCCGCCTCGCCTTCCGCTTCCTCGTATACCGGACTTGGGTATTCCAAAAATGACCAGCGCCCTCGACCCCTCCGCCCGCCCGGTGGACCGGGCCCCGGCCGGCCGGAGCCCGGCCCCGGCCCCGGAACCCGCCGCCCCGAACCCGGCGACGCGGCCCCCGCGCCCCGCCGACCGCCTGGTCCCCGCGCTCAACGGCGCCGTACTGCTGCTCACCGCGGTCCTGCTGCTGATGGTGCTCCGGCTGCCCTGGATCGGCGACATGGGCGTGCACCTCGCCACCATCGAACGGCTGCGGCACGATCTGCTCGACCCCGGCAACACCCAGGTCGACGCGGACACCCCCAGCCCGTACAACTCGCCGTGGATGGTGCTCCTCGGACTCCTCGCCAAGGCGAGCGGCCTGACCGGGTTCACCGTGCTGCGGTTCGCCGCGCTCGTCGGCCTCACCCTGCTGCTGACCGGCATCTGGCACCTCACCCGGACCCTGAGCCGGCACCGGGCCGCGCCGCCGCTCGCCGTGCTCACCCTGATCCTGCTCTGGGGCCCGACCTTCTTCATCTGGAGCGGCTTCCTCGGCTTCACCTCCATCTCGCTGAACGTCTCGTACCCGAGCACCTTCGCCACCGGCCTCGGCTTCCACTTCCTGGCCCTGCTGGCCAAGTCGCTGCGCCGCGGTACGGCCACCTCCTGGCCGGCCTGGACCGCCCTCGGCGCACTGTGGGCGCTGATCATGCTCAGCCACCAGTTCACCGGCGTGGTCATGACCTTCGGCGCCCTGGGCGTCCTGGTCTCCGCCCGGCCGTGGCCGGCGCGGCAGACCTGGCTGCGGCTGGGCACAGCGCTCGCCGTGGCGGTGGCCCTGCTCGCCGTCTGGCCGTACTACTCGTTCTTCTCGCTGCTCACCATCGGCGGCCTCGAAGACATCCACAGGGGGCTCTACGAGGAGTGGTGGATGCGCTTCGGCTACGTGCCGATCGGCGTGGCCGCGCTCGCCTTCCGGTTCGCCCGCGACCGCCGCGACCCGCTCGTGTGGTGGTTCCTGCTGGCCACGCTGATGATCACGGCCGGCGGGCTGACCGGGCACTACTCCTGGGGCCGGGCGCTGCCCGGTGCCATCATCCCGGCCCAGCTGGCGGCGGCGCTGGCCGTGGTCGAGGGCGGCGGCCGGTTCCTCCGCCGCTGCTTCGCGGTGGTGCTGGCGGCCGGTCTGCTGGCCGGCTCCTGGGCGCAGGCGCCGTCGCTCAGCTTCGTCGTACGCAACGAGGCCATGCCGGAGACGCTGACCGAGAAGGCCTGGCTGCCGATCCCCGGCTACCAGTGGATGACCAAGTACGCCCGGTACGGCGACGTGGTGATGGTCGACCAGAACACCGGCCAGCAGATACCCGGCTACGGCTTCTACACCGTGGCACCGGGCTACCCGGACTTCTTCCTGCCGGACGAACCCGAGCGCATCGAGGCCACCCGGCGGTACTTCGACCGGTCCACCCCCCGCCAGGAGAAGCTCGACGCGCTGCACCGCTTCGGGGCGCAGTGGGTGCTGGGCTGGCCGGACCAGGGGCTGCCGCCCGGCGATCCGGCGCTGCGCAAGGTGAAGACGGGCCCGAACGGGATGGTGCTGTACAAGGTGGTCGGCTGACCCCGGCCCCGGACCCCGATACGACAGGACCCCGACCGCTCCACGCAGTCGGGGTCCTGTCGTATCCGGTGTCAGATCCGGGTCAGGAAGTGGCGCCGGCCCGTTCGGGCACCGGTTCCGCGGCGGCGGGAGCCGGCGGCGCGGCTTCGGCCCCGGTCCCGTCCTGGCGGCGGCGGCCCAGGGTCCAGTCCTTGCCCACGTCCTTGAAGCGCATGGCCCGCTTCTCCACCAGGTGCCACGACAGGTACGCCATCAGCCCGGCGGCCACGTACGAGAGCAACAGGAACGGCCAGAAGCCCCAGCGGGTCAGGCCGAGCAGGATCAGCGTCATCTGCATGGCCCAGCCGTAGATGTAGATCCCGTACGAGTAGTCGTTGCGGGCTCCGATCTTCTGGAACGGCTTCGGCAGCCGGATCGCCAGGTACGTCAGTCCGTACGCCATCGCCGGGATGCCGACCACGAACAGGTAGCCGAACCGCAGGCTGAGCAGCAGCACCACGATGGAGCCGATGCCGAGCACGTCGTTGACCGGGATGCGGTCCTTGTAGAGCTCGATGACGGTGCCGAGGGCGAAGGCGAAGCCCAGGTACAGGTACCAGTTCGTGCTGGTGTACCCGAGGATCGGCACGGTGAAGTCGCGGAAGAAGGAGGCCTGGCCGGCGCCGGTGTAGTAGCGGTGCTCGATGGCCTCGCGGATCACCCGCCAGCCCAGGAAGACGGTGATCAGCAGGATCAGCCGGCGGGACTTCTTCAGCGCCCCGGTGACCGCGAGCACGCCCACCGCGAGGTAGCACATCACCTCGTAGTGCAGGGTCCACACGGGCCCGTTGAAGGTGTCCGAGGTGCCCAGGCCCAGGGACTTGCCGAAGGACATCACCCCCGAGACGTCCTTCTGCACGATGATGATGTGCGCGTTGTGCCAGACGTACTGGAACGGGCCCTGCGCGTGGTCGGTGAACCCGTTCAGGTTGCCGTGCAGGTGCCAGTACAGGAACGGAGCCAGGACGAACGCGCAGACCAGGATGCACACCCACAGACCGGGCAGCAGGCGCAGCGCGCGGTGCCACAGGAACCGGCCGAGTCCGAGCCGGACACCGCTGCGGGTGACGAGGATGCCGGACAGGATGAAGAACGCGTAGACCGACAGCTTTCCGATGTCGGTCTGGCCGCGGCTGAAACCGTGGCCGAACTCGGTGGTGTTGAACCCGAGACTGGCGGCGTGGGAGAGCACCACGCCGCAGGCCAGGAACAACCTCATGAATCCCAGGCTGTTGTGACGGCCGGTGAAGAGCTCAGCGACGGTGCCGTGCGACGACCACCGCAGCCCTGTACCGCGACTGCGGTCGGTCATGACTGGGGAACCCCCTCTTTTACAGAAGCCCCAGTTTTTGTGAGGGGGCCCCGGACTGTCCAACCGTTGCTGCGCGAAGTGCGGTATCTCACGTTTGGGTCGGGAACGGCTACGAGGCGGGTGGGGTGACCTTCTCGTCGTTCTGTATCTGCTTCACCAGCTGCTGCACCTTCGGCTTGTCCCAGACGAGGTTGCCGCCGCGGCTGCCCGAGATCGGCATGTTCATCGAGGTGCCCCCGCCGCCGCTGACGCCCTTCATCGCGAAGAACATCTCGCCCAGGTCGAACAGGGACATGTCCTTGTCCACGATCAGCGTGTCCAGGCCCGCGCCCAGCGTCGGGTAGAGCCGGAACGGGTTGATGATCGTGCCCGGCGTCGCCGCCTGGCTCGCCAGCGCCGACAGGAACTTCTGCTGGTTCTTCGTGCGGGCCAGGTCGGACTCGGCGAAGGCGTACCGGGTACGGACGAAGGCCAGGGCCTGCTCGCCGTTGAGGGTCTGCTTGCCGGCCTGGAAGTCGGCGCCCGACTTCTCGTCCTTGAAGCCCTTCTCGATGTCCATCTCGACACCGCCGAGCGCGTCCACGATGTTCGCGAAGCCGGCGAAGCCGATCTCCGCGTAGTGGTCGATGCGCAGCCCGGTGTTGTGCTCCACGGTGCGCACCAGCAGCTCCGGGCCGTCCTCCGCGTACGCCGCGTTCAGCTTGACCCGGCGGCCCTGGGCGGGGAACTTCTTGCCGGACTCCGAGCCCACGAAGGAGGGGATCTCCACGTCCGAGTCGCGCGGCAGCGAGATCATCGAGTTCCCGCCGGAGCACGCCGCCAGGATCATCATCGAGTCGGTCCGCTTGCCGTCGGCCGAGCCCGTGTGGAGGCGCTTCTTGTCCTCGGAGGACATGCCCTCGCGGCTGTCGGAGCCGACGATCAGGTAGGTGGTGCAGTCGTCGTCCTTGGGCCGCTCGATGACCTTGGAGAGGTCCACGTCGCGGCGCACCTTGGAGTCCGCCCAGAAGTAGGTGCCGACGGTGGTGACGACCAGCGCCGAGACCAGCACGATCGAGCCGATCTTGATGCGCTTGCGCCAGTCCGGGGCGGGGGCGCCGGGCCGGCGCCGCGGTGCGGCCGGGCCGCCGGGGCCGCCCGGGCCGGAGGGCCCGCCGGGGCCGCCGCCCGCGGGGGTGCCGTACACCTGTCCGGTGTTGTAGCCGCTGTCGTAGCCGGCGAAGGTGTCGTGCGTCTGGGCCTGCTGCGGCGGGACCCCGTAGGCGGGGGCGGCCGGCGGGGCGGCGGGACGCGGGGGCTGCTGCCCCGGCTGCCGCTGCACGTGCGGCATCCGGCGGACGCCTTCGGGCTGTGCCTGGGCGCTGCCGTATCCGTACCGGTCGTCGCGGCCGCCGCCGCGACCGTCGTTCCCGCTGGGCCAGTCATTCATGCGGACAAGAATGCCTGGCAGGGCGTGTCGCCCGACAGGGCGGGGGGCCCTTCGTACCGGTGCTGTTGCACAGCTGATGCATCTCGACCAACTTATGGTGGCCGTATGACAGAAATACCTGGTGAGCCGACGGGCAAGGCGACCTCCGCCTCGCGCACGACGCTGAGCCACATCATGACGGCGAACGACACCAACCTGCTCGGCACCGTGCACGGCGGTGTGATCATGAAGCTGGTCGACGACGCCGCCGGAGCCGTGGCGGGCCGGCACTCCGGCGGGCCCGCCGTGACCGCCTCCATGGACGAGATGGTCTTCCTCGCCCCGGTCCGGGTGGGCGACCTCGTCCACGTCCGCGCGCAGTGCAACTGGACCGGCCGCAGCTCCATGGAGATCGGCGTACGCGTCCTCGCCGAGCGCTGGAACGAGTCCACCCCTCCCACCCAGGTCGGCACCGCCTACCTCGTCTTCGCCGCCGTCGACGCGGAGGGCAAGCCCCGCACGGTGCCGCCGGTGCTGCCGGAGACCGAGCAGGACAAGCGCCGCTACCAGGAGGCGCAGATCCGCCGTACGCACCGCCTCGCCCGTCGGCAGGCGATCAGGGAACTGCGCGAGCGCCGCACCGCCGAGGGCCTCGACGACTAGTTCGGCCCGTTCCCACGCACCGGGTTCCGGTACCGGGTCCCGTACCTAGTCCCCGCACACCACCTGGTCCCCGGTGACCACCCCGAACGCGCCCTGGTACGGGTCCTCGGCCCGGACCGGGACCACCTTGCGGTAGTCGGATCCGGCCGTGACCAGCAGGGTCCGGCCCTGCCCGCGGACCGCCCGCAGCTCACAGCCCGGCAGCGCCGCCGCCAGGCTGCGGGCCGAGCGGTCCCAGCGCGGGTCGTACGCCACCACCGTCCGCTTGACGTCACGGCTGGCCGCGTTCCCCGGGGCCCGGGTGGTGTCGAAGCCGGTGGCCCGCAGGGCCTGGTCCACCCGGCCGCCCAGGCCGTCGATCCGGGTCCCGTTCTCCACCTGGACCCGGACCTGCTGCGGGGCCACGTCCACCGGGACCGCGGCCGGCCGGCGGCCGCGGTCGCCGCCCGGCCGGGCCGGGGCCAGCGGCCGGTCGTCCCGCAGCGCCTGGAACAGCTTGGCGGCCTTCGACTCGTCCCACTTCACCGTGGAGCCGATCCCCTTCACCTTGTACGAGGGGTTCCCGACCGGCACCGAGGCGAACTCCGACGAGGAGGGGGTGAAGTCCCGCATCGCCTGCCCCAGGGCCAGCATCTGCTGCGAGCCGAAGCCCCGGTCGGCCCGCACCGAGCCCAGCAGCGTCGAGCTGACCTGTTTGAACTTCACCGGATTGAGCAGCATCCCGCCGCTGGTCGCCTGTTTGATCAGGGCGGCGACGAACCGCTGCTGCCGCTGCATCCGCCCCAGGTCCGAGGCCCCGTCGACATGGCGGGACCGTACGTACTGCAGCGCCTGCCCGCCGCTCAGGCGGTGCGTGCCGGGCGGCAGGTCCAGCCCGGTGTTGGGGTCCCGCATGGTCTTGGCGGTGCAGATGTCCACCCCGCCCATCGCGTCCACCGTCTTCATGAAACTGGTGAAGTCGACCTCCAGGTAGTGGTCGATCTTCACCCGGGTCATGTTCTCCACGGTCCGCACGGTCAGCTGCGGCCCGCCCTCCGCGTACGCCGCGTTGAGTTTCACCGGATGCGCCTTGTGCGCCTTCCCGGTGACCAGGTCCCGGTGCGCGGGCACCTCCGCGTAACTGTCCCGGGGCAGGCTGACCACGCTCGCCCGCTCCCGGTCGGCCGAGATGTGCACCAGCATGATCGTGTCGGTGCAGTGGCAGGGTGCTCCGCCCAGCCGGTACTCCTGCCGCTCGTCGCGGCTGATCTTCTCCCGGCCGTCGGTGCCCACCAGCAGTACGTTCATCCCGTGCCCGGCCTGCGGGCGGTTCTTCATGTCCTTGAAGGGGTCCACCCGCTCGATCCCGGTGTCCAGCCCGGTCATCACCGCGTGCCCGATGGCCCCCGAGCCCAGCACCGCGACGGACAGCGCTCCGGCCAGCCGCAGCCCCCAGCGGGGCCGGTGCCCGCGCCGGCCGCTCCGTGCACGGGCGGCGGGCAGCGGGGCAGGGCGGCGGGGACGGTGCGGCGGCTGGGGCACGAGGGACACCTCCGCGGGGGGAGCAGGGAAATTCGCCTGAACAGTAGGTCCATACGATCAGCAGCAGCCGTCATGGCCGGTCCGGCGCGCACCGGTTTCCCCCGTACGCGGTAACGTGACACCGAACCCGACCCCCTTTGAAGGACCACATGCCCACCCAGCAGCCCGCAGTCTCGGTGATCATGCCGGTGCTCAACGAGGAGCGTTACCTCCGCGACTCCGTCCGGCACATCCTGGGTCAGGAGTACGACGGCGAGATGGAGGTGGTGATCGCGCTCGGCCCGTCCTCGGACCGTACCGACGAAATCGCCGCCGAGCTCGTAAGCGAGACCGCATCCAGCGAACGAGCGCGCGTCCGCACCGTCCCCAACCCGACCGGCCGTACACCGGCCGCGCTCAACGCGGCCATCAAGGCGTCGCGCCACCCGATCGTGGTACGTGTCGACGGGCACGGCATGCTCTCCCCGAACTACATCGCCACCGCCGTCCGGCTGCTCGCCGAGACCGGCGCGCAGAACGTCGGCGGCATCATGCACGCCGAGGGCGAGAACGCCTGGGAGGACGCCGTCGCCGCCGCGATGACCTCGAAGATCGGCGTGGGCAACGCGGCCTTCCACACGGGTGGCCAGGCCGGTCCCGCCGAGACCGTCTACCTGGGCGTGTTCCGGCGCGAGGCGCTGGAGCAGCAGGGCGGCTACAACGTGGAGTTCATCCGCGCCCAGGACTGGGAGCTGAACTTCCGGATCCGTGAGGCCGGCGGCCTGATCTGGTTCTCGCCCGAGCTGAAGGTCCAGTACCGGCCGCGGCCGTCCGTCCGGGCGCTCGCCAAGCAGTACAAGGACTACGGCCGCTGGCGGCACGTGGTGGCCCGCTACCACTCCGGCTCGATCAACCTGCGCTACCTCGCCCCGCCGGTCGCCGTGTGCGCGATCGCGGCCGGCCTGGTCGCGGGTGCCCTGCTCACCCCGTGGGCCTTCGTGGTCCCGGGCGGCTACCTCGCCGCGATCACCGCGGGCTCCGTGCCGGCCGGCAAGGGACTCCCGCTCAAGGCCCGGCTGCAGATCCCGGTGGCGCTGGCGACCATGCACATGTCCTGGGGCTGGGGCTTCCTGACCAGCCCGCGTTCGCTCGCGCGCAAGGTCATCGCCTCCCGCCGCCCGTCCGTGCAGGCGGAGGACCGGACCGCGGCCCGGTAGCCCCACCCGGCACCCCGTCCGTACGCGAAGGGGCCCGGCGGAGATCACTCCGCCGGGCCCCTTCGCCGTGCCCGTGCCGGCCGCCGCGTACGGCTACCAGGTGAAGCCCTCCTGGATCCGCATGCAGGCCTTCTCGTCGTCGCCGTTCAGCGGGCGGGCCGAGTCCGGAGCCTTGGTGGGGGCCGGCGGCGGCGGGGTGACCGCGCCGCCGCTGCGCCAGTCCTTGCCCACGAACAGGGTCACTCCGGAGACGTCCGTGGACCGCTGCACCGCACCCGGCGGCAGCCCGAGCGCGGTGGCCACGGCCAGTGCGTCCCCGGCCTGGTCCAGTCCGGCGTACCGGACCACGGTGGAGTCCTCGGCGGCCGTCTGCCTGTCCGCCATCGCCCTGGTGAAGCCCTTCTTGGCCAGCAGCACGACCACATCGCTCGCCCGTCCCTTGACCTTGGCCTCGGGGTCGGTCTTGCCGCCGGTGGCGTTGCGGACCATGACCGGGATCCGGTCGGGCGCCGCGGCCGGGTCGGTGACCGGCGGCGTCGCCGGCGCGGACGGGGCCGGCGAGGCGGCGGGGGCGCCCGGCTGGGTGCCCTGGCCGTCGAGCGGGATGTCCTCGCGGACCATCCGGAACAGGGCCTCGGCCTCGCCGGCCTTGGGCTCCACCCGGTTTCTGTCCTGTGGGCTCTGGATCCACGGCATGGTGGTCATGGTGATCCGGCCGGTGGGGACCTTCTTGAGCTCCATGCTCAGGTCGTACAGCTTGTCGATCTTGTTCAGGCCCGGGTCCACGATCATCGCCTTGATGGCCGCCTGGGCCAGGCTGTTGAGCTTCACCGGGTTGCTGAGCTTGGCGTTCTTGCGGAACTCACGGGCCAGCGCGTTCATGTACATGTGCTGGGCGCGGGTGCGGCCGATGTCGGTGCCGTCCTCGAACCCGTAGCGGGTGCGCAGCCATTGCAGGGCCACCTCGCCCTGGATGATGTTGTCGCCCTTCGGCAGCTTCAGGCCGGAGCCCTTGCCTTCCCTGTTGCGCGAGTGCACGTTCTGCTCGACACAGACCGGGACGCCGCCGATGGCGTCCGCCATCGACACCACACCCTTGAAGTCGATCATCATGAAGTGATCGATGGGGATCTTGGTGAGTTCCTGCCAGGCGGCGACCGTGCAGCCCGGACCGCCCCGGCTGAGCGACGCGTTGGTCTGCACGAGACCCTTGCTGGCCGGGTGCACCGTGCCGTCCTTCTCGGTGCACTTGGGCATCTTGAGGAGGGTGTCGCGCGGCATGGAGACGACCGACATGTTGCTGCGGTCGGCGGACAGGTGCAGCAGCATCTGCACGTCCGCGAGCGGCGGTCCGTCGAAGGTGTCCCGGCCCCCGCCGAGGGCCTTGTTCTCGTCGCCGTCACGGGCGTCGGAACCGATGAGGAGGATGTTGAGCGGGGTCTGCCCGAAGGCGTTGGGCTTGGACCCGCCCAGCTTGGTGTCGCCGAGGTTCAGCGCGTCCGTCTGGATGCTGCCGTTGAGGTGGCGGTAGTAGAGGTAGCCGGCGCCTGCCGTGCCGAGTATGAGGAAGGCGAGCCCGGAAGCGCCCCAGCGCAGCACGCGCCGGCCCCGCCCGCCCCGCTGGGCCGGGCCGCCGCGGCCCGAACGGCGGCTGCGGCGCTGGGCGGGTATCGAACCCTCCGCGCCGGAACCGCCGCCGGCTATGCCCTCGGCGGTCCGGGAGGGCGCACCCTCCCCCCGCACCTTGCTGTGCCTCACGCAATACCCCCCTAAAGGCCCTGACGCGTCAGGGATTCTGCCGGTTCATCACATGATGAACCATTACTTGACGCAGACGGCCTTGTCCGCCTCGGTGCGCTGTACGTCCTTGGGAAGCGTCTCCGGTGCCGTCATCGAGACGCCCGCACCCTTGAAGTCCGCGCCCAGCGTGAGCTTCATGGGGCTCTTCGGGGCAGCGTCCGCCGTGCCGATCTTCAGCGCGGTGGCCGGCAGGCCCATCATGTCCGCCAGCGCCCGGGCCTGGTCGGCCTGGTTGGG
Source organism: Streptomyces sp. NPDC051211 (assembly GCF_040689505.1). NCBI lineage: Bacteria > Bacillati > Actinomycetota > Actinomycetes > Kitasatosporales > Streptomycetaceae > Streptomyces > Streptomyces sp. NPDC051211. The sequence continues at coordinate 95,682 of NZ_JBFBAV010000021.1, forward strand.
CGCGTACTCCAGCGTCGTCTTCTCCAGCTTCGCCGGCGCGTTGCCCTCGTTGCTGGCCCGCTGCACGCCCTTGCTGTTCTGGAGCCAGACCAGCGTGGTCGACGCCGAACCCTGCGGGCCGCCGCCGTTGAACACCTGCACGCGTACGTCCGCCGGCTGCGCGCGGTTGCCCTGGAGCAGCGCGTCCTGCTGGGCCTTGGCCGCGTCCTTGGCCGCCTTCTCCTGCTGCTCGACCTCGGTGAGCGAGACGTCCTCGCGGATCATCTGGAGCAGCGCCTCGGCCCTGGCCTTGCTGACCACGACCGTCGCCTTGACCTTCTCGGCCGGGTTGTCGTCCACCGGCAGGGTGGTGAAGGTGACGTTCTTCGGGTTCACGCCCTTCAGCTCACCGGCGAGGTTGGTGAGTTTGGCGATCGACCCTATGCCCGAGTCCACGCTCAGCGCCTTGGTCGCCGCCTCCGCGAGGGAGAAGAACTTCTTCGGACTGGACAGAGTGTCCTTGGACTTCATCTCGCGCATCATCGAACCCAGGAACTGCTGCTGGGTCTTGATCCGGTCCAGGTCGCTCTCATTGCCGAAGGCGTGCCGGGTGCGTACGAAGGCCAGCGCCTGCTCGCCCGACAGCCGGTGCTCGCCCTCCGACAGCTTCAGCTTCGACTTGTCGTCGTCGATCGCCTTGCCCAGGCAGACCGGGACGCCGCCGACCGCCGTGCTCAGCGTCTTGACCGCGTTGAAGTCGGCCATCATGAAGTGGTCGACCTCGATGCCGGTGAGCTCCTTGACCGTACGCATCGTGCAGCCCGGGTCGCGGCCCGCCTGCCCCAGGCTGGTGTTGAAGCGGACCCCCTTCTCGCCGGGGATCGTCTGCGTCGAACCGTCCGCCTGCTTGGTGGGGCAGTCCGGGATGTCGGTGATCAGGTCGCGCGGGATGGACACCGCGGTCGCGTTCGTCCGGTCCTTGGAGACGTGGAAGAGGATCGTGGTGTCGGCGTGGCCCTTGCTGTTCTTGTCGCCGTAGCCCTCGTTGCCGGCACCCGTGCGCTTGTCGGTGCCGATCACCAGGATGTTGATCGGCTGGTCCTTCTTGAAACCGCCGGTGCCGGCGCCTGCGGTGTCGATGACATCGAGGTTGCCGTTCAGGTGCCGGTAGTACAGGTAGCCCGCCACGGAGCCGCCGACCAGCAGGAGGGCCAGGGTGCCGCCGGTGATGGCGAGGGCCTTCTTCTTGCCATTGCCGCCCGGTTTGCCGCCCTTGCCGCGTTTGCGGCCTCCGCGCCGCCCGCCGCCGGGCGGGACGTCACCGCGCCGGGGGCCCGGGACGCCGGGGGAGGGTGCGGTCGGGGCGCCGCCGGGAGCCGCGGGGGCTCTGCGCGGGGGGGTGACGGACGCCCGCTGCTGCGGTGCGGAACGGTCCAGTCGCAATTCGTAGTTGCCGGTGCGGGGGTTGAGGACCCACTGGTCTGCGGGATCGATTTCGTCCGCCCGCCCACGGCCTTGTGCATCCACGGTCGCTCGAATCCTCCGTCGGTGGCACCGGATCGCTCACCCTATCCGGCCAGTTCAGCTGCAAACCATGCTGGTGACAAATTCCACTCCCCTTATAACTGGGCAATCCGGCCAACCCGCTCGGTTCCGGCGACGGCTTTTGGGATTGCTTTACCGGCGGGTCACCTGCAAGGGACGGTGTCCGCCGTGGTGCCCGTGAAAGTGGGGACGGGCGACGGGGTAGCAGCGGTTCCCGGCGTCGCCGCGCTCCGCTGCCGGTGCTGCCCGGTCCCGGCGTCGGGCTTCGCCGGCGCGATGGTCAGCGGCCGGTCCATCCGCAACTGCTGGAACAGCCGTGCCGCGTCCGGTTTCACCAGCTCGTCCCGATTGGGGTCGACTGCATACGGCTTCCGGGGAACCGTAAGGAACTGCACCTTTCCAGTCGGGATGTCTCGCATGCCGCGTACGAGTTCGTACAGGCCGCGCAGCGAGGCCAGACCCGGGTCGGTGGTGATCGACGAAGTCGCCGCGTCCAGCAGCGGATACAGCCGCCCGGGATTCAGCAGCACCCCGTTGCTCTGCACCTTCCGCACCAGCGCGCCCAGGAACTGCTGCTGCCGCTCCATCCGTTCGGTGTCGCTGCCGTTCCCCAGGCTGTAGCGGGCCCGGACGAACCCCAGGGCCTGCTCCCCGTGCAGGGTCTGCCGCCCGGCCGGCAGCTTCAGCCTGGCCTCGTCGTCGTTCACCGGCTCCTTCAGGCAGATCTCCACCCCGCCGACGGCGTCCACCATCTTCTTGAAGCCACGGAAGTCCACCACCATGTGGTGGTCGAGCCGGATCCCGGTCAGCTTCTCCACGGTCCGGATCGTGCAGGCCGCCCCGCCCCACTCGAAGGCCCAGTTGAACTGCGCGAACCGGTCGCCGGTGCGGCTCCCGTCGGCCCGCAGGCAGCTCGGTATCTCGGCCATCAGGTCCCGGGGGATCGACACCGCCGTGGCGCTCTTCCGGTCCGCCGCCACGTGCAGCAGGATCGTGGTGTCCGAGCGCTGGCCGCCCTCGTCCTGCCCGTACCGGGCGTTGTCCCGGCCCGAGCGCGAGTCCGAGCCGATCAGCAGGATGTTCCGGGCGCCGCCCCCGAAGTGCGCCGGCCGCTCCTGCTCGTACCGCTCCAGCTCGGAGGCCGCGGAGGTGTCCTCGGTGATGTTCCCGTCGAGCTTGTTGTACATCCACCAACCGGTCGCCGCCCCCGCCAGGACCAGCAGGGCCATCCCGAGGCCGACCCAGCGCAGCAGCCGGCGCCGACGGCTCCGCGGAGGCTTCGAACCGCCTCCGGCCGCTTCGGTCCCGCCGGGTATGCCCGCACCGGTCACTCGCGTCCGTCCCCTCACCGCGTCGGCGACGGCCGTACGGGTGAGTACGGCCAGGGGTGGCTCCGGACCAAGCCGGAGCCGTGCCCTCAGCCGATCATGACCCCGGGGCGCCGGAGCGGCCCGGGGGCAGGCGCCGTACTGCGCCATGTGGGTGACAAATCGGCTGGGGCCGCAGGTCAGGCAAGTGGGTGACGGCCTCCCGCGGCCCGGGCGACCCCTGCTACACAGTGTGGGTGACGCGCTCCGCTTCCACCCGCTGGGCCAGGCCCTCGGCGGACAGCCGGTCCAGGTTCCGGCACAGCACCACCGAGCCGCCCGCCGCGAGCGGCGCGAACAGCCCCGCCGACAGTCCCTCCCAGCTGTCGTACGGAAGCCCGGACAGCACCCGCGAGCCCTCGCCGAGCCCGAGCTCCGCCGCGTCCTGCCGAGCCCGCTCGACCAGCTGGACGTACGACAGCTCGGCGCCCGCCACGGACAGCCCGGCGCCCTCCGCGTCCACCGGCACGAACGGCGCGAACCGGTCGCCCTGCCCCGGCACCTCCACCGCGTAGTCCAGGAACCCGGCCGGCGGCTGCGGGAACCGCCCGCCCAGGGGCCGCAGCGCCAGCGCCACCCGCTCACCCGAGCAGCCGGCCGCCGCGTCCAGCGTGTCCGGGCCGCTCACCACCAGGTCCGCACCGGCCGGATCCCCGCCGACCTCCACCACCACGCCGACCGAGGCGGCGGCGAACACCCACACGGCCGTCTGCCAGTGCGCGGGCAGCAGCAGCGCCAGCCGGTCACCGGGCCCGGCACTCAGATCGCCCTGGAGCAGATTCGCGGTCTTGGCCACCCAATTGGCGAAGGTGGCGACGGACAATTCGACGCGCTCGCCGGTGGCGTCGTCGTAGAAGGTGACGAGCGGGCGGCCCGGGTCCGCGGCGAGCGCGGATCGCAGCAGGTCGGCAGGGGTGCGGTCAGTGGCATTCACCCGGCACAGGGTACGCGGGGGCCTTCGGCCGGACGGCGGGTACACGCGTCCCCCGTCCGGGGGAGGGGCACAGCGCGGCGCGCCGACGGGCCGTCAGCTCCCGCTGGCAGCCGCTGCCGACTGCGCTCACGATCTCTCACATGCGTGGATTCCTTGCTTCCTCGATCGGTGTCGCGACCGCGGCCGCACTGGCCCTCCCGCTCGCGCTGCCCACCCCAGCCCTGGCCGAGTCCACCCCCGTGACCCCAGCCGGGTCGACCCAGTCGCTGCCCCTGGTCCCGCTGGGGCCGGAGCAGGGCCGGGCCACCGGCGTTCCCGGCATGAGCACCTCACCCCGCCTCCCTGCCACGCAGGGCCTGACGGCCCGTGACGTCAAGACGTTCTCGCTGGTCGGCGTCGTCTGGGACGACGCGGGCACGGAACTGTTCGGCCGGGTCCAGGTCCGTACCCGCTCGGTCGCCACCGCCCGCTGGTCCGACTGGCAGGACGTCGAGACCCACAACCGCGAACACGCCGCCGACCCCGACGCCGCCGAGCGCAGCTCGGGCCGGGTCCGCGGGAGCACCGCCCCGCTGTGGGTGGGGGAATCCGACGGGGTGGAGGTCCGGGTCCAGGCGGAACCGGGTGCCGACCCGGTCACCCACACCCTGTCCAGCCTCCCCTCGGGCATGCGGATCGAACTCATCGACCCGGGGGGCCGGAGCAGCGGCCAGGCGGACGACAAGAACGGGTCGGGCGAGGGAGACGGCGACGGGGACGACAAGGGAGAAGTAGGAGCCGTGCCCGGCATGACCATGGAGATGGCGGAATCCTCCATGGCGAACGTCCCGTTGGCCCCGCTCGGCGCCAACGAGATCAAGGAGCTCAACAAGGCGGACGCCACCGCCGACGCGGTGTTCGCGAGCGACGGCGCACTGGACGCGGCGGCCGCCCCGTTCATCGGCCCCCGCCCGAAGATCATCACCCGGAAGGGGTGGGGCGCCAACGAATCCCTGCGCGAGCCCGGCTTCGTCTACACCAGCACGGTGAAGGCGGCGTTCGTCCACCACAGCGCCTCCGGCAACAACTACGCCTGCAAGGACGCCCCCGCGGTGCTCCGCAGCCTGTACCGCTACCACGTGGTGAGCAGCGGCTGGCGGGACTTCGGCTACAACTTCGCCGTCGACAAGTGCGGCAACGTGTACGAGGGGCGGGCCGGGGGCGTCTCCAGGCCGGTGCTGGGCGCGCACACGATGGGCTTCAACAGCAACAGCATGGGCGTGGTGGTACTCGGCTCGTACTCGAAGACGGCCGCGCCGGCGGCGGCGGTGAACGCGGTCGCCAAGCTGACGGCGTGGAAGCTGGGGCTGTTCAACGCGGACCCGCGGGGGAAGACCACCCTCAAATCGGGTGGCGGCAACAAGTACCCCAAGGGCAGGAACGTCTCGATGAACGTGATCTCGGGCCACCGGGACGGCTTCGCAACGGAATGCCCGGGCAGACAGCTCTACGGCAAACTCCCCACCACCCGCACCACCTCAGCCCGCCTCCAGGGCCGCCCGGTCCCCTAGCCGGGCCTGGGATTGCTGCGCAATCCAGCCCGCGCGGCGTTTGAGCGTACGGGCGCGAAGCGCACGTACGGGGGTCTGGGGGCTCGCCCCCAGTTCGGGAAGGGGCGGGTAGGGGAAAAGGCCCCGCGCAGCGGCCCCCACCCCCGCTACGGGCCCGCCCCCACACGGCCGGCGGCTACGCTCAAGGAGTGGCCGGCCGCTTCGATCCCCTGACCCGCACCACCTCCCGAGGTGGCCGCATCGCCGTACCCGCGCCAGGCCGCCCGGCGGCTGCGGCCCCGGCCGCCCCGGCCGCCAAGGCAAGGGCCTGGCAGCCAGACGGCCCGGTAGACCTGGGCCTCACCCTCGGCCCCCTCCGCCGCGGCCCCACCGACCCCACCTTCCGCACCACCCCCGACGGCTCCGTCTGGCGCGCCACCCTCACCCCCACCGGCCCCGCCACCCTCCGGGTGTCCGCCCGCGACGGCCGGGTCGACGCCGAGGCGTGGGGACCGGGCGCGGACTGGGTGCTGGACACCCTGCCCGCACTGCTCGGCGCCGACGACGACCCCGCCGCCTTCACCCCCCGCCACCGCCTGGTGCACGCCAGCCACCGCCGCCGCCCCGGCCTGCGGCTGACCCGCACCGGGCTGGTGATGGAGTCGCTGATCCCGGTGATCCTGGAGCAGAAGGTCACCGTCGAGGAGGCCTACCGCGCCTGGCGCCGTCTGGTCCGCCAGTACGGGGAGCCCGCGCCCGGCCCGGCCGCCGCCGTGCCGGAGGGCCTGTACGTGATGCCCGCGCCCGAGACCTGGCGCCGCATCCCGTCCTGGGACTGGCACACCGCCGGCGTGGACCAGAAGCGCTCCGGAACGATCCTGCGGGCCGTCCGCGTCGCCCCCCGCCTCGAAGAGGCCGCCGCGATGCCCCCCGCCGATGCCGCCCGCCGCCTGGAACTCGTACCCGGCATCGGCCCGTGGACCTCCGCGGAAACCCTCCAGCGCAGCAACGGCGCCCCCGACGCAGTCACCACCGGCGACCTGCACCTGCCGGGCATCATCGGCTTCGCCCTGGCCGGCAACCCGGACGCCGACGACGCCGAGATGCTGGAGCTCCTCGCCCCGTACGCCGGCCAGCGGCACCGCGCGGCCCGCCTGATCCTGCTGACGGGCCGCACCCCACCCCGCCGCACCCCCCGCATGCCGCGGGGCGACATCGGCAAGCTGTGACCGGGCCCGGGCCCGGGCCCGGCGCAGGACCGCTCAGCGCACTTCGATGAAGGCCCCGGCCTCCCGGGCCGGCCGCTCCCGCGGCGGTTCCGCCGCGTGCCCGACGGCCACCGCGCCCATCGGGTCCCAGTCCGCCGGCAGGTCCAGCACCTCGCGGACCACGTCGCGGCAGAACATGGTGGAGGACACCCAGGCCGAGCCCAGCCGTTCGCCGGCCAGGGCCACCAGGAAGTTCTGCACGCCGGCGCCGGCGGCGACCACGAACATCTCGCGTTCGGCCGTGTCCCGCCGCTCGTCCCCGTAGTGGTGGGAGCCGTCCATCACCAGGCACGGCACCACCAGGTAGGGGGCGTTGCGCAGCACATCGCCGCGGCGGACCCGCTTCGCGATGGACTCCTCGGACTTGCCGTCCCGCCGCAGGTCCGCGATCCAGGCGTCCCGCATCGCGTCCAGCAGCCGGGTCCGGGACTCCGCCGACTCCAGCAGGACGAACCGCCACGGCGTGGTGTGGTGCGGGGCCGGGGCGGTGACCGCGGCGGCCACCGCGCGGCGGACCGCGCCCGGGTCCACCGGCTCGTCCGTGAACGCCCGGACCGTGCGGCGCTGGGTCACGGCCTCCCGTACGGCTTCGGAGGTGCCCAGCCGGAACATGTCGTCGGCCGGGGCCCGGACCAGATCGCGGCCGGAGCCCTCGCCGAGCAGGTGCGGCAGGCCGCGGACGACGGCCACCGGGTAGCCGTCGGCCTTGCCCTTCACCAGGTCGCCGGCGGCGGCCAGTTCGTCCGCGGTCGCGACCACGGTCGCGCTGAGCGGGTTGCCGTGCGCGTCGGTGCCGCCGCGCAGGTCGTCCAGGACCCGTACGCCGGCCGCGCCGATGGCGACGTCGGTCAGCCCGCTGCGCCAGGGTCGCCCGAAGGTGTCGGTCACGACCACGCCGACGTCCACCGAAAGGAGGGTGCGCAGTCCGGTGCGGATCGCGGCCGCCGAGGCGTCGGGGTCCTGCGGCAGCAGCAGGACGGTGCCGGCGGCCGTGTTGGAGGCGTCCACCCCGGCTGCCGCCATGACCAGTCCCTGCCGGTTCTGGACGATCCGCAGGGTGCCCCGCCGGGCCACCACCCGTACCGTCTCGGCGTCTATCGCGGCCTCCCGCGAATCGGCCGCCACGATCCGGCCCTCCGCCTTGGAGACGATCTTCGAGGTGACCAGCAGGACGTCCCCGTCGCGCAGGCCGGGCGCGGCGGCCGCGATCAGCCCGGCCAGGTCGTCGCCGGGGCGGACCTCCCCGATGCCGGGGACGGCCGTCACTTCGTACGAGGGAGCGGACGCGGACGCGGGCGAGGCCGTGGGCGAGGCCGCGGGGGCCGGCGCGGGGGAGGTCGTGGTCACCGGCAGGTCTCCGCGAGGTCCAGCGCGGCCAGGGCCATCGCTTCGGTGGCGGCCGGGTCGGTCATCATCAGCGGTACCGCCCGGCAGCGGATGCCGGCCGCGGCGACCTCGGGGACGGCGGCCGCGTCGGCGGTGTCGACCAGCCAGCCGTCCAGCAGGTCGGCTCCGTAGTGCAGGGCCACGGCCCCGGCGGTGGACTCGACGCCCACCGCGGCGAGCACCTTGTCGGCCATGCCGCGCACGGGCGCGCCGCCGACGATGGGGGAGAGGCCGACCACGGGCGCGGCAGCGGAGGCGACGGCCTCCCGGATGCCGGGGACGGCCAGGATGGTGCCGACCGAGACCACCGGGTTGGACGGCGGCAGCACGATGACGTCGGCGGCCGCGATGGCTTCCAGGACGCCGGGCGCCGGCTTCGACTGCTCCGCGCCCACGGGTACGACGGCCTCCGCGTCCACCGAGGCGCGCAGCCGTACCCAGTACTCCTGGAAGTGGATGACCCGCCTCTCCCCGTCGAGGGTGACGGCGACATGGGTTTCCACCCGGTCGTCGGACATCGGCAGCAGTCGTACGCCGGGCTGCCAGCGGTCGCAGAGCGCCTCGGTGACGGCGCTGAGCGGGAAGCCGGCGGCGAGCATCTGGGTGCGGACGATGTGGGTGGCGAAGTCGCGGTCGCCGAGGCCGAACCAGCCCGGTCCGACCCCGTACGCCGCGAGCTCTTCCTTGACCGTGAAGGATTCGTCGGTGCGGCCCCAGCCCTGCTCCTCGTTGATGCCACCGCCGAGGGTGTACATCACGGTGTCCAGGTCGGGGCAGACCTTCAGCCCGAACAGGTGGATGTCGTCACCGGTGTTGCCGATGACCGTGATCTCCGCGTCGGGGACCGCCGACTTCAGCCCGCGGAGGAAGCGGGCGCCGCCGATACCGCCGGCCAGAACAACAATGCGCATGCACCGAAGTCTGTCAGGCGGGCGCGGGGCGGGTCAGACGGGTACGGATTCCGGCTGGGCGGGGGTGCACCGGTGCATGGGCATCTCGGTCAGGCCGGGGAAGTAGATGTGCAGGCTGACGGCTCCGTCGAGGGAGTCGTTGACGACCTCGTGCGCGTAGCCGGGGGCGAAGACCCGCTGGCTGCCGGTGCCGAGGGCGAGGGTGCCGCGGGTGCCGTGTTCGGTGAGTTCGCCGTCGAGGACGGTCAGGACGCCGGAGGACGGGCCGTGGTCGTGCCGGCCGCTGCCCTGGCCGGGGACCCAGCTGAGCAGCCAGACCTCGTAGCCGGGGCCGGTGCGCAGCCGGTGGTACCAGCGGCTGGTGGCGTCGTACTCGACGAGGTGTTGCCATTCGGCGCGGTTCGCGGCGATCTCGCGGGCGAGGCCGGCGAAGTCGGCGACGGTGGCGGGGTGTTCACGGGCGGGCTGCAGGAGGTGGGTGACTTCAAGGATGTCGCCGGCGATCTGCAGGTCGCTGTCGTTGTTCATCGGGAGGTCCTCGACGATGTCAGTGCGCGGGGTGCGCGGGGGGTGCTGGGCAGGTGCGGAGGCTTCAACAGCTGCAACAGCAACAGCGAACCTGGGCAGCACGCAGGAACCCACGAATGGGGGTCCGGGTGGCGGCTGCGGTCACTGACATGGGGACAAGGAGACCGGCTGGGCAGCCGGACTGTCAACTCAATGTCCGCTATGCGAGAAAAGATTCACCTCATCCGGTTACCGTGCGCGGAGAAAGGTTTGTGCAGCGCCGGCCCGGGGATGTGGCGCACCAGCCGAGCCCGTAAACGTCCGTGTCGCCTCGTGACCGGAATGTGATCTAGGCCGCTTCTGTGGCCGAATCACAACCACGCCGGAGAGTGACGCGTCGCCAGGGGTAGGTGGGCAATCAGGCCATGCGTGTGGCTAGTGTCACGATTTTTGGCGATATGAACACTTTCTGCATAGGCTTGGTTCCGCAGAGTGAATAAGGGGCCCAATAGCAGATCTCGGCTTGACTGCCCCGGATCCACGCACTTGTAATTTCACTCGTGTCGTTCCGGTCAAATCCGGCAACGGCAACGACGGGGACGCACAGACAGAGCGAGGGGCGCACATGACCGAGCTGTTTCAGGAACTGCTGGTCGACGAGGCGGACGAGGAGCTCGGATGGCAGGAGCGCGCTCTGTGCGCCCAGACCGACCCCGAGTCGTTCTTTCCCGAGAAGGGCGGCTCCACCCGCGAGGCCAAGAAGGTCTGCCTCGCCTGTGAAGTCCGCTCCGAGTGCCTCGAATACGCCCTCGCCAACGACGAGCGCTTCGGCATCTGGGGCGGCCTCTCCGAGCGCGAGCGCCGCCGTCTGAAAAAGGCCGCGGTCTGAACGGCACCCACAACCACATAGCGAACAGAGCAAACGGTCCGCCTCCTGCACCTTCCCCGCTGGAGGCGGACCGGTGCGTTACAAGGGCTAGTGTGGGGCGCTGTCCAGCCGCCTCCGAGGGCACACCACCCCCGGACCCCCGCCGGAGGGCCCGTACCGCGATGTCCTTGCACAGCCACCAGGCAGCCGCCCCCACAGCCGCCCCGGCGTTTCCCCGGCACGTCGTCACCGCGGTCCTGGTCGCCCACGACGGCGCCCGCTGGCTCCCGCAGGCCCTCTCCGGACTCCTCGGCCAGGAACGCCCCGTGCAGAACTGGGTCGCCGCCGACACCGGCAGCGCCGACGACTCCGCCCGCCTCCTCACCGAGGCCCTCGGCGACGACCGCGTCCTCCACCTGGCCCGCCGCACCTCCTTCGGCGCCGCCGTCGACGAGGCCAACCGCACCGCCGGCACCCTCACCCCCGAGGACCTCCCCTACCTCAAGCGCCCCAGCGGCTGGGACCCCGTCAGCCGCACCTGGCGCGACGACACCTACGACCTCCCCGAGCTGCCGTACGGAGAGCCCGTCCAGTGGCTCTGGCTGCTGCACGACGACTGCGCGCCCGAGCCCGACGCCCTGGGCGAACTCCTGAGGGTGGCCGAGGAGAACCCCGAGGCCGGAGTCATCGGCCCCAAACTCCGCGGCTGGTACGACCGCAAGCAGCTCCTCGAAGCGGGCGTCACCATCGCCCACAGCGGCCGCCGCTGGACCGGCCTGGACCGCCGCGAACAGGACCAGGGCCAGCACGACCAGGTCCGCCCCGTCCTCTCCGTCTCCACCGCCGGCATGCTCATCCGCCGCGACGTCTACGAGAGCCTCGGCGGCTTCGACCGCCGGCTGCCCCTCATGCGCGACGACGTCGACCTGTGCTGGCGCGCCCACCGGGCCGGCCACCCCGTCCTCGTCGCCCCCGACGCCGTCCTCCGGCACGCCGAGGCCGCCGCCCGCGAACGCCGCACCGTCGACTGCGCCGGCCGTACGACGGCCAGCCCGCACCGCGTCGACAAGGCCGGCGCCGCCTACACCATCCTCGTCAACACCCCGGCAGCCGTCCTCCCCTGGGTGCTGATCCGGCTGGTCCTCGGCACCCTGCTCCGCACCCTCGGCTACCTCGTCGGCAAGGCCCCCGGCCAGGCCGTCGACGAGTTCACCGGACTGCTGCGCACCCTGCTCCGCCCCGGCCGGATCCTCACCGGCCGCAGACGTCGAGGCCGCGGTACCGGAACACCCGTGGCCGCCAAAGAACTCAGGGCACTCTTCCCGCCGCCCGGCGCCACCCTCCGCGCCAACCTCGAACAACTCGCCGGATACATCGGCGCCGACCGCGACACCGACACCGGCAACGCCGGCCGGCACGGCGGCGGCCTCGAGTCCGGCCCCGGCGGCGACGACGCCGACTACCTCCACATCGAGCAGTTCTCCCGGCTCAAGCGGATCGCCCGCAACCCCGCCCCGGTCCTGTTCGCCCTGCTCCTCCTCGTCTCCCTGGCCGCCTGCCGCGCCCTCCTCGCCGGCGGCACCCTGATGGGCGGCGCCCTGCTCCCCGCCCCCGACGGAGCCGGCGCCCTCTGGCACACCTATGCCGACGGCTGGCATCCCGTCGGCACCGGATCCACCACCGGCGCACCCCCCTACCTCGCCGTCCTCGGAGCCCTCTCCGCCCTCCTGTTCGGCTCCACCCAGGCCGCCCTCACCCTGCTGCTGGTCTGCTCCGTCCCGCTCGCCGGACTCACCGCCTACTTCGCCTCCCGGCCCCTGGTCGAGTCCCGGCTGCTGCGCGCCTGGGCCGCCGTCGCCTACGCCTTCCTGCCCGCCGTCACCGGCGCCCTGGCCGGCGGCCGGCTCGGCACCGCCGTCCTCGCGGTCCTGCTGCCCCTCCTCGCCCGGGCCGGCGTCGCCGCGTACGGCCTCGGCGCCGGCCGCGACACCGACGGGGACCGCGGCAGCTGGCGGGCCGTCTGGACCTACACCCTCCTCCTCACCCTGGCCACCGCCTTCACCCCGGCCGTCTGGCCGCTCGCCGCCGGCCTCGGCGCGGCCGCGCTGGTCCTGCGCCGGGCGGCTTGGAAGACGTACGCCCTCCGGTACGCCGCCACCCTCGCCACCCCCCTGGTGGCCCTCGCGCCCTGGTCGCTGACCCTGCTCACGCACCCCGGCCGCTTCCTCCGCGAAGCCGGACTCCCGTACGGCAGCGGCGCCGCCACCGGTCTCGACCTGCTCGGCATCAGCCCCGGCGGCCCCAGGACCGCCGGCGGGCTGCTCCTCCTCGGCATCGTCCTCGCCGCCCTCGCCGCGCTGCTGCGGTCCGAACGCACCTTCGCCGTCCGCGCCGCCTGGGCCACCGCCCTGGCCGGACTCGTCCTCGCGGTCCTCACCAACCGCACCGGCTGGGCCGGCCCCGCCACCCTCGTCTACGGCCTCGCGCTCCTCGCCGCCGCCGCGGTCGGCGCGGACGGCGCCAAGGACCGGCTCGCCTCCCACGGCTTCGGCTGGCGCCAGCCGCTCGCCGCGCTCATCGCCCTCGCCGCCGCCGCGGGCCCGCTGCTCGGCGCGGCCGGCTGGATGCTCGCCGGCGCCGACGGCCCGCTGGAACGCCGCGACCCCGTCCAGGTCCCCGCCTTCGTCGCCGAGGAGAGCGGCACCCGCGACCAGGCCCGCACCCTGGTCCTCGGCGGCAGCTCGCCCGCCACCGTCTCCTACACCCTGGTCCGCGGCTCCGGCGGCCGCCTCGGCGACGCCGAACTCGCCGCCTCGGCCGGCAGCGACAGCCGCCTCGACAAGGTGGTCTCCAGCCTGGTCGCCGGCTCCGGCGCCGACCAGACCGACCAGCTCGGCGCCTTCGCCATCCGCTACGTCCTGGTCCGCGACGGCGCCCCCCAGCAGATGCGGCAGGTCCTCGACGCCACCCCCGGCCTGAGCCGGCTCAGCCAGCTCGACGGCAGCGCCCTCTGGCGGCTCGACCGGCAGGTGGCCCGCGCCGTGATCCTCTCCGGCAAGCCCGGCGAGGCCCCCGTCCCGGTCGCCTCCGGGCCCGTCGAAGTCCATACGAAGATCCCGGCGGGCGAGCCCGGCCGGACCCTGCGCATCGCCGACCGGGCCGCCCCCGGCTGGCAGGCCACCCTGGACGGCAAGCCGCTCAAGGCCAAGACCCTCGACGGCTGGGCCCAGGGCTTCGAACTCCCCGCCGCGGGCGGCCGCCTCGACCTCGTGCACGCCGACTCCGCCGCCCGCACCGGCTGGCTGTGGGCCCAGGCCCTGATCGCCGTGCTGCTGCTGGTGATGGCCCTCCCGGGCCGCCGCCGTCGGCTCGACGACGACCTCCCCGACGAGGAGGCCGCCGTACCCGCCCAGGCAGGCGCCGCCGAGGCCGGCGAGGGCCGCCGCGCCCGCCGCCTGCGGGCCGCGGCGGAGACCGAGCCGGAGAAGGAGTCCGAGCACACCGCCCCGGTCCAGGCCGATCCGTACGCGGAGATCCCGGCCCAGGTGCCCTACCCGGCGGACGACCTCGCGTACGGGTACCGGGAGCAGCCCGCCTACGACGAGCAGGGATACCCGTACGAGCAGTACCCGCAGCAGCCCGCGCAGCAGCCCTACGAGGCCTACCCGCAGCAGCCGTACCCGTACCCGCAGCAGTACGACCAGCAGTACACCCAGCAGTACGAGCAGCAGTACGACGCCTACGGACAGCCGGTCGGCCACCCGCAGCCGCGTCCGGACGGGAGCCCCCAGCAGTGAAGCGCGCACCCCTGACCCTCGCGGCCGCGGTCGCCGCGCTCGCCGCCCTCACCGGCGTCGCCACCGTCACCGCGCCCGACGCCCCGGCCGCCGTGGGCCCGCAGACGGCCGCGGCCCGGCAGCCCGTGGAACGGTCCGTCCTAGTGTGCCCGGCACCGTCCTCCTCGGACATCGCCGAGACCGCCTACACCTCCCTCACCCCGGCCGGCGGCACCTCCGGCCAGGGCACCGCCCGCCTTGCCGGCGCCGGCAAGGACCAGAAGCAGGTCCTGGAGCTGAAGGAGCCGGGCAAACCGGCCGGGGCCACCGCCTCCGGCGCGGGCCCGGCGCTGACCGGCACGGCCGACGGGGCACTCGCCCCCGGCTGGACCGCCCAGCAGACCACCAAGGTGTCGGTGGGCCAGGCACGCGGCCTGCTCGGCCTCGCCTGCACCGCGCCCGGCACCGAGTTCTGGTTCCCGGGCACCAGCACCGCCAAGGGCCGGCAGGACTACGTCCACCTCACCAACGCCGACGACACCCCGGCCGTGGTGGACATCGAGCTGTTCGGACCGGAAGGCCGGGCCAAGTCGGACCCGGGCACCGGCGAGAACATCAAGATCGGCCCCAAGTCCTCGGTACCGGTCCTGCTGAACACGCTGAGCTCGGAGCAGCTGGCCGACACCACCGCCCATGTGACGACCCGTTCGGGCCGGATCGGGGCCTCCGTGCAGGTCCTGGAGGACGGGGTCGGATCCGACTGGCTGCCCGCCTCCACCATCCCCGCCGGCTCCCTCGTGCTGCCCGGCATCCCCGCCGACGCCACCTCCGTCCGGCTGGTCGCGCACGCCCCCGGCGAGGAGGACGCCGACCTCCGCCTCCAGCTCGCCGGACCCGGCGGCTCCATCACCCCGGCCGGCAACGAACAGCTGCACGTGAAGGCGGGGATGACCGCCTCCCTCGACCTGAAGGACCTGACCCGGGGCGAACCCGGCTCCCTGGTGCTGACCCCCGCCGAACCCAAGAAGGCCGTACCGGTGGTGGCCGCGCTGCGGGTGGTCCGCGGCAGTGGCGCCAAGCAGGAACTGGGCTTCATCCCGGCGGCCGGCCCGGTGGGCGCGCGGGCGACCAACGCGGACAACCGCACCGACCAGGGCGCCACCACCCTCTCCCTCACCGCCGTCGGCGCGGACGCCAAGGTCAAGGTCACCGCCTCGCCCGGCACCCAGGGCGGCGAACCCGCAAGCCAGGAGTACACGGTGAAGGCGGGCACCACCCTGGCGGTGGCCCCGCCGCCGGTGCCCGGCGCGGGCGGCAAGGGCTCGTACGCGCTGACCGTGGAAACCCTGTCCGGCGGACCGGTGCACGCGGCCCGCACCCTGTCGCTGCCGCACGAGGGCCTGCCGTTCTTCACGGTCCAGCCCCTCACCGACGACCACGGCACGGTCCCGGTCCCGAAGGCGGTCCAGGACCTGCGCGTCCTCTCGGACTAGTCCTGCCCGTACCGGGGATCCACCGTCTCGGGGGACAGCCCGAGCAGCTCCGCCACCTGCTCCACCACGATCTCGTGCACCAGCAGGGCCCGCTCGTCGCGGTTCTTCGTACGGATCTCCACCGGCCGCCGGTACACCAGGATCCGGGCCGGCCGGCCCTCGCGGGGCTCCACGTACCCGCCCAGCGGCACGGCCTCGTCGTTCCACCCGGTGTCGGCGCCGCCCGGCGCCCCCGGCACCTCCGCGACCACGAACTCCACCTCGGTCAGCTGCGGCCAGCGCCGCTCCAGCCGCTCGACCGAGTCCTGCACGAGGTCCCCGAAGAGCTCCGCGCGGCTGGCCGACAGCGGGACCTGCGGCGGGGCCACCGGCCCCCGCATCCCCCGGCCGTGCCGGTCGCGGCGGCGGGTCCGGGGCTCCTGCGGGCCGGAGGCGCTCGGCGGAGCGGGCGGACCGGGAGGGCTGGGCGGACCGGGCGGACCGGGAGGGCTGGGCGGCGGCACAGAACTGTCCATCACCCAGGCAGGGTAGCCCTCACCGGACCCCCCGGCCCGGTGCCCGTCCCGACCCGGCGGGATGTCACAGCCTGAACGCTGCCTGAACGTTCGGGCCAGGGAATCGACCGGCTCCGTCACGCCGATTGGCGGGATCCTTGCCGACTATGGTCGAGATCACGCCACGACACGGGGGAGTGAGCTGCCGGAGAGTCGTCGCGGCCCGGTCAAGAGTGAGGTACCGTCCAACGTCGTGAGCCTTGTACGTCGCTGTTCGCGCACCGCGTGCGGCCGCCCTGCCGTCGCAACACTGACGTACGTCTACGCCGACTCGACCGCAGTTCTCGGCCCGCTCGCCACCTACGCCGAACCCCACTGCTACGACCTGTGCGCCGAGCACTCGGAGCGCCTGACCGCCCCGCGCGGCTGGGAAGTCGTACGCCTGTCCGACGGTTCCGCGCCGTCCCGTCCCAGCGGGGACGACCTCGAAGCCCTGGCCAACGCCGTGCGCGAGGCCGCCCGGCCGCAGGACCGCGCGGCCCGGGCGGGCGGCGGCAAGGGAACCGGCGGCGGAGGCAACGAGACACGCCGCGGCCACTTGCGCGTACTGCGCTCGCCTGATTCCTGACGCTTTCGCGCCGCTGAACCCTTCCGCCCGCGCAAGGTAGGTTGTTCCGACCGCACAGGACCTAAGGAGGGCAGGCAGTGGCTGCTGATCTTTCGAACATCGTCAAGGCCTACGACGTACGCGGAGTCGTCCCGGACCAATGGGACGAGACCTTGGCGGAGCTGTTCGGCGCGGCCTTCGTCGAGGTCACCGACGCCACCGCGATCGTCATCGGCCATGACATGCGCCCCTCCTCGCCCGGCCTGTCCGCCGCCTTCGCGCGCGGCGCCGCGGCCCGCGGGGCGGACGTCACCCTCATCGGGCTCTGCTCCACGGACCAGCTGTACTTCGCCTCCGGCTCGCTGAACCTGCCGGGCGCGATGTTCACCGCCTCGCACAACCCGGCCCAGTACAACGGCATCAAGCTGTGCCGGGCCGGCGCGGCCCCGGTCGGCCAGGACACCGGCCTCTCCGAGATCCGCACCCTGGTGGAGAAGTGGTCGGAGACCGGCGGCCCCGCCGCGGCCGCCACCCCCGGCACCGTCACCGAGCGGGACACCCTCGCCGACTACGCGGCCCACCTGCGCGGCCTGGTCGACCTGACCGGCATCCGCCCGCTGAAGGTGGTCGTGGACGCGGGCAACGGCATGGGCGGCCACACCGTCCCCACGGTCTTCGACGGCCTCCCGCTCTCCCTCACCCCCATGTACTTCGAGCTGGACGGCACCTTCCCGAACCACGAGGCGAACCCCCTCGACCCGAAGAACATCGTGGACCTCCAGGCCCGGGTCCGGGCCGAGGGAGCCGACCTGGGCATCGCCTTCGACGGCGACGCCGACCGCTGCTTCATCGTCGACGAGCGCGGCGAGGGCGTCTCCCCGTCCGCGATCACCGCCCTGGTCGCGGCCCGAGAACTGGCCCGCCACGGCGGCACCGGCACCGTCATCCACAACCTGATCACCTCCTGGTCCGTCCCCGAGGTGGTCCGCGAACACGGCGGGACCCCGGTCCGCACCCGGGTCGGCCACTCCTTCATCAAGGAGGAGATGGCGAAGACCGGGGCGATCTTCGGCGGCGAGCACTCGGCGCACTACTACTTCAAGGACTTCTGGAACGCGGACACCGGCATGCTGGCCGCGCTCCACGTCCTGGCGGCCCTCGGCTCCCAGCCCGGCCCCCTCTCCTCCCTGGTCTCCTCCTACGAGCGCTACACCGGCTCCGGCGAGATCAACTCCACGGTCGCCGACCAGGCCGGCCGCCTGGCCGCGGTCAAGGAGACGTACGGAGCGCGTGCGGACGTCACCCTGGACGAGCTGGACGGCCTGACGGTGACCGCCGAGGACTGGTGGTTCAACGTCCGCGCCTCCAACACGGAACCCCTCCTCCGCCTGAACGTCGAGGCCCGCGACCCCGCCACCCTCGCCACCATCCGCGACGAAATCCTCACCCTGATCCGCGCATAACCCGGCCGGGCTGGGATGCCACGCAGCATTCCCAGCCCCGCCGGCTCCTTCCAGCTCCGCGGGACGTGCACCCACCCACTCCCGCCGGGCGGTACCACCCCAGCCCCTGCCCACCCCAGCCTCGCCGAGGCTTGGCATTTCCAGCCCCGCCGCGTTTGAGGCACGGGGTCCGGGCTCCGCCGGGCGCCCACCCCAGCCCCGCCGGGGTTTGGCATTTCCAGCCCCTCCGGCGTTTGAGGAGCGGGGTCTGGGGCGGAGCCCCAGTTCGGGAAGGGGCGGGTAGGGGAAAGGCTCCGCGCAGCGGCCCCCCACCCCCGCCTCGGCTTCGCAGCGGGTCCTGGTGCGGCGTCGTTGCCGGGGGCCAGCCCCCGGGCCCCCGCGCCTCAATCGCCGGCGGGGCTGGAGTTGCCTGCGGCAACCCAGCCGTAAGGGCACGGCGGGGGAGGTGCCCGGCGGGGCTGGAGGTGCCCGGTCGGGTGCGGCGCCGTTGCCGGGGGCCGGCCCCCGGACCCCCGCGCCTCAAACGCCGGCGGGGCTGGAGCCCCCCTCCAGCCCC